>CP060531.1:1306392-1632990 GCA_016806715.1 Thermoplasmatales archaeon | reverse complement strand
ACCAGCAGGCGGTGGGAAATAACGGGATAGTAATTGGAAACATGAAGAAGATGCAGAGGTCCAGGGAGACTGAAATCACAGATTTTGTCATAAGAAATGCCCTTAAGGAGAAGAGTGTTTTCAGAGTTTCAGAAAATAATTCATTTGAAGGAGGGGATTTCATACCTGCAGGAGATTTCGCGCTTATCGGAACGGGACCGCGCACGGATACCGGAGGTGCAATGGAAGTGTTAAAGTCCGGAAAATTTGATTTTGATGAATTCTTTATAGCTAACAATCCAATTTATGACTTTATGGAAGCAGAGGCGAGAGACCCCATGATAAACATGCATCTCGACACATATTTCAACATAGCTGGCGACGGGATAGCCATAACAGCAGTTGATCTTGCAAAAAAAGCCGATGGGATCATAATGGGAAAGGTTGCCATGGGAGAGTATGTTGAAACCGGAAAGGCAAACCTGTATGATTACCTGAAGGGCAAAGGGTTCAATTTTGTCGACCTGAGGCTAAGTGAACAGATGGGGTATTCTTCCAACTTTCTCACAATATCAGACAAGAAAATACTGGCTGTAAACGTCAAGCAGGTGATTAAAAAGCTTCTCGACGAGAATGTGTTCTCCAGGAAACTTGCAGATATGGTGCATACAGACATTGCAAAGCCCAATTCTGACGGGCTGTTTCCAGACAGGAGAGAAATTAGCGAACTCGGCCTGGACTGCATTACTCTTGAACTCAGTGAACTGACTGGAGGGTACGGTGGGGCACACTGCATGACCGCAGCACTTAACAGGAATTGATTTTACCCTGTAATTTCATAAAACGAAAGGCTTACAGTTAGCACAATGGGTAATGTTATGGTTACACTTCCAGAGTGAGCAACCAAGTAAATGCCGAAGGTTTCTTTTACAGCACCAGTGGTATATGGTATCAGATTTATTCCCATTACCAGGGGAGACAACGGCGTGAATCCGACAGGACTGCCAGTATTGACCAAGCTGCCCGGAGTATAAGTAAACTGAAGCCGGGTTGAGGTATTATTTGACAACGAAAATGAAATGCCTATGCTGTTCGGTGGGCCTGAAACTGCAATCATATTGGCGTGGGCAAACAAGAGGGAACTGTATCCGGTAATGACTGAACCGATATTGATGCTGTGCTGAGATAACAGGTCAACGGCCCAATTTGTTCCTGAAGGAAGACCGTATTCCACAAAGATCATTCTACCCGTAGTATTGAAAGCCTCTTGCTTGACATATGTCAGGTTGAAAATGTAAACCCGTGAATTTGACGGTTTGAGTTTGTCGTTCTTATAGAAATACGAATGCAGAGTGTTTATGGATACTGCGTGAGATACTTGTGAATATGCCCACTTAACATTACCATTCACGGAATAAACGTTCAAAAAGTAGCTGGATGAACCGCTGAAAAATATGGTTGGCACAGAAACTGAATACCAACCGGAACCATTAACGGAAAGTGTCTTGTTCCCCATAATCTGGCTCCCGGAGAGAGAGTAGCCGATAGATATATTTACTCTACCGCTGCCTTTCAAGAGTATGGATACATGGTCGATTATGCCACCGCCGGGCAATGTAAATTCCTGAGAACCTTTTGATAAACCATACTTCAGATGCGTTGAGTTCGCGCCCACGAGCGGTGCTGTCGTGTCGATATGGAACACTATTGGAATCACGATGGAATAACCAGACTGGTTATAGATGCCGTAATCAGAAACCGCCGAATATCCTGGAACCGGAACTGTAGAATAGGCCGTTGCTCCCTGAGTACCGTTGACTTCAATGAATTTTCCCTGTGTAACGTATGTACTGCCATTAACCAAAACCGACCAGCTCGTGCCAGACTTCAGTCCATATTCGTAAAATATGGCAACGTTTCTTGGAAGATGCCCAAGTTGTGGGTTAAAACCCACTGAGTATACGCCACTTAAAAATGAGTCTTCCACGCTTATATTAGAGGGAAAATTGTATCCACGTAAGCTTATTGTGAGAAAAGAATCTATATTTCCGTATGAACTGATGTTGCTCCCGGACGAAACATCTTGCTGGATGACTGATCTCCATGCAGGGTTACCGGAGGTCCTGTAGAGATTCAGGTAATAGGGCGTCTCTCCACTTAGGAATGCCACCGGAATGGATATGTTATAGTAATTTGTACCCGTAACAACGACGCTTTCGTTGCTGGCGATCTGTGAACCATAGAGGGTTGAACCCATTGAGAAATTAAAGGAGCCGTTTCCAGAGAGCAGCAGACTCACCTCATTTACGAACTCCCCAGTGGCCGTAATGAATTCTTCGCTCTGCCCCTTCACGAATGGAAAGCCGAAGATGGATATTGTGGCATTAGACGGAGCTATAACGTAGCTATAATTTGTATCATTGATCGGAGAGTATAATATACCGGAAAAGTTTGTTGAGCCTGCTATCCTGAACGTGGTAGAGTTTTGAGTTGCCATGAAACTAGTCAGCGGCTTGGCGAGAACCGTGTAGTTGCCGTTATTAAGGGTTAACTGGTCTGAAACCCTGCTAGAGTTTGAATAAAACCCTATTGCAGAAATACTCGCATTGAGTTCAGAAAGATCATTACTGATGTTTACTGCCACCAGCGATGAGGAACCATTCGACGAGAACTGCACTATTGATGAAGTCGGGCTACTTGTAATTAATACCGGGTTATGTACAAGAACAGTGGCACTGGAAATACCGGTAGACAGGAAAGCCACAGCTATGAGGATCGTTATTGCGGCTTTCAGTCGTGCTCCGGTCATGCCAATGCTTCCCAACTTACGATTCAGTATACTGCATTGTTAAGGTAGCGCTTGCAGAGGTACCTGGAGTCGTGAGAGTATTAATAACAATTGAGAAATATAAGTCTGAGCCTGTTGTAATTGTGAATGGTGTTCCGCTTACTAACTTCGTTCCCAGATCCGAGCCTGTCGCTAGTGAAGTTGAGTAATAGAGTGTAATGTAGTTGGGTAGTGTTCCATTTAGCCACACCTCTACGTTACTCGCTGCATTATTGACAATTTCCAGCGCATTTGTGATATTTACCTCACCATGATGAGTGTAGTTCAGGTCAAGTGTAACATTTGCACCAGAAGCAGCATAATTAGAATACATGAAACCCATGCTCTGTGCCGTTGAGTATCCGGGTCCATTGGTTAAGTATACCACAGCATTGTTCTGGTTTGTTGAAACCAGGATAGGATCGTTTATAATGACTGCGGCAGTCGCGGTAGCAGGCAAAAGGGCAGCTGTGAAAATTGCTAGAAAAAGAAATGTTTTCCTGTTCATATTGTCTGTGGAGGATATATCTGATTTATATAAATATTATCACATTAATTTTAGCCCTTAAAAACAATTTGCCGGGATAAGACTAAATATCCGCAGAGGATGCTTAATGCGTGTCTGTGACAGGTTTATGCCATATATGTGGAGCACCTGCTTCCACACTTTGCAGGATATGCAATGAACCAACCTGTGAAATACATCTGTCAAGGAATGGTAAAGTATGTATTCAGTGCCAGGAAAAATTCGGGGGACTCGTATTCAATACCTGAACCTGTATGTTTGCAGCCATTCCAGATCTGAGTTATATATTTCCCTGATGTCCTTTATTCCATAGAACAACATTGCCAGCCTTTCCAGCCCGAGACCCCATGCAATTACAGGTTCCCTTAGCCCCATGGGCACAGTGACCTCGGGCCTGAATAGCCCTGAACCACCCATCTCAACCTCTTTTCCATCTATTACGGCTACAACGTCCATGCTCGGTTCGGTATAGGGATAGTAGGACGGAATCAACTTTATTTCATTAAACCCGAGTTTAGAGTAGAATTCTCTGATCAGCCATTTGAGAGTGGATATATTTGCGTCTTTACCATAGAATACCCCTTCGATCTGGTGCAATTCGGCAAGATGCTTCCAGTCTACACTTTCATGCCTGAACGCCTTCTCAATAGAAAATACAGCAACTGGTGGTTCCCTATGGTTATAGAGGTACCTGATTGTATTAACTGTTGTGTGTGTTCTGAGCAGAGTACGATGTGCCTCTGCTTCATCCCACTGATATTTCCAGCCGGAATAGCCGGGAATTCCTCTCTCGTGTGATTTTTTTACCTTCGGAAGAATTTCGGGGCTCTCAAATTCCGGTTTACTTGCAACGTCTACGTAAAAGGTGTCCTGCAGGTCCCTGGCTGGATGATGTTGCGGAATGAATAGTGCATCCATGTTCCACCCAGCATATTCAATGTAATGTCCCCTTATCTCGCTGAATCCAAGTTCCAGGAAAATCTTTTTCACGCGATTAATCAGGTTGGTTATGGGATGAACAGATGCCCCACGAAATGTCTCTACAGGTGAAGACAGGTCGTACTCCCTGAATCTTGAGATTTTCCATTCGCCAGACAGTATAATCTTGCTGTCTATCTCTTCAATGCTCTTTTCCGTCGAATCATGTAACACAAAAGACCTGCCCTCAGGAGTAAGCGAAACAAATCTTTTTCCTAGCTTCCGGGTTTCAAGCAGGTCCCCTCTTGCCTTTAGATTTTCCAGAACCTTCTGGTCAAGATTGCTATCACCATTGCTCAATGACACGAGCGCCTTTTGCCTGGATTCTATCTCTTCAATAACAGCCGGGTCTTCATGGTAGCTAATTCTGCCTTCTTTCGGCTTCAGCCCCAATTTTGCCAATTGCGTTAGCGCTATCGAGGCCTCTTCTTTCCCGAAGACTTCAAATAGATCGCCCAAGCGCGCTTCTTTCTTTTGCTTAAGAAAATTGAGTACCTTATACTCTGGCAATCCTTCATTAAGATATGTTTTGCCCTCATTTCCAAGTAAGATCCTGTCAGTGTATTCTGTTTCTACTGTGATCAGCCCCTTCTTTTGCAGCCATGAAACAGAACTGGAAATTTCTCTACTGCTTAGCTCTGGAAGTAAAATTTCGTTTTCAGCGATTCTTTTGGAATCCTGACGGTTCTTCAAGAACTTAAGAACTGAGCTTTCGTTCCTGCTTAAATTCATTGAGTGCACAACATATGTTCAAATATGAATTTTTGCAGTTTTTTTAATTCAATTCTATTTGAGGAAGGGCAACGATTTCAGCACATTTTAATATCTGTGATACATTATTATAACATGCAAGCCGGAGTTTTCCTCAAGATAGAATTCAACTCTGATATACCGCTGTATCAACAGATCCGGGACCAGATAGTGGAAGCCATTGCAGATGGCACTCTTAAGGAAGGCCAAATTATTCCCTCTGCCAGATCCATGGCAAAGAATCTGGGTATCAATTATCATACAGTAAACAAGTCTTACAACATACTGGTACTTGAGGGATTCATATCAATGAATTCCAAGAGGCAGCTGCTTGTAATGCCAGCTTCCGGTGCCCAGCTGAAGCGGTTCCTTGACGACTGGAGTTCCGTTGAGATTAGCCTCATAAATGAAGCAAAGGCAATGGGCTTTGAACCAGAGAAGATCATGGAAATATTCAGAAAACTCGTGCTTACTCCAAAGAAATCATGATATACATCAATACTGCTTGGCATAGGCTCTCAGGGAGATACGTCCACTGCTTGCAGATAAAATATGTGAGGTGATTTGATTGAATCCAGTTGAGATCGAATTCCCGGCTATTCTTCTGGTTATTGTGCTATTTTACTGGTTTGCTCCATACGCATCTCAGAGCACAATTAAATTTGGGGTAAGAGTTACTCCTGAAAGAGCTATCGATCCAGTTTTCAATAAGATGCAAAGAACTTATCATTTCTGGCTGGCAATAGCAAGCGTACTCATTTTCACTCTCTTTATACTAATACCGGATTTTTATGGATTTTTCCCAATAAACACTCTATCTTTTCTCGTCGAAATTGTAGCCGTATACTCCATTTATTTTGTGATCCACGGAAGAGTGAAGAGATTTAAGGAGTTGAATGGCTGGTACCAGGGAGTGAGGGAAGCGGCCGGAGTAGTGATACCGGTTACAGGTCCGCTAAAGAAAGACTATGTTTACCCGGTGATGCTTGCCTTTTCTGCAGTAATAGTTGTTGCCACAATAATTATGGGTGCCATTTTGTATCCAAGTCTCCCAAATACTCTGGTTACGCACTACGCGCAAAACGGTATCCCAAACGGCTTTGAAAGGAAGAACCTCATAGACGTCTTCAATTTCCCAATATTACAAGCAATACTCACAGTATCCCTATTCCTGGTATCGCTCGCAATATGGCGATCACGCCAAGAGATTGAAGTTTTCAAGCCACGTACATCATACCTGCAACAGCAGAAATTCAAGAAATATAATAGATATGCATTTGCTGCAATATCAATTTCCGTAAATGTCACTATTATGCTCCTTGCTGCAATCCACTGGGGAATCCTTAACAGGGATTACGGGTCTTCACTCATCTATCTCCCCATATCTGCAATTATCCTGGTATACCCGCCGATGATCTATCTTGGACAACAGGGAAGCAGGATAAAGATTGGGTTTCCTGAGCAACCAACTGGACTGGTAAATATGAATGATGATGAATTCTGGAAGGGGGGCGTTATATATTTAAACCGGAAGGACAGGTCTTTTGTCGTTGCAAAGAGATTTGGAATAGGCTGGACTATAAACTTTGGAAACCCGATCTCATGGATAATTCTCGCAACAATTTTCATTATTCCGCTTATTGGTGTGATACTTGTATTTCATTGACAACAGGTACTCTTAATAAAATTAAAATTGTTAGTTATCCCTTAATTTGTAGTTGTGATGCAAGTACAATGTTCTGGATCTTTATCTGTGTCACTATTTCTTAACCGGTTGCTTACGGGTTTCCTGAGATCTTTCCATCCCTGAAGTAAATGAATTTTATCAGTTTCTTGGCACTATTATGAAACACCTTTACCTACAATCGATATCTTATGCTCAGTATATTTTTTGATTGAAACGTCAGCTCTGGCTCATTATTACAATGGAGGGTTTTGCTGCAGCTTCCTTCGGAGTAAAGGGGAAATGATAACGATGGTACTAATATATGCGCGATCCTCTATATCAAAGATAGAAAGCACCACGAAAAATCGATCGGAAGCATAGCATGTATCATCCGGGATGTCCAAAAAAATTCATTTTCCTTACTTTCCCAAGAATTGCCTTGTATGTGGCAATATCATCTATACATTCATCCTGCTCGCCGCATACGATGCAACAGAATGGGATGATCCAGCGTTACTCGTGGGTTAGAAGGCATGTTATTTCTTATCATTTCTTCAGGTAACGCTAAGTTTCCAAGAGCCTATATACGTTCATGCTAGGAGGCAATTCTAGAAGTTCGTGTAAAATGACTTGGATCTGATTCCGCCCGCTGTATTCGCTTCCTTCACGTTCTGGTTCCTGTATTTTTTAATGAAAGCTGGCTTTCCAAAAATACTGCCAAGTTGAATGTCATCTGCATTCAGATTGAGAAGATATTTCCCTCTCAAGCCTTTGAAATATTTTGCAAGCTCCAAAAAATCTTCGTTGGCAAAGCTGTATGAATACCAGTTCTTCCCGGGATATGGAGGATCGAAATAGAAGAAAGTGTTCTCTGAGTCGTATTTCGCAATAATCTCTCGAAAATCCATATTTTCTATCTTCCATAACCTTACCACGTCATGAATTTTCCCAAAACTGTTTATTGTTTTTCTCAGGAAAAGATCGGTTGATTTCTCATTTGTTGTCGCATAGGTTTCACCCATTCCACCAAAAGTGCGGCTGAATCTAATTATTGTGTCTCTTGCCCATTCCGGATCTCCATCACTATTTTTTAGTGAATCCTGTTGTGTTGATAAACCCGCTCTTGACGAATCATAATCATTTGCATAGAACGGACTCTTTATTTTATGGCTGTCTCTCCCTAACTTTTTCGCCATGCCGGATGAAATCGTCTTAAGTCTGCCCTCATTGCTTACATTCTGGTTTGAATCGGCATATTTCAGCATCTCGTAAAGCTTTCCGGGATGATATTTTATAGCCTTGAAAACATTCGCAAATTGTGGGTCAAGATCGTTATATATCGTGGACGGGTAATTCATATTGAGAGAGACAGATCCCGAACCTCCGAATACATCTACGAATTGATTGCAGCCAGAATTAGAAAACGTTCTTATTATGTCCGGGATGATAGCGAACTTGGCGCCCGGATATTTTATTAGCCTGATATACGCCATTTTGCTCCTGTATGGTAATTCATCTGGAGTTTTATTTATTTCTAGATCTCTTGAACTCTTTGTGGGAAGTAATATACCCTCAAGGAGATCAAGAGTTCCACAATTGTTTGTCACATTTTCTAATTAGCTGTATTTCATTTTTAATTAAGCAGAAATAAATGTGGATTCCTAAGCGTGTTTTTCAGGTACCCTTAAGACCAGGCGTATAGCAATTACTGCAAATACGAGCCCGATAATGTCACCGATGTTCCAGACTGTTCCATTGGAAGCCCCAAATGTGATCTGCAATAGACCCTGCTGGTTGAGAAATGTTGCAAGGAAGGAAATTATTATGGCGGTCATAATGAGGTTCTTCAGAACTGGTAATGAAACCATGGAAGAAATATAAAAATCCACTATTTGAATTTTTATTCAGACCTCATATAATTTTATTTTAGACGTTTCCTTAGTGTCTTTGATATTTTGCTTAGAGGGTACATTTTCTTTCAACCTGTGAGACATGGCAATGCGTATGAGGGATGGTTTGTGCTTCTGGGATCCTGAAAGTTCAGGATGGCAATTTCACTATTGCCTTATTTTTTGGGTTCTCTTCAGGATCGTGTGGGTAGGTTTACTCCAACTGTTAACACGAGAACCGGTGGAACAACCTATCTCAACTACATTCTATAATTCTGCCATGGAATCACAAGGTGAAGTATCAAATCTCGCTATAAATCTGATATTTCCGGAGTAGTTCTGGATTCCAAATCTACCCACTATATGTTGAAGAGATCCAATAAATTCAAAACGGGGTGTCGTATCTAACAATTAGTGCGAATTAATACGTTCATTACGTATCAAAGTATTTATGCTCAAAAAATAATACTCTACTAACGAGGATATGTAACATGTCTTTCTATAAGAAAACAATAAAAAAGCCAGACAACAATTTCTCTATAAAAGAGGAACGTACGAATGACCTATTGAATCACCCCGTAAACAAAGCTATATTCGATAGGCTTAAAGATTTATAATCTCACTTTTTTACTAAAATATGAGCCATCTTTTGTCCTATGAAGATATAATCAAAATCCACGACGAAGTTGTAAACAATTTAAAGGCTTAGCCAGGAGTAATTAACAAGGGAGTGATTGAGGCCATTTCTCAAAAGCCAGAACTCACTGTTTCAGGCGAGAAACTTTACAGAGATATTTTTAAAGAGGCAGCCTCTCTAATGGAATCTATTATCCGAATGCATCCATTTGTAGATGGAAATAAACGTACATCACTCGCAGTCCTTATAGAATATTTATGGAAAAATGGATATGTAATTTTCTTACCACTCAATTCAGTCAGGAGGACAGTTCTTATAGCTATGGCTACAACACAAGACGAGGACTCAGTTAATAATTTACTTGATGAAACTTCTGTTTGGATTGAAAAATACGCATTTAAAAAAGGTGAGAGTGCAATAAGATCGCTTTCGAAGTTAGCACACTCTTTTTCCGAACCTGTACAGTTGTATATTCTAATAAAATTGAAATTAAAATCGCTTGCTGTAAGGAAGATCACCAAATGGTTTGCATTTGATATATTTCCTAGAGACAAAAGTGAAATATTAATTTCCCTTGACTTTCTCAATCTAAAGTTGAAAGATGTAGCCGGTCGGATCAGGAAAGACATTAAGAATATCCGAGATAAATAGGTTGACCCAGAATTCTCTATTTTTGGCAGTTAATTTCTATAAGTCAGGCCAATTGTATTCAAAAAAAATTGAATTACGAAGGCAATTTGACGATGGCCTTGTTTCCCGGAAAGTCCCTCACGTATTCACATCCTGTTCTATGTATGTTTCCACTTCTTTGAAGGAGATCACCTTCTGGGAATTACCGTTATTCGGGATATCGGCCTTCTTGCCCTTAAATATCTCCTCCATCTTTTCTGGTATTCTCAGTGTCAAGGTTCCTGAGCTCCTCTTTCTGATCGTCCGTAAGTGTGATGCCAAACGCCCCCGTCAATGTGTCAATGGCAGAATCCCCGAGCATTTTCTGGTAATCCTCTTCTTTTATTCCCCTTTCCTCAGTCTCAAAGAACTTAGAACACTTCAGGTACGCTGATCTCATTTCTTCGATCATATCCGTTGGCAGTCTCTTATTGGTGGAATAACGGGCTTCAATGTCTCTTTTATGGCCCATGACAAACATTCTCCAAGGATGGGAAATAAGGCCCTTATTTTCTGCGTTATCAAGAGCGGTGGCAAAATAGGCTCTTAAAACGTAAGGCCTCCATGAATAGCCGGATCCAGTTATCGCTTTTCTGATGTCTCTTGTCGCCAGTTGCGTTCTTATGTATTCATGGCTAATGCGTCCCTGTGGGTCTAATTTGAATAGTGGGGTATCGGCTTTCAGGTCATCGCCTTCATTGATCCTTGATTCGAGGTATTCTTTCAGGTAATTGGATCCTTCTTGCCCCAGAAATGAAAAATAAGTATACTTCGCCTTGCTCAGTGTGTACCTCACATTAACCATGGTGGGAATTTTTTCAAATTCCACTTTGCCGTTTTCTATCTTCATTTCTGGGAGGTCCGATACTCTCATGCCGTCTTTGCCTTCGGCGTTGCCCAGTGTCTCAGGTCTAAGGCCGCTGAAGGCAAGCAACGAGATCGCCAGTCTTGCCCTTGCTGATCCGTTCCTCAGTATCTTTGCAAGCTCTGACTTCTCCGGTATCCTTTCCCCTTCCACTCTAGGGGCCCTGTTCTCATAGGCAATATTGACACCAAGCTTGAAGTCCAGTCCTTTGAAGCCTAACCATGAACGCAAAACCTTCTTGTATCGCGCTATATAGGATCCGGCTTTCCCCTCCCTTTCCATTTTCCTGACAAAATCCATAAAGTCATTTCGCAATTTGCCAGACTTCACATC
Organism: Thermoplasmatales archaeon; assembly: GCA_016806715.1. Classification (NCBI taxonomy): domain Archaea; kingdom Methanobacteriati; phylum Thermoplasmatota; class Thermoplasmata; order Thermoplasmatales; species Thermoplasmatales archaeon. The sequence goes on along the minus strand of CP060531.1, from coordinate 1,621,871 downwards.
CTGGATAATTGAACCGGGAGTAGTCCCTGTTAATACGCAATAATAGCCCAGTCCCCTGAGGTAAACCGTTGCCGTGAGATATGACTTAGCCTTGAGATTGCTGAACCATCGGCTTATTTCCTCATTCTCTAACAATTCCCTGTATTTCGCTTAAAAAGTCATAAACTGACATGCACTACGAAAATATACGGTATTCGCTTATGAACATTTATGGGTCTGTCCGTATTCAGTATGTTTGTGTGCCTATAATTAGACCCATAATAGACTAATTAGCCCTATCCGAATTATATATTAATCCAATTTATTAAGAAATAAAAGTCGTTCTGCTTCAGATAACTTCTCATATTCATAGATAAACCCATAGAAGCCGGCACGTATGACAGCGGACAGATTGATCTCCGGGTGTTTGTCCAAAAATTCATACTGCTCAGGAGAAATAGTGAGCGTACTATCTCCCTCGGTTTCCCTACCCGCTTTCATAACAGAGATAATGTGAAACGAGGGATACCTCGGCTCGCTTTCGCTAAATCCATGTTCCAACCATCCCTGACTGGGGCGCAGATCACCCATGTTTGTAAGTTCCAGCTTGGTTATCACTCGCATCGGGCATGATGGGTCAGGGCATACTATTCTGTGTCTGTGAATGATGAGTAATGTACTGTTCTCAGGCGCCCGGCATACCTTAAGTTTTAAGCCGCTGTATCCATGGCCTTTACCTTTGCCGGGTTCTGCGGTTTCATCTTTCCGAATTCGCCCTACTCTTTCCTCTACTACTAGGGTGCTGACTGCCATTATATCATGTGGATCCTCTGAATAAATGCCTTCAACCATTGGAAGGACCGGGGCTATTCCATACTTCAATTTGAATGACAGGTAATTGGCTTCGATATACCTCCTGTGCATTTCCCTGCCGAAAGCAGAATTCTCGAATTTTTCTTCATCGTATCCTGTCGCTCTACATATCCATTCAGCAAGCTCAGATGCCCAGAGAATCTTCTCCACGGCAAGTGAGTGAAAGTCAGGTGGCGAACGTGCGCGAGCCGCAGGAGCACGCTTTGCCCTGTCCTCGTATTTTTCTATCGCTTGCGCTAGATCCCGCTCATTGGGCTCATGCAAGAATCGATAAAAGACCCGAGGACCGCCTGCAAACCCAACAACCCTCTCAATTAGCTGATCTTCCTCTCCGAAGAGCCTATCATTACCTAGCCTTGGCATCCTGCTTTTCTCCATCAGTGAACTGAGCGACTTTTCGATTGAGTGAATCCCAATCCCTCTCTTTTCTTGCACCAAAGCGAACAGTTCGGCTCTCGACATCATACCATCCGGATGGGAAGCTAGGGCTTCGACTATGCATCTGCGCGTTTCCCACTTCTTCCCCCTGATAGTTCCGGATGTCATAGCTTTCCTTTCATAGTGCTATTTTGGTATTAAAGGTTTATGGATAGATACCCTAATCTCGTAAGCGAATGACAAATATTTCATAGAAATTATGTTAAACATGATATGGAGAAAAAGAATCCACTGGAACAGGTACACGGGGTACCTAGCACTGCCAACTGACTGGGTACGAATAAACTCGGATACCCCGCCCATGGCTGTCATTCTGACTGAACTATCCGACGGGTCGCTCAGACTGGAATTAGAAAAGGAGGCCGAAAATGTCTGATTCTGTTGACCTGAGGGCCTTGAAAGAACGAGCCTTCAAGATAGGCGGTCCATTTGCGAATATAATACTGACGCAACCTGACAGCATTTCGCGCGAGGAATATTTGGTGAAAGCTGGAGATTGGCTTAGATTATTGGAGGCGGTGCAAAAATGAGTAAGGACAAGGAAAGCTCCCCTGCCGTCAATGTCCATAGTAGCAATACATCCGGGGAAATAAGTTTTATTGGTTACATAATAAAACCGGATAACATTCCCGCAGAACTCAAGGCCATACCGCATTGGATCAACTGGCGTTATGAGGATGATCAGGGAAACAAGCTCGAAACGCCGCTGCAACCGAGCGGAAACAAGTCGATAAAGGTTCCGTATCAAATCAACGGCAAAAAAGCAAGCAGCACTAATCTGGAAACATGGACCACGTTCGAAAGGGCGCTCGAGAGCGCAAGGATCAAAAACATTGGAATCGGCTTCGTTCTGACTGAAGACCTTGCGTTAACGGGATTAGATCCCGATCACGTAATTGTAGATGGGAACCTTGTAGAATGGGCTTCGGAATTGGTGGACTTACTGGATTCTTACACTGAGAAAAGTCCGTCAGGCGAAGGGTTGCGAATTCTCGTTCACTCTAAGGAGGGAATCCCAAAGGAATTTTCGAACTCAACCAAAGTTGGAGACGGCAAACTCGAAATGTGGAGCTCAGGACGGTACCTCACAATCACCGGCGATGTGTTAAACAACTCTCCAATCCGGGAGGTGGATCTTAGAATACTTGCGCCGTTCGTAAACCCCGGAAGGAAGTCACAGACGCCAGTATTAGAGAAAAAAGGCAGGATCCCGAACGAGGGTGAAATCAAAAGGTTATCGGAACTTGTTGAATTAGCATGGGAGACAGACAAGCCGGAGAGGGCCGGATCCCATTGGAGTATAGCCATAACGACAGCATCCATACTGAGGAAATCCGGCGTCAGTGGTGATTGGTATAAGACATGGATTGCCGAATTCTCGAAAAACCATCAATGCTCGGACGGACTGATCCATTCTCCGGACAACTTGAAAAAAGCAGTTTCGTACGTCTATTCGCGTGGCATAGAGTATGAACTAAAAGAGGTTCCCGCTGACATTCGGCACGAAGTATTCAAGCTTTTCAATTCAAAAGCAAAGAGCAAGAACACTGAAGGCGGACTTGCCGAGTTAGTAGGCTTGAAGGAGAAGATTGTTAAACATGCATTGAAAACTGTCAAGAGAGAGGAGCCCAACATTCGGAAGATCCTCAATGTGGGAATATCCGCCTATACTGACGATCCTGTCAACCTGGCCTTCGTGAGTGAGTCCACAACAGGCAAAACTTACCTGGTTCTAAATGTGATCAATTACTTGCCCAGTGAGGATGTAATTAAGCTGAAGAGTATTTCACGCAAAGCATTTTCGCGGGAAAGAGGAAAACTAGTTGTTAAATCATTCAGTGAGGATGGCCCAGAATACAACAGCAAAATTGAAAACAAATTCACCGGAAAGGAAACCTCTATAGGTGATTATCTCGACTACCTGAACGCTGAAATTGACAGCAAGGAAAACAAAGAAAAAAAAGACCGTCTCGATGAACTGAAGCGCGAAAAGTCAAATGTCACAGACAATCTGTACACGCTGATCGATTTCACAGACAAGATCCTGGTTTTTCTTGAGAGACCCAGTCCTGAATTTTGGGTGGACATGCTGAGCGTGATGTCCCACGATGATGAGTACCTGGAGTCAAGTTTCGTAGAAGGTGGAGACAAAAAATACACCAAGCATATTGTGTACAAGCATTGGCCAGCCATTATATTTTGCACCTCAAAGGATGAAGATTTGTCTTGGAAAGACCTGGAAACACGTTTTGAGGTTGCTCAACCGGTGGAATCCGCAGAGAAGTACACAGACGCCATAGACCTGAGTCTTAACAGAAAGTTTGGAATTCCTCAGGTTGATGACTTAGAAGGAAAGAAAATAAGAAGCCAGATTCGCCAGCTTGTAGAATTTTTGAAACAGCATAGGCCGAGACCTTACATTGTTTCACCTGCGGAGATGAGAAAAACCTTCCTGGGCAATAAAGTAGAACAGAACGATCTCATGCGGAAGTTCCCCAGAATAATGTCCCATATCGGCTTGAATGCACTATTCAACACACCGGATAGAGTAATCTTCAAAGGAGAGTCGGAGCATGTGCTGGTTGGACCGTGTGATCTCTGGGAACTGCTAAATGAGTTTTCAAACTCAGAACTGAATGCAACGCTGCATGGTTTCACTGAATCCCAGTTCCTGTTTCTTAATGAGGTCCTATTGCCGGCTTGTGAAGCTAATGTCAAGAATAGCGATGAAGAAGCATACAGCAACCCCACACAAGCCGAAGTTTGCCGCGCACTGGCTGAAAGCCCTCTCAATATCGGCAAGTCAAAGACGATGTGTGGAAAGTACCTCAAAGCACTGGAGCAGCGGAATGTGATCGAGAGAGAGAAGCCAAAAGGGAAAGACCAGGATAAGCGCGGACTGGTGATCATACCGCTGGTTGACAGATTGACATATCTCTCAAAGACCATCGACGCCAACATTGAAAAATTAGTAAACCTATATGCAACAGCAGTTCCGCAGAACATAGACTATCTGCTGAGCGAGCATTTCAGGGCTTTTTACATGGGGTCAGAAATAGTAAACCACTTTCCCGAGAATCATAGTGCAGAAAAAAAATCGATGGAAACTGCTGACTGTGAGAGCTCGGAAAATACTGGTTCTTTGGTTGATTCCATTATGGCTAAATCTGGGTACCTAGAGTCATGTCCCGGAGATCGGTTTACTATTTTTTCTGATCATACTTCACAAAAAAATGATGAAAACACAGAGAATGAAAAAAACGAGGGGTATTCCAATAGTGATAGTCCTCATCGTCCAGCATCGGATGCTGAACCTGTAAATTCCGATGCCGCGAGCAACAATCCTGAAAATGGCGACATGGACACAGTGACAAAATCACCGGAAAAAGAGACTGTAGGAACGGGGTATTTCGTGACTGAAGATGAAGCCATGAAGTTTGTATTACAGTTATCGAAGCTCGGATTTCATCCTGATCCCGCTGGATGCGGTGTTGGCTTGCTTGGAAAAACATACCATATTGAGTTATCGGGCACGTCAGATAGCGGACGGCTATCAAAAATTGAAGCCATAATGTCGGATGCACACTTTACGAAAGTTAAGGAAAAAACGATCGGGATGATGGCTTTTGAGATACCACTCAGGAGGGAACAGCAATGATCCCGCGTTCCCTGATAGTGCTGCTGAAAGGCAGCAGGGTAAGCATCCGGTATAAGACCACAACAGGAATGAAGACACGCACGGGAATACTCACCTGCATTGGTTTCAAGCGCCTGATGGTTGAAATCGATAGCGGCTTTCTTTACCGAGTTCCAGTCATGGATATCCAGTCGATCAAGGAGGTGCAGCTATGAAGACAATCAGGGCAACCGAAGCCCAGGTGCGTGCAATACGCAATTTAATGCTTAATCAGGATCAGATCTCCTTGGTGCTTGAACGCATGCAAGCTTACGGTGCACAGTGGTTATCCGGTCTTGAAATAGGCCAAGCCAAGGAATTGATCTCCAATCTTGTCCAGAACATGCGGAGGTGGAAGTCATGAGAACCTTTGCAAAATTGCAATTTCACGGTGTCAGCAGGTCAATTATACATTGTGCCCGGGTCGGAGCGCCAGGGATCAATTACAAATTAGTGTTGAATAATAGCGTAGTTTACGGCTTCAGCGTGAAAACAGAGAAAAAAAGAGAGGGTGAAAAAGATGCGAATGAGAGAATTGGAAACGAAAATATGGCAGAGAACCCAGGTATTTTTAAGGGCATATCTGCGAGCGATAGTAAGGAAGGCGCAGGCATGATCGGGATCTTGTTGTTGCTGATCGTTGCGATTGTTATTCGGCTGCTTGATCCACACATAATCAGCGCATTGATCAAGGGAACAGTGGTATTTCCATGAATGATAAGGATACCCGGAATTTCAGTGTGCCGGATGGAATAAACACAGGTTTGGAGGGCAAGATCGTCACAATTTCCCTCATAAACGGACGCATTGAGAGCGGTAAGCTGCAGAGAGCGGGCCAGTTTTTCCTGGAATTACAGGGATCCAATAATCGGCCATTGATCGTTGCGAAATCTGCTATCATAACAGTGAGCGTAATGCCATGAAATCACCGCACAAAATCAACCAAAACAACATTTTAAACGGGACATTGTATGAATTTGAGGGGTAAGGTACAATAACCCAACCCGTGCCCCAATAAATCCAAAAGACCGTACAAACGAGAGAAAATCCATCGAATCTGAATATGAAATGGAGACGCCATCGGTTGATTCCATGAGGTTGTGTTCTAGGTTCGATTTCTGTTCAGCTCCGAAATGTCCCCTTGATATCCTCGCTAACCTGAGGTTCAGGCTGGAGGGAGATCCAGAACGTGGAAAGGCCAGGCCTACGCGCCATAAATACTGGGAATCATTGCCAGCCCATCTCAAGCAGCTGCTCCCGTTTCATGGGTACTTCGAAGCTGAATTCCGGCTTTGCAAGATCTTCCATGCTTATTGTCCTGAAGCAGTGTTCCATTCGATTGCGTTTCCTGTAAAGATCGATTATGCTTTCTGCATCCATGTCCATGATGTTTGTGAACAGTGCGTCCTTCCTTCATGGGCATATGTCATGAAAAAGTTCTTTTGACCACGCTTGTATGACGATGACAGTGTGGCTTCTGAGATGCAGTCCACGCAAAACTTGACCTGTGGGTCTCTGAACAGATTGACTACTCTTCGCCTCAACATATTACCCTGCAAGAAGGGAGCATAGAAGGCTTGTGGAATTATCCCGACCCTGAACTCTCACCGTTGGAGCACGTTATCCGGGTAGTGAACGAAAACAAGGGGAAGCATGCACCCTTACGGGGAATTACCCCGAGGGTGAACGAACGTATCCCCAACCAGTTCATGGGAATCAGAACTGGATAAAAGCATATACCAGGTCAACCATTGAAACATAGTTCCGTTAGCTTGAAGATCAATAATGATCACCTTTGTGCCGATTGGAAACAAAGTTATACACAAAACAGTTATCAATATAATGGATACCAGAAAAGATTTTGCAGCAGTGTTGATAGACTTTGAGAATTTCTATTATTCCCTGACAAATATCTACGAGTTTCCCTATGAGGATGCTGGTGAAGCTGCTGTAACGTTTATTGCGAACCAGCTTGAAAAGCTGAAGAAGCGGTATGGAGAGATCATAATAAGGCAAGCTTTTGCCGACTGGAGCTCCATGCAGGATTCAAAGAGGGAATTGCAGAGACTCGGTATAAGAATAGTGGATATTTTATCAACACAGTATAAAAATAGCGCAGATATAGAACTTTCTCTTGCAGCTCAGGAGATAATCCTTACCAGGGAAGATATTGCCACAATAGTAATCTTTGCAGGGGATCGCGATTATATGCCAATTGCAAACAGAATCCGTGAGAAGGGAAAAAACCTTCACTTTGTAGGTTTCGAGAAAAGCTTGTCAGGAGACCTGAAAAAACTTGTCGGGGAAGGAAACTATTCCTACGCCAAGACTGACGATATTCAACCCGTTACAGAGACAGGAAACTCAGGTGAAAACGCTACGATAGGTGTTGATGAACGAGTAATTGATGGCCTGAATCAATTCGAGACTCGAGCCGCCATGGCAGCTCTGGATTCTTACGATAAATACAGAGAAAAATTCGGATGCGTGAAGGTTAGCGTATTCCTTATGGAAAGTCTGGCCATGGAGCTGCCGGAGCTCGATCATCTGGGGAGGAAAAAAATCTTTACAACTCTTGTGCAGCTGGGACTGGTTGTTACTGAAAAGAAAACTCCCATGCTTCCGGATGATTATGGAAATCAGTACCAGTACACTGTTTTTACAATTGACGAGACCAATAAATTTGTGAAAGAACTGAGAAAGAGCTTTAGCAATAAGGAGAGTGAAGGTAGAAACCTTCTTACCCTTGCGGCAAAGAAATCAGCAGACAGCGATGGCAAAGTGCTTGGTTCACAACTGGGTTTACAACTTCGTGATCTGGACCATAAATTTCTACCTGAGAAATATGGCTTTGATGATTTGCGAGCCTTTGTTGAACATTATCCTGAAATTCTTGTTTATCAGGGGGAAAGATCAGGTGGAGACATGGTATATAAACTGGTTAAAGTGTGAATGATTCTCTCTTTTTGGACAATGTCAATTCCGAGGCTGTCAACTCTCCGTTGACAGCCTCCTTATTCCAAATAGTTCTAATACTCCGAACTGTTAGTAACATGAAAATGGGGCTGAAGAAATGGCTGGGTGGAGTTTCCGGCACTGCCGCAACGTTTTCAGTTGAGCTTGTGGTGCTTGCGGTGGGGGCATATCTTTCATACACCCATATAGGCATACCGTTGTCAAATGCAAACGGGACGGTGATAAGGTCTACCGTCACTTCTGGACTTTATTCCGGAATTCTGGTGACCGGTGCCCTGCTGTTTGGTGCAGATTTGTCGGTTCGCCTCGCCTTTTATCACCCCAAAAGGCTGAAAGCAATGCTCAGTTCAGGCTTGGCAGTTGCAGCAGCATGCCTTCCGTTCCTGATCTACTATAATTTCTATTACAGCTACCTCAAAGTGATTGGCGGCACAACTTTTACAGTTTTCCCCTACGGGGTCCAGACCGGAATACCATTCATGCTGGCGTTGCTCTTTTCTTACCTCGCATTGATCACGATGCTTTCAAGGCGTTTCAGCAGAAAAGGTCGCGGCATAAGGATAAGGTTCAGGAGCCGCAGGATAAGACTTTCAGAAGAGGGAAGAGAAGAGAGCTCGAACAACAAATAATTTGGTCAGAATCAGTAAAGCAGGATTCTACATCTCTTTGAATATCTCGTCGTATATGTTTGCCGGCTCTTCCTCAACAATTGGCGCATTACCTTCCTTATGATTATTTTCCTTCTTGTACACCCATTGGTTGACTCTCTAGGTTCTTCCCCTGAAAATGTTCAATTCCTCCCTGTGTGGCTCAAGAAATCCGAACTCCTTGAGGTTATAGAAAATATCTCTCTCTGGTGCTGACAGGGTGTTGTCTAGAACGTAGCCGTCATAGCCGAAGAAAGAACGAAGGCGCAGAGGTCTTCTACGTCCCCGTGAGCCATCCTTTTTCGGCCGTATGTCTTTTCGAGTGCCATAACTATGATCTGGATCAACGACGTGAACCATACCCTTCTTCACTGTTATGCTTCGGGATTCAAACTGTCTCCAGATCATGGACCAGATTTTCTTATCCTTCCCTGTTAATGACAGTCTCTCCCTGAATAACCATATGGTCCGTGAATCCGGAACACGATCAGGGTAGTTGAGAAAATTCATGAACGATATCCTGTCTTGTATCTCCTTCTCCACGGCCTCATCCACCAGATTGTAGAGGGACTGGAAGAAGCGTATCTTCACCATGAGTACGGGATCGTTGTTTGGTCTCCCTCCAAGTTCAGTGTTATTGTTATAGAGATCGGCAAGCATTGTCCTGAATGCCTCCCAGTCAACAAGTTTCTCCATTTCAGCAAGCCTGTCCCCAAATCTTGAAAGTTCCTCATACTTTTCCCTAAGACCGTAATTCTTGATGTTCATGATAATTGATCATGATGGCATGAGTAAAGCTTTCTGTTACAAATGCCGTATTTTAAGGGTTCATGAGTAATAACAACATGAAAAATCATGAGCGGGAGGACAGGAAGGTTCAGAAAATTAGACGGGAGTTATTAAGAAAATTCTGAAGAAGAGATTCAAGACCGATGAAGAACTGCTCAGGACATCATACTGATATCACGGACTGTCGACGAAAATTTGATAGTCTCTCTTTTTGAACTGTGTTGCATAACCCATGCAATAATTCTTCTTGAAAATATGATGGGTGTTGTCTGTGCAAAACAACAACCCAATTGTTAATGGAAAGAGAGATAATAAAAGGATATGGTCCCTCTACAACGAATCGCTTGTCAGACGCATGAAGGATATCCTTGATCTCAGGGATATAAGGAATTACAGGCATGATCTCGGGAAACAGAACAGGAAGAAGAACGGAAGGCCGTATATTATTCCGGATAAGATCATTGAGATCCTGGCACGAATAAGGGCAGTGTTCAACGCTTCCTTCAGGTCACTGGAATCTTACATGAGGATATTCCAGGAGATTCTCGGAATACCGGGAATCTCTTACTCATCCATATTTCGAAGAATAAGAAAGATCAAAGTGCCTGAGATTATGAATCCATCCTCCTCCGTTGCAGTAGATTCAACAGGCTTCAAGACAACAATTAGGGGAGACTGGCTGTCCAACAAATGGGCAAAGAAGAGGAAGGGGTGGATCAAGCTTCATGTCTCTGCAGACACAGAAAGGATCATGGCATCGCGCATCTCCATCACAATGGAGCACAGCCATGATGCCACTCAATTCACCAGGCTCATAACTGGATCAGAACAGAGGGTATTTGCAGACAAGGCATATGATTCCAGGAAGATATTCAATATTTTGAGGAATAATGGCAGCGAGGCCATTATTCCCCTGAGAAAGAACTTCAGCACATTATCAAGAACATCTCCCCTGAGAGGAAAGACAGCAAGGGAGATCAGGAAGCTGGGAGAGGATCAGTAGAAAAATATCCATGAATATGGAAGGAGATGGACTGTGGAGATATATTTCTCGGGTCTCAAGAGAGTAATGGGCGAGATAATAAGGGCAAGAAGAACGGATTACATGATCCAGGAAGTGGGACTGAAGGTGCTCTATTACAACATGATGAGGGAAAATACAAGGACATATGGGTAGTTATGCAACACAGTTCTCTTTTTGCAAACGTTTATAAACTCACTATCTTATCACTATGTAGGATAAAAGTACGCATCAAATGATAACGCACTCATCACTAGGGAAATTGATGACGAATAGAATAATATCCCTCTGACAGAGAAGCTTTCCGGCCAAAGGGATCTGGGGAAAGGGTTCCTGTCAACAAGGCAGAGCGCGAAATGAGGTTACGCATGATCACTGACGGTGATTATCTCACCTGTGGAGTAATTATTTGGACATATCGGTACAGTAGTACCAAAAAATTGGGAAAAATTGCACTAAAAGGAAGATGAAGGAAAAACGAAGAGAACGCTTCTGAGGACCTTGAGGAAAGGCGATGAAAAGAAAACAGTCCCGATTACAGGCGGTTTCGACGCGTCACAAGGGTCTATGAGGAAAGAAAAGAGATAAGGCTCAAGGATGTGCATGTCAGTCAAACGAGGGCAGTGGTGGGAACTCAACAGAATCGAGAGGAATCTTCGAAGGGAAGAGCAGACATTCCGGGGGTCAATATGAACAGGCTGGTGAACTGGCAAAGGAAGTTGCCCCCACCTCCCGTATCTGCAAAGAAGACTGACGCTGAGGTTGTGTGCACAAGGAGTTCGGGGTCAAACTATTCTGCCCCAAATGCCAGTACACCTGGGACTATGCCAAGCCATCATGGAATAAAGTCAAGTGTCCAAGGTGCGGAGAGAAGGTAGAGATACCAGACCCCATCAAAAAGTTCGTTGGCGTCTACCATCCCCCTATTCAGTATGACTTCGGAGAGTTTTAGGCACAGAAGTGTGGTAGTCCCACAATTTACCCAATAAATGCACCTGTCGATTTTTACTCATTTCCAGCCTTCCTTTCCATACTACATATAATTACCATACGCCCACGTGTATATGTGCGATCGCATGCAAAAACAGGAACTAAAAGAACAAAGAGATTTGTTTGACCTGTTTGTCGTTTTTGGTTCAGTTTAAAGAAAAATTACCTGAACGGTTGTGGTTGTCCACCATTTTTTCCGAAATTTGTGGTACCAAACGTGGGACTAACACAAAATCGGATTAACTCTTACTCTTGATTTTGGTTACCCCGAGGTGAATGTCGTCGAACCCCATAAACAGCAGGATAAACCTCAAATTATTTTATTTGCCGTTAGTTTATGACCGATTTAAGGGCATCAAAAAGAGACGGACATCATTACACCTTTGACCTTGCCTGGAAAAAAGGCTCGACCACCTTTCGTTCGTCCGACTTCTCTTTCTCTTATGGATATATACATGGATATATAATTACACGAATCTAAAGTGATCAATTTTAGAGATCCAAAGGTGAAGGCAGAATGGCCCATCACCTCTTTCCGGACGTTTAAGACTTCCCGCTGGTTGCAACTACGGGCTTACTGCTCCTTAGACCGATGGTGTGGGGACCTCCCATCAGAGTTCGGGTATGGTCTTCCTGAACCCATCCCATGATTTCGTCCCTGATCATGCTCATAAATATAGCATGCCTTGGACGACATATTGCTTGCGAAGATTTACGGAATCAGGAAAGGAGACACCAACTTTCAGGTGAGATGCAACATCCTTTTTACCTATTACTGAATTATACAGATATGTCAGGAGAGCGTGATTTTGTACTTTCAGAGTTCTTCAAGCTGGACGATGGGCAGAGCGGGCACAATGCTATACTGTTGGGGCTATGGGGTGGCAGGGCATCTCTTCTGAAATACCTGACATACCTTGCATGCAAGGGGAAAGACATCTACGGGGATGATCGGGAAAAACAAGCTTGCATCTGGCGTGCTCGAGAACATGACCTATACCTTGAATTTTTCAAGATGGGCATAGGAATCCTCGCTGTTCCGTGGGGAGGGGATTTCACGCTCGTTAAGGTGTTAGACAAGGACACCAAGGAAGAGATTACGGTGGATGATCTTGAGAAGGAGGGCATAGATTATTTTATCTATCGGACATCTCAAGATATTGTTGACCACCTTACGGTAGGGAAGGTTGTATGTATCCTATTTCCAGGAATATCAGGATATAAACAAGAAGCTGAGTTCTATGCTGAACTTGGTGACGCTCTTAACACAAGGAAGACAAGCTACTGGGCTCATCTGGCGATAGACAAAGCGTCAGAACTATATTCTTCATACAGTATGGATGTGAAAGTGCATCGGAAGTTCAAGGATGCGGCTTCATATTTTTCAAGTAATCTTATAAACTGTATCCTAGGAGACGAGGATTTTGGTCAACTGGACAGTAAGCTGGGGGATATATTCCCTTGGACTATCTATATGAGAGGGACAATAAAGCGTAGGGATATCGGTGGGCAATCTACGAAGCTGAAGCAGGACTACATTACTCGGCAAAAAGAGAACTCTGCGTATATCACGGACGGGCTTCTTTACGATCGACTACCCTTCCCGGAGATGCCTGAAGAATACAAGGCGGATTTCAGAATAATTATCAAAAAGAGGACATTTAATATCGAAATCGAGTGAGACGATATCTTCACCAGAAAGGTTGACAAGTTACCCCCCTCCCTCATTTTTTGCATTGACATTATTGGGGATATTGTCAAGTTTTGACGACCAGCTGGCCGGTGAGTATATATACTGATCCGATGGCCAGAAATACACTCCGGAACACGCGTTTATAAAGATACATGTATTGTCAAGTTATGGGTTAGGTGGAGTTTCAGGACAGGTTGCGGGGTGTCACAAAAGATAGGCAGGCCATGGCCCCGAACAACGGGAACAGGCACAAGACAGTGCCTGAAAGTGTCCTTGAAGTCTGTTGAATCTACTGCAACGGAGGAAGATGCATTCATAATATCGGGTACTTTGATCTTTCTTATTCTTCGAAATATTGATGAGTAAGAGATCCCCGGGATTCCGAGAATCTCCTGCAATATTCTCATGTAAGATTCCAGGGATCTGAAGGAAGCATTGAACACTGCCCTTATTCGTGCCAGGATCTCAATAATCTTATCCGGAAGAATATATGCCTTCCGTTCTTCTTCCTGTTCTGTTTCCCGAGATCATGCCTGTAATTCCTGATATCTCTGAGATCGAGGATATCCTTCATGCGTCTGACAAGCGATTCGTTGTAGAGGGACCATATCCTTTTATTATCCTCCTTTCCATGAACAATTGGGTTGTTGTTTTGCACAGACAACACCCATCATATTTTCAAGAAGAATTATTGCATGGGTTATGCAACACAGTTCATCACACCGAAACCTTTTTATATTTTTTACAAATCTTTTTTTATGGAAAAAGCTTTCAATAGCATCCTAGGTGCAGTAGGCAATACACCACTTGTGAAACTTTCTAGTGTATCTAGAGAATCAGGACTCAACGTATACGCAAAGATAGAATATTTCAATCCTGGTCTTAGCATTAAAGACAGGGTGGCCATCAGGTTCATTGAGCAGGCCGAAAAATTGGGCAAGATCAAGCCTGGAGGAACTGTTATTGAGAGAACCAGCGGAAATATGGGTACGGGGTTGGCAATTGTTTGTGCTGTTAAGGGTTACAAATTCATTGCAGTAATGTCCGAAGGAAATTCCACTGAGAGAAGACGGATGCTCACTGCTCTTGGGGCTGAAGTGGTTCTAGTGCCACAGGCGCCTGGGGGTAAACCTGGATTCGTATCTGGAGAAGACCTTGAGCTAGTGGAGGTTAAAACAAAGGAGCTTATCAAGAAACTCAAAGCCTATAGGCCGGATCAATTCCATAACCCGGATTGTGCAAAAGCTCATGAAGAAACCACCGGACAGGAGATCTGGTTTCAGTCTGAAGGTAATGTCGATGCTTTTGTTTCTTATGTAGGTTCTGGAGGGACATTTGTTGGAACGTCGCGTGCCCTAAAACTTCATAATTTAAATGTCAAATGTTTCGTCGTCGAACCTGAGACTGCACCCTATCTTGCAGGGAAAGAAATTGTGTCGACAAGACATAGAATACAAGGTGGTGGATATGCATTCAAGCCCCCATTCTGGGATGAAAGCTTGGTGGATGGTTACCTAACAGTTTCAGACAAGGACGCGATGGAAGCAGCAAGGAATCTAGCCGGTAAGGAAGGTATCTTTGCAGGTTTTTCAAGTGGCGCCAACGTTGCAGCCTCAATAAAAGCTGCCGAATTTCTAGAGAAAGGCAGTTACGTAGTTACAATACTCCCAGATTCCGGTTTAAAGTATCTCTCTACGGATCTTTTCCCTTAAATTCTCCACTATTTTCCTGACCCAGTCTTCCATTAATCGCAGTGGGGGTTAGTCAATAATAAAACTTTGTGTTGCAGGATGCAGGAAAAAACAGATAAATGAAGGTAACTGTAAAATCTATTCCCTAAAATTTACGTTGTTAAGGTTTAGAATAGTGTCCCACCTATGTTAAGAGGGATCCCGTTTTATAGGCATCAATGGATTGATGCTCTTTAACCCTTCCTTAATGGCCTCATCTTTATCGAGGGATCTAAATAAGCGGTCATCCACCTATCCGAGGCTTTTACCCTCACTATGGATAGTCCGACCATTTCCCAACAGACTCCCTCAATCAAAGCCACGATGCTTTCCATCAGGGACACAAGCGAGGTCTATCTATTGAGCGTGATTCCTGTAGTACGGTCTCTTCTTCTTGAGGACCCAGAATACCCCGGCATGGTGCTGTTAGCTGCTGCCACCAGTGCTTTCGATTTCTTCTTTCCCTTGAATATGCGGAGGTAGAATTTCGATACACTGGAACCGGGATCAAATCTCATATGTACGTGCAGCGCTTCTGTGATGATCCACCTCAGGTACCTGGATCCCTGGTAAGTTATGTGACCGTAATGAACTACATCCGCAGATTGCCAGACCGAGGGGATCATTCCGGTATATGCAAGGAGCTTCGAGGAATCCGGGAACCTCTCGATATTACCGATCTCTGAATAAATCAATACTGCAGAGAAGAGCCCAATGCCGGGAATGGCCTGAAGGAGTTTTATCTCCTCCATGTCCGCGTATCGGATCAGAGACTCGTCAATCCTCTTCACTGCCTTTTACATGGTGTGGAGCACATTGAGATATGAATCAACCCTTGGATTCCCCGATTCATGAGGAAGACCTTCCCTTTTCGGGTAAATCGATCGACCTCGTAATTCACATGCATCCTCAATAACTCGTATCGGATGCGGTTCTTGTATGACCTCAGAGATTGCTTGATCTGAATCCTTGTGCGCACGACTCTCCTGATCTCCTTTGGCGGTACGTATGATTCCGGTACCCAGTTGTTTCTCAGCAGCTTGGCAAGGATCTCGGAGTCCACATCATCATTCTTCATCCTTGATTCCGCGATCAGCTTGATCCTCAGGGGTTGGCCAGAACCACTTTAAAACCGCGAGACTCTATGAAATCGTACAGCGGTTCGTAAAAGCCCGTGGATTCCATGACAAACCTGTCACCTGGAGAGAAGTTCTCGAGGAATTCCCCAAGCTTCTCGAAGCTGTTCTCCACTTCATCCTTTCTGACAACCATTCCTTCATCGTCCAGCGTGGTGCACGCAATACTTTTTGTTGAAATATCCATTCCTGTATACGTGGGATCATCGCCTCCTAAACGGTGATCCCACAATAACTCCGGTGATAAATTACCTTTTAGGGTTATCCTGCCCTCTTAAGCATCCCATCACAGTCGACTAAATAGGAATATTTTTATATTATCAGCACGTACAACTTTTCATGGAACCTCAAACCATTAAGCTAGCCAAAGTTGTTGGATGGTTCACCATAATGGCATCTGCAGCTTCCAATGAATACGGAGCAGGAATTAATTCTGTGCCTACGAGTACCTTAAGTCCATATCCGGGTGTGGGGAGTCTGGTTCCGCTTGTTGTGTTAGTCGCTGGACTGATTTTGATTCCCAAAGTATTCATGTTTCAAAGATTTGGTAGGGTTATAAACTCTAGTGGTGGCGAATACACATGGATCTCACGGGCACTCCACCCGAGGATAGGGTTTTACGTTCAATTCCTGTATTACGCCAGCCTGATGGGTGCGATCGGGTTTGTAGCCTACCTATTCGGGTCCACTCTTGCAACTACATTGGTGAATTTTGGTGTCTCAACAGGTATCTGGTTTGGAACCTTTACAGGACATGTTGTGATTGGGCTGTTGCTAATCTGGATTTTTTTCGGTCTGCATATCACCGGTGTGAGGACATATGGGATTCTCGTCGACATACTGTTCTTTGCCATTCTGGCTGGGGCAATTATGAGCATCGTGATTGGGCTCCATGTATCGAGCAACTTGTTTTCATCCACTCTGTCAAGTAAGGTATTCCATGGCCCTGTTCCATCCGTCACGCTACCACCATTTACCTATGCTGCTTTCCTTGGAGCGGTCGGATTGAATGTCTTTTCCTACGGTGGGCTAAGCTCTGCGCCGATGCTCGGAGGAGAGGCCAAGAATGCCAACAGGAATATGCCTATAGGGATAGTTGCGGCTTGGGCAGTCGCATTGATATTGTATACACTAGTGACATTTGCCACATTCCACGCTGTGGGGGCAACCAACATTCTGGCTCTGATAAATTCAAACCACAGTGTATATGCAACGGTGCCAGGGGTCCTGAGCTTAACGGTTCCGACGTACGTTGGTGACATTTTCTCAATAATAATACTCATAGTCATTGCAAAAACAGTTATGCCACTTCTGATGGGGCCAAGCAGGGTGTCTTTTGAGTGGGGGAAGGATTCGCTCCTGCCAAAGATCTGGACCCATACAAATAAAAACAAAGCACCAGATTTTTCCCTGTTTATAGTCGCTCTGTTCGGTTCGATATTCCTAATAGATGCATCAATAATTGGTGTCAACATTGTGGCATTCAGGTCCATCTCTTTGCTTGTAATCGTACTGTTCATGGGCATTGCAGTTTTGTTCCTCAATACTAAGAAAAGTAAGAAGGACTGGGAAAAATCCGTCACTACAACGTCGATGATAGTTGCTGCGATTGCCGGCGTCATAGTAGCTCTGGTTTTTATCCCAAGCGTTGTGATACTACCTAATGTGGTCTGGTACCTCCAACCTTCTATTCAGTCGGTCGTGGCCGTACTTTTATCAGAAATTATCTACGAAGCTGCAAGATTGCATGTGAAGAGTCAAAGCGGCGCAGACCTATCACAACAGATAATATCAAAAATACCAGAGGAATGAGTTTGCAGTTTACCTGAAAATATCTTTTATATTTTTGTTTCCAATCTAAAATTTTGAGGGAAACAGATCCGTTGAAAGATATTTGAGACCTGAGCCTGGAAGTAATATCACCACATTTTTCCCTTTTCCAATGAGGGAAGCGAGTTTGAGCGCAGCACCAACGTTGGCTCCGCTTGAATAACCAGCGAATATGCCCTCTTTTCTGGCCATCTCCCGTGTGTAGGGGATCGCTTCCTCATCCGATACGGTCAGATAGCCATCGACCATGCTCGCATCCGAGGATGGTGGCTTGAAGGCATAGCCACCGCCTTGGACCCTGTGCCGTGTAGATGTTACACTTTTACCTGCAAGGTAAGGAGCTGTGTCGGCTTCTACTACGAAACTTTTGACATTTTTTGTGTTTTTTTAGGACTCTTGACACGCCGGTAAACGTTCCCTCCCCCCGAACCAACATAGGCGACAAATACGTCTATTCCCCCTTCCATCTGGATCCATATCTCTTCGCCGGTTGTTTCCTCATGAGTTCTGGGGCCGTCAGGGTTTGTAAACTGATCGGGTCTATAAGCGTGCAACTTCTCTGTATGCTCTTTAGCCTTTAGTTCCACAAGCTCCGAATCCACGCCGGAAACAAATCCAGACTTACCTCCGGGCGCCTGTGGTACAAGAACAACCTCTGCTCCTAATGCCCTCAGCATCCTCCTCTCTACAGAGTTCCCTTCCGACATCACTGCAATGAATTTGTATCCCTTGACTGCGCATACTATGGCAAGACCGATGCCCATAATGCCGCTTGTTCTTTCTATTACTATACCGCCTGGTTCCAGGCTGCCGCTTTTTTGGCTGCTGTTATGAACCTCACCGGGAATCTATCACTGAAACTCGGGCCGGAATTGAAATACTCAACCTTTGCATAGATATTGATGCCGCCGATGCAGATATCCTACTCAATTTAACGAGTAGAGTATCCCCTATTGTCTCTAGGATATTATTCAAAGCGTGTTTCATATCATGTTTATCTTCGTTTCAAATAACTTTGCTTCTTTCTGAAATAGATGTATTATTTCCAAATCAGCTAGGTTCATGCTTAAGTCATTCTATGAGGTCATTCAATGCGATTTTCGCCTCGTATTGATAATTCAACCTATGCTTTTTTATGATTTGCGATAGGAGAGGTTTGGAGTCCCAAGAAATTATCCATGCACGCCAAGCTTGAAACTTCTGGGTTTAGACGTGGTTCCTGACTCCGACTTCTGCAAATCAGCCTTTACGGGACCTCGCCCTGTTCATTGACGATCTTCATGTATCTATTTGATACATTCTTAGATACTTCCCCAACAGTACCGCTTCCTATTTTTCTGCCATCCACTTCAATCACCGGAGCAATCTCTCCAACAGTACCAGTGAGGAATATTTCATCCGATGTATATACATCAAAAAGTGAGTGATTCTTTTCAACCGCTTTATACCCGAGTTTTGGGGTCTCTGCAAGAATTGTCTGTCTTGTAATACCGTTAAGGCACGCATTCGGAAAAGATGTTGAAATGGTATCCCCTTTAACAAAAAAGATGTTCGCAGTTGATGTTTCTGCCACAAATCCTTCCTTGTCGAGCATTATGGCATCGTCTAATCCATACCTGTTGGATTCCAATTTTGCAAGCAAACTGTTCATTTTGTTGAATGTATGTATCTTCTGATCCAGGGCATCTGGTGGTATCCTCCTGATGTGTGATGTCATTAGCCTGATACCTTTCTTGTCGTAAATTGGCTCTTTTATTTCCGGATAAATGACAACTGTTGGAGAGAAGAGGCTATAGGTCGGGTCCATGGCTGGACTTTTTGTGACCCCCCTTGACATCTGTAGTCTAAGATAATTAACACCCAGATGACCGTTCGCCTCTACGACCTTGCGTATTGCGTCCCTCACATCATCGAAAGTGTATTTAGGGGCAAATTCCAGCACACGAGCGTTATCCAGAAAGCGCTTAATATGTTCAGATAACCTGAATATCTTGCTGTTGTATATTCTAAGACCTTCAAAAATCCCGTCTCCGGATAGAAAACCTGCATCGTACACAGAAACTGTTGCCTTGTCTCTGGGCAACAATTGCCCGTTCACGTAAACTAAGGTACTCTCGTCTTGCATAGAATTCCGATATACATTCCATAACCATATAAAGTTATTTTGGTAGGGTGACTTTGGGACAAAAGTAGTCATTCACCACTCTCATCATCTTTCTTGATGATGAGGTACACCTTCTTTCCAAGATATTCCTTAGGACAGTCAACCTTGGCACCCGATCCAAACTTTGTAACAGTACGTTCCATGTATGCCTCTATGTTGAGTACTGTGATCTCGTTCGCCTCCTTTACCTTGACCTTCTTCACAAATGTATATATACACAGTATATATTATACTTTGTGATTCGCCAATCCGGGTATGAGGAATTCATGGACAGCATCAACTCCCTCATTGAGGAGTACAGGGAGAAGTTCTCCACTCCTACTGTCACCGACTGGAAGGAGTATAAACGTGCAACGGGATGGAAAATATTCCAGAGACGCGGTGACAGGATTGAGACTTCAATATTCATAAAAGGCCTCTGGCACAATCTGATGTTCATGAATGGGTAAGACTACTTGTGTCCTAAAGTCCGATAATTCTACTAACTTTTTATATAAATTCCCTGACCCTGGCTCCTATCTGGTAACTGCTAAAGCAACCAACATGTATGGTTCTGCTCAAGTTAATATGACAGTAGTAGTTTGGAACAGTACTCCCATAATAAACTCCTTAAATATATCCCCCGCCAATCCAATGGTCGCACATACGATATCTTTAAGCTCTTCAGTTGACTGGATGAATGTATCGGGAAATTTGACCTGGGAAGTTGATGGAAAAGATATCGCTGGAAATCTTTATACATTCAATTCCCCGGGAAATTACACCATTACTTTAATTGCTACCAATCAGTATGGTATTTCAAGCCAACATTCTATTCAGGTATATATCCAAAATAATGAAACTCATCCGAACAACTCTATTTTCCTAATAATTGGGTTGACTCTGTCTGTAGGGGGTGTATCTACTGGGATACTTTTCCTATATCTTCGGAAGAAAAGATAGGGTGTTGAAGTTTGGACGGGCCATTTTATTTTAAGTTTCTTCAGTTTATTGTGGGTAGCTTAAGAACTTGAAATTACTCTGGAAACATTGGAGTTTACATAGAATTTGAGACTTTGTTATTATATCCCGTGGTAAACCTAGGGATGCCCCAAATACACAATGTCTCGTTGACTCTCGTGTGAACATGTAAAATCTTTTCACCCACACAATGTTGAAGAGACCTAAAAATATCGACAATCAATGGAAACAGGAGATTTTCAGAGTGATCTGTTCAACACATATGTTGTTAGCGCAAACCCACATTGCGCTTCGAAATCAAGCGTTTGAAGTCGTCTCCCTTAAACGCCTATCCTGGGCTCTCCCTCACGATACCTGATCCAAGGATCGTTCATCAGGTTCCCCCCGATCGGAGCATCAATGCTTTCCATCAGTTGAATGAGCGGGGTCATTCCCGACATTCAATGCCTGATCGTATCAGCGAAGGCGACCGCAAGGTCCTGACATCATCCTCACAAATAGGCTTGATCATGGCATCCGCTAACAACCACAGTATCAGAGCAAATCCAAACGGAATGTTTAAATCGGGTGCGATATTTTATCTAGATATCAGAAGCTGACTAATCCCCTGAAAGAGTGTGAATGGACTCCTTTAGAAAGGCCGAATGTGGAAAGGTGAGATGAAATGGACGCAATTTCTATTCTGGTTGGAATTTTGATCGGGGTGTTTATAGGAATTATTTCCGGACTCTATATCTGGCGAGGAATCATCGGAGACAGAATAGGAAACCTGGCCAATCAGGCACTGAAGAATAACAACGAACAGTTCTTGACTCTGGCGAATGAGAATCTAAAGGGTACAGTTGACCCTCTGAAAAAGCAGCTTGATGAATACTCTAATGCAGTAAAGGATATCGAAAAAAGCAGAACTGAGGCATACGGCTCGCTGAAAGAACAGATTAGTAGCCTCGCCGGCAGTCAGAAGGAACTGGAGAGTGTGACCACTAACCTCACAACCGCATTAAGGAACCCTCAGGTGAGAGGCAGATGGGGAGAGATAACGTTACAGAGGCTCGTTGAGCTTGCAGGGATGGTTGAGTATTGTGACTTTCATACTCAGGTAACGTCCTCCGACCAAGACAGCACAATAAGACCGGACATGATTGTGAACCTTCCTTCAAACAGGCAGCTTATTGTGGATTCCAAGATACCGCTCAACTCGTATCTGGAATCTCTTGAAGCCGAAAACGATGTACAGAGGAATGACCTGATGAACAAACATGCAAGAGCCATTAGAGACCACCTGAGATCATTGTCCTCTAAGGCATACTGGCAGCAGTTCCCAAGTTCTCCTGAATTTGTAATCATGTTCATTCCAGGTGAAGCATTTCTTTACGCAGCACTGCAGGTCGACAGGGATCTGATAGAAGACGGCATGAAGGACAATATCGTAATTTCAACCCCGACAACGCTCATTTCACTTCTGAAGGCAGTGGCACGAGGTTGGAGCGAGAAAAAGATGGAGGAGAATGCACGGAGGATTAGCGACCTGGGCAAAGACTTGTTTGAGAGACTCAGCAAAATGAACGAATCAATCGGCGATCTCGGCAAGAAAATAGATAATTCAGTGAAATCATACAACAAACTCGTTGGAACTTTTGAAGGTCGGGTTCTGGTATCTGCAAGAAAATTCAATGAATTGGGAGTAGGCACTGCAAACGAGATCCAATCATCTGAGGAGATCGATACCCAGACAAGAGAACCGCAAAATGAAGATGAAAATTGATGGATATCATTCTGATTTGAGTGATTCAAAGTCCCCTGACTAGCCTTTGGCCGTATAGTCCGCTGTTCTCGTTTTGCTGTACTCAAATTTTTTCTTGAGGTTTTTGTGGGGATCTACCCGAATTTGTTTCACAGGTTCTCCCTCTGGATATTCTATAGTCCGTGTCATACTGGTCATTTCTGTCGGTATTATTCTTGACAACGCCTTTAATTTTCCCCATGGTCCGCTCTGTGTTTTAATGATATAAGCGCTTGATTTAGAATCCTGATAATGAGCAGATAGTAGATCGTCCGGTATCAACGGGATACCTGGCAAAGTCTCCCCATTCTTCCTTTGTCGATTTCCAAGTTCTGTTGAATATTTAGCAGAGCCTTTATATACCCAGTGGGAGAAGTAGTACATATGGTATCAGAATAGCCGCTCAAGCTACAGATGCTTGAGTCAAGAGGGGTCGTAAAACCCCGCCTTAGATTTGCCTTCTGCAATACCTGCGAAGGAAGAAAAGAACATATAGGGTTAGCGAACTGATGGATTTTGAGGCCCGGCACAAGGGCCATCCCATCGATTACTGTTAATTTTTGTCGCTGGAGCCCCCGAGGAAGGGCTCTGGGAGGAGCATATAAGCAAAACCTTTATATACCCAGATGGAAAAGATATATTTGTAGAAGAGTGAAATAAACGGGTTTTGGGGATTAACCCTCCCCATATGTAGCGATTAAGTTACGCTGGGTAACGGATGACCAGAGATACCTCAATAGAGGTGGAAGATTCCCTTACCTCCTTGTAAAAAGAATGCGCCTGATGATCTACCTGTGATCTCTACAGAGTAGTGCTTATAGGGGGAGCTTGGCTACCAGTGCCCGAAAGGGACTACCAGATCAAGACTAAAACAATCCAACCCTTATAGGTAGACCGACCTTCTAATAACGCCGAAAGGCGGATGGGTTCTTGGGGGTCGAAACATAAAATGATGCGATAAAGCCAGTTGGGGAACTGTAAAACCCTAAAAGGAGAGATAAAAATGGGAAAAGAGGATGAAGTGGTAATCGAGTTGAGTGGTGGAGTAGCTACGGTAACAAAGATACCGGAAGGAATAAGGGTAAAGATAATCGACTTCGATGTCGAATCTGTTGAAAACTCTTGTTCTGAAGGGAGCGAACCAACGTCAATTCGTGTAGAAGAGGGTCCTTATGATTTCTAATTTTTATGTAGTGGACGGAAGAAAACAGTATAGACGCAGGAGTTGGTATGATCCCCAGTGTTCCGGCAGGGACGTTGGAAGTTTTTTGAATACCGTTATTCATTAAGTCCGCAGTAGCTCGAAAGAGTGGAAGTCACTTCCGCAAGGGAGTGTGGTGTCTTTAATGACAATCTCTGGAACACAGGTGAGACTATCAAGGTCACAATGGATGACTGAGAACTACTAATCTGTGCGAAGGAGACCTGACTGCACGATGGATACAGGCAACTTTCAGGGTATTTTCGCAAGAGAGTGCCCTGTATTGGTAACTTATACGATGACCGCAAGGAAGGATAAGAAACTGATACGAACAGAATGTTACGCCCAAAGAAATAGGGTAGGAGATATTAAAATGATTAAAATAGGAGTAATTTTCAAGAAAAAAATGGAGAAAAGAGACGCAACCGTGAATGGATGGCAGGTGGAGGCTTTTCTTGACGAAGAGGAAGAGCTACAACTGAAGCAAAAACATTACGTAATGTTCAACATCTCAAGAGAAATGGTGAAAGAATTAAAAAAGAGTCCGTTTTACATGATCAGTGGATTGAAAAATCCATTTGAGCAGAGAATCGTTATAGCGTCTAATCTTTTAATTACAACCAAAAGGGGATCAACTATCAAGATAAAGGTAGTCTCCGATGAATGGAGAAATACCGAAGGGATAGAAAAACACCTCTTTGATTAATTTATGTAGCGGAGCCCCAAAAATGGGCTCTGGGATAAAGAAAGATATTATATACCCAGATGGAGAAGTAATAACTAAGGGAAAAGTGTAGCGCCTCAGAAATGAGGGGAGGATGGAATGCAGCGAGGAGCAAAACCCTCAACGGACTTACGGGAAACCGTGAGGTGAGACACGAGAGAGGAAACACTGAAGAGTGTTACGATGGGTATAAAGCTCCACTTTGACAGCGACGCAACCGTAGAAGGGCGATATTTTTTCCGGATATTGTATCGCAGCCCAAAAGGCAATGACTACGGAACCGGATGGGGCAACCGGAATGTCCCGAATGCCTAGAGGTTCCATTAACTTGATGGATCGCAAGGGAGCCTGTCTTCGGATAGGTTAGCATGCTCTCTGCTTCGGCAGGGGGAAACGAATGAACTGGATGGCTTATGGCTGCAATGGACAGCCAGAAAACATACAGGGAGTTCTATCGGTTTGCAGGATTGCACAATGGATGCAGTTTTCCCTGATGCCTGATTATGTTGCGCTGTGGGCTTACTGAGATGTGAGCGTATCGTGTGTAACCACGAGGGACGTGCATGCGACCACAGGCTGAAATAAACAGCAAGAGGGGAGTAGCTGCCCCTCGTGTCGCCAAGAGGCAGAGGAGAAGAGGCAGAGGAGAAGAGGCAGAGCCGTAAAAAGCTCAGTCTTATTGGCTCCAGAAGACTTCGGTCAACTGGGGAACCTGCGATGGCTCTGTTGAACCAATGGAGTTTCAACGCCGAACCGGAACGGGTATGATGTATGCACAATGGATGCATAACTGATCTTCCATCGAGATCAGGAATTGCAGAGTATGACCAGAGAGGGAAACCGAACTGGAGCCCTGTGAGGAATGGTCTTTCCAATACATGAAGGGCAGCCTTCCGAAAGGGAGACTGCCCTTTTTGCGTTATGGAAATACCAAAATATGTTGTGCTCTGAGAAAGGGCAGGAGAAAAAGGAATGGTAAATACAGAAATAACTGAAATAAAGAAAGTAGCTATTCGTTTGCAGGGGCATTCGAAGTATTGCGTCGCAGATGGTAACTACGATATTTATTATAACCAGCTTAGGACAGCTAAGATGGGTACAGAATGGCACGCACGTGCACTCGTGACACAAGCCAGCGTAGTGGATTCCGCTAAGCTGGTGTACAGGGATGATGAGGGCTGTGCCGTTCTGGTAACCACCGTGGCCTATCCTGATACACTGGATGGAGATAAGCCAGAAAAGAAGCATAAGCTCGTCTGGGTCTTTCTCTAATTTTTATGTTGTGGCTTCTGAATGAAGAAGTCGGGAGAGAAAAGGAAATGGTGGAAACGGAAATGGTTCCGAAGATGGAGAAGATGGCGACTGGAGTAAAAGCAACCTTTGAGGTTGAACAGATGGCAATGAGGAAGATAATGAGGTTCTTCCCGTATGCTATGGACACACATGAGGTCTTGATAAACGTGAACGGAAGTGGCGTAAGGTTTTACGGCATGGACGAGAGACGATCAAGGATAGGAATATTCTACATAAACAAGACTGACATGGCTTCATTCAAGTATGACGGGGAACAGACCTTTGCAGTCGACCCTGCGGATTTCAAGAGCGTAACAAACGAGCTTGGATCTGGGGCGATGATGAAGTTCAACAAGAATGGTGAGAAGATAGAGATCGAGACTGGTGATGCCCATAAGAAGACTGTAGGCACGATCAGCTCCACTACGCCTGTTTACATCCCGGACTTAGATATGCCGTATGGTATGACACTTAACGGAAAGTGGCTTTATACGGCGATCCAGAACCTTGAGGACATGGGGGCAGAAGATATAACCTTCCAAACAGTAAGCGAGAATGGGAAGATAATCCTGAAGCTATCAGGGAAGAGAGATCAGAAGACAGAGGTAATTACCATGCTGGGAGAGAAAAACTCATTCCCGGAAGGGCAGACTGCCAGATATGTCACTGATCTGCTTCTGAAGACGCTGAGGCTCGTAAGGGACGACCAATTGCTACTGAGATACAAAACGGATATCCCATTGAAGATGGGAATCAGGCTGCAAATAAAGAACAAGCAGCACGAATATCCGGTAAAAGGTTACTATATAGTAGCACCTCTGGTCAAGGATTAAAAATTTTTGATCTCTTAATTTTTTGTTGCGGTGATAAAGAAATGGATGACACCGAGTTTGATTTTGACACAGGGGTAAATGTAAGGAAAGTGGCATATAGCGATGGACAGCGAAAAGATGCAGAAGAGATGGAAATCCGGACGTTTATTCCGGACAACTACGATACCATGGGAGACGACAATGAACACACAGGAGTAGAACTTACGGGAGTCCCTGATGGACTCTATATGCAAGATGACGAATGTGGGATCATTATTCCTGTGGATGATTGGGCAGAACATCTCGCAAATGAGCATGTGGCAGCCAGTAGCTATATGATGAGCACGAATACCCCAAAATTTGAATTTTAATTTTTATGTTACGGTGATAAAATGACCGTGGAAGAAAATAGGTTTGAGGAGACCGAAATAAAGAAAGTGCAGAGGAGATTCCAGATACCAGCGATGCATCCGGAGACAGACCCTGACTTCTTCTTTGATGATCGGTTGTCAGTAAAGCCAGGTCCAAATTATGACCATATAGCCGACAGTGATTACTGGTCGAACAGGCTTGGAATGAAAGACAGGGTGGCAAGATTCAATGAATATCCTGAGATGTCTCAAATTATCTCTGCAGACGAGCCAGAAGAATTTGTGTTCTTACCAGAATACAGGGGCTGGTTTAGCCTGAGAGAGATTATAGAGGATTGGGAATTGAACGGAAACCTGTCGTGTTCTATAAAAAACGTGGAGAAAGGTCGTATAATGGATCCCGGAAATGGATTTTTTTAATTTTTTGTAGCGTCCCGGAAGGGATAGAAGAGTGAAAAAAATGGAAACAGGAAGAGAGGACATACCATTCGAAGAATTTGTATCGGCTGTACCGAACATCGTTAAGTCACGGTATTATGCAGACAAGAAGCTGCTGGCCGCACTTGACCATAACGATGAGCTTACGGTTTACCGTTTTGGTTCGTTCGCAATATTCAAATCCAGTCTTGGGAAACTGGAGATCAATGCACGTCATATGGATGACGCATATGACTGCATTGACGAAGCGGTCACAGAATGGGTAGCCGAAGAGGTAAGAAATAATTTTTGAGGGAATTGACCCCAACACATTTTTGTTGCGCCCCGGAGAGGGGCGGTGAGAAAATGGAAATGAAAACCGAAAAGGACGAACAAGCGAGGTCGCAGGCTGCTGCGCAGCTGGCGAACATAGTGAGTATGGTGGATAAACTGGAACATGCTCAGAAATGCGATGGAGAGGATTGCGAACTCACTGACGAAGAGATCCGTGAGGGTCTTGGGTATTCATACACTCCCGGTGACAAAGTTACCGATGAAGAGAGAGAAGAATACCACGACGAAGATGCAGTAAGAACAGCAATAGAAGAGGATCCCCTTGAGGTTCAGGTTAGGTCTGGATGGACAAACCCGGGCGAAAAACTCGAACCTGAGGAATTTGAGATCCTCCTATGCACCGGCGGACCTGCTGTGAGAATAGTAGGTGAGTTTGACTCAGATGGCCGACCTAAAAGGGCATGGATGGAATACCAGGACTGGGGAACGCCCTGGACTGAGTATCTCGACATGAGCTCAGAGAAGCGCCAGCATCTACTGACCTACTCGGAACAGTTCTTTTAATCAATTTTTATGTCGCTCGAGAGAGCTGGAGAAATGGAATGAAACCATACAGCCTTTTTAGAGAGGAAAATGAGATCACGGACGAGATGAGAAAACGTCCGTACCCTCATATCAGGTTCCCGGAAGAGAGATGCCCATCTGGGTACCACCTTGTTCTTGATCACTTCAGGAACAGGAAAGGAGACCGTTCAATGGTCTTGGAATTGGATGGCGTTTATGTGGGGGAATACTGTGCGAGGGACCCTAAAAAATCTTAATATTTATGTCGTGCCCTATAAGGAGAAGGAGGAGAGAGCAAATACAGAGGATATACCGGATGGTCCCTGCATAGGGGTAATTCTTGAGAGAGAAGCGAAAACGAGAAGTGGCGTTCGGCAAAAACAGAACTGAATGCCGTGCAAAGGCTAAACCTGATACCGTGGTTAAAGTAGGTATATGGGAGGGACACACACTGATATGGTCACACAGACTGTGACTTATGACCACCACACCATGGCGTTTGAACTCTCGGACAAAACCTTAATTAAACCAGATGGAGAATATCTTAGCGTAGAGCCTTAATTTTCTGTCGCCATGAAATGTGAGAAATGCGGATGCGAAGTTTCCGTAACGACGATTTATGGAAACATAATGGGCAGCACATGCCTTGAGTGTGGTCATTTTTATGTTGCGTCCCTGTGAAAGGGACTGAGAGTGAGAGAAAATGGAAAGCGAAGAAAACTGGGAAACTGTATCTCTGACTGACCTTAAGCCAGAGAAGAGAGAGCTGGTAGGAAAGAAGAACACGCCTGTTATGGAAGTACAGGTTGAGACGCACGCAAAAGAGGAGGAAAAGAAGAGCGAACCGGTCAGAGAACCTCTAAGGGCTCCGAAAGCTGAGGAGAAGAAGCCGGAGAACGGAGACGCCCCGTTGAGAATTGCACTGAGGTATGGTGAGTTCAAGGAGATAATTGGTCTTCTGAATGCCGTAAAGAATGAGGTAAAGCTCAACTTCGGGCCGGAAGGAATGGAGGCCAAGGCAATCGACCCGGCCCATGTGGGTATGATAGAAATCAGGATACCGAGAGAGGCATTTTCTGAATACTATCTTCAGGGAAACCTGGCGACATGGACACTCGATATTGACCGGTTGAAGAAGATCATTCCACAGGGCTCTAAAGATGATATCATAGAGCTTGAGGGAGGGGAAAGCAGACTGGTTATGACCGTTGGACCAAGCAAGACCTATTACGAACTGCTTGACTCACAGAGCGTAACAGTACCGCACTTACCCGTCATTATGACCGACAGCAGCTTTGTAATGAACGCCTCTACTTTCAGGAATGTACTGAAAGCGGCCGAGCACGTATCCGATGCGATACGGTTCACGCTGAATAAAGACGGTCTCAAGATGCTTGCATTCAGTGACGGTGAGGAAAGTGAATCAAGATTTACGAAGGACATGCTGAAAGAGATTGTCTGCAATGAGCAGACCAGGGCAGCATACCCTCTTGATTACCTGCTGAAGCTCGCAATGGCAATGAAGACAGTGGATGAGATAAAATTCCAGTTCAGGAGCGACTATCCTGCGGTCATAGATTTCTCTGTGGAATCCTTAAACAGGATGAGCAGAGACCACCGCACGGAAGTAAAATATCTCTTGGCTCCAAGAATGGAGCAATAATTTTTTGTCGTGACTTCCCGGGGGAATTCCGGGATAGGAGAACGCCATACTATAAAGTGGACTATCGGGAAAGTAACCCGGAGTCTGTGTTCCTGGTAGAGATAGACCTGCCAGACGTTGAAACAGTAAATGAATGGCTTGAAATGTACAGGATGGGACGGAGAGAGTATACTGATGATGATTTCACCGTTGAGGATTTCCTGAGCTTCTTAACGAGCCATAGAATTGAGGCAAAACTGGTCAAATTTAATGGCACGGTAATTTTCTAATTTTTATGTCGTGCTCGAAAGAGCGAGGAGAGAAAAAAGTGATAATAACAAAACAGGTGGTAGTGCCCGACTATAAAGCCCAGGAGAACGGCATGGTGCTGGAGGTTACACAGGAGATAGACCCAGTTGATCCCAGAGAGTGGGATAACATGGGAGAAATGGTGTGCTGGCATCCGAGGTACCTGCTTGGCGACAGGCAGATTGGAACACAGCATGAGGTTGATGAAATCCTGCTGGATATACTGGACGAGAAATTTGATTTCAGTGAGACCCAGAGGGAAAACATCAGCTACTATGCTGACTCCAGCGTGCTGCTCCGTGCAGTTCTGATGCATACGAAGACAGCCTTGCTGCCGCTGTATCTGTACGACCACAGCGGCATATCAATGTCGACCGGCAGCAGACTGTTCAGGATGATGGACGGTGCCGGCTGGGACTGGAACATTACGGGGATAATATACGCTACCGAAAATAGTATAAAAAAAGAGTTCGGAGTGGCAGAGATCACGGAAGAAGTGAGGGAGAAAGCAAAGGATCAGCTGAGGGAAGAGGCCCATGCCTACGATCTGTACCTCAGGGGAGAAGTCTACGAGTTCAGGTTATACAATGCAGATACTGATGAGGACATAGACTCCTGTGGAGGATTCATGGGGGATTCAATTAAGGACCTCAAGGCTGACATCGAGAGGATGCTCCCTGAGGCGTACAAACACCTCACCGGTCTCCTAGAGCCCTGCGAATACTAATTTTTATGTTGCCGAAAGGCAGGAGAAAAGGAGCTATGAAAAACATAGAGACAGAAGTGAAAGGAGACAGGCTGGTCATAACGGTAGACCTGAGCAAGGAGTTTGGGTCAAGCTCATCTGGGAAGAGCATAATAATTGCGTCCAGTGAGGGGAACAAACCAATTGCCGGCAAACCAGGCGTAATGATGGGCGTGAACGTCTACCGTTCCAACCGTTAATTTATGTCGTGCGTACGGGAACCAATGAAACCCTGCGTGCACAAAAATAGAGGAGAAAGGAGTGGACAATGAGAAAGTACCAAATTGTAGAAACAACGCTCGGGTCGGACGATATCCTGAGAGGAACAAACAATGACAACGCACCGGAGTACGCCGTGAAGGATGCCATGGAGATGCTGCTGATAACCATTCAGACAGCCTGGCTTCCTGCGGATGCGAGGCTTAGACTGAGGTTCAGGGAGAACGGCAGGTATTATGCACCTGCATCTTCTCTTGGAAGAACTGATGAAGATTTCGAGGACTTCGGGATCGAGAGCCTGGGAACTAATGGAATGGTGTACGTCAGGAAAAGAATCTTCGGAGAACAGAGATATTTCGAAAGAGATGAAGCAACGCCCGGAGACCAGATGCCGCAACTGAGAGATATCAGCGAGGAGAGATACAGATCTCTGGCCTGATCTTGCAGAGGTGAAACGGATGGCACTGAGAGGAAATTTTAGAAATCTTCGATGGAGACCTCTAAAGACCTATGAGTGGCTTTACTGGGATGTACGGTACCTCATTGAACTTTATGAGGATATAAAACAGGACTGGTCTGTAACAGACCCGGACAGGAGAGAGGAATTGGAGGATGGGATTCGATATAAATATGAAAAACTATCGAAAGCCATAGACGGTGAGTTCACGAGCCTTATCGATTGGAGCCCGATACCAAAGATGAAATCCTACCTGCTGGAAATGAAGGAGACTGCGAATGAGCAGTTGGAATTTATGCTGACGGCAGATTTCAATTCACGGGAGGAACTGAGCAAAGCAGGGGAACTCTACCACAGGATGGACACTGTAATAGGAGCAGCTTCAAATATGGCTGAAAAACTCATGAGAGAAGAGGTTCTAGGCACTCAGACCTCGCCTGCTAAAAAACATAAACTGTTTAAATCTAAAAAATAATTTTTTATGTCGTGCTCGAAAGAGCCAGGAAAATGAGAGAATGGAATATTTTGTAAGCGGAGAAGAACCGGCTGAAACACAGAATACAGGACACATACCGGCAAACCATGACATCTATGCGATATTCAGGCAGGAATGTGGCCCATCCAGATGGTCATGCCCTGGATTGTTTATCTCGTCAGATGAGGCAGCGGCGTATCTCAAGGAGATTACGGGAAAGGAGCCGGATGCGGACAGCTGTGTGGTAGAAGACGACGAGGTTGATGAGCGTGTCTTTTACAGGATAGAATGCACAAAGGTCATCGGAGAAATAAGCCGGCAGATGTACTGCCTGGTCCTGAATCTCAATGACGGGAGAAACACTTCCATATACGCTGTCTCCAAGGATACCAGTATACTAAAAAATATCGGGAGTTACTGGGCTGCAAGCTATGAAGCATGGGAAAAGGGCATAGATAACGAAGTGGCCTTGCTTGGAAGTTACTGTGAGACCACAGCCGGGATCATAAAAGCAGAATACAGGGGAAAACCCTGAATATTTTTGTCGTGAGTAATTTAAAGGGGAACTCTGAACCATACTGGTTTGGGGTTCCCCTTTTTGCATGTATGGAGATACGGATTTTGGGATTTTTTAAGGGCGGCTTCGCTTTGTGCGGGGTCGCCCTTTTTGCGTTTTAAGGAGGATCTATATACATCTTTCATTGAAGGTGAGAATTTCGTGGACAATTGCGCCGAGCACAGTGCCTGTAATTTTTCTCGGATCAGCCATTAAAAAAAATCAATTCTCCTGTTTAATACTGTCAATTCAGGACATTTTTCCAGCGCCAATTCCCTGAAACGACTGTTTTCGAAGACACCATATAGCTGACCAGGCGAACTATCCTGCGGAAACCTGGAAGATAATGGTTAATCTATAATTTCTGCTAAATCCAAAATCTTCTGAACACGTTCTTCGATTTGAGCCTTAGAAAGCATGTGTTCGTGGAAACCCTCCAGGCAGCATCCCAGGAATTCCTGACTTCATCTCCATATATGCCTGCAAGTGTTCTGACCTGATCCCACAAGGTTCTTGTTGTCCAGTAGTCAGAGCTGTCCAAATTAGAGTTTTCCTTTATTGCCAGGACCTTAATGGATTCCTCTGCTGCCTTGTAGAGCTTTTCTGAGGCATCCAGCAGGTCGTTATCAGCTAACAGTTGTGATGCTTTCTCAATAATATCCAGAATCTCACTTTTTGTCATTCTCATCTGGATTCCCTCTTCGGTGGCTTTGACAGATAGTAAAGTGCCAGACCTATTATGGCTGCCATGCCAATCCCCATGACGATGGGTTTCCATGGCGTGACTTTCGATGGGGCCGGGATTGAAACATTGAAGTTCTGTATTATTGAGGTTACGTAACTATTGCTTGAAATATACCGGAGATAAAATTCGTTAACCACCGGCCTGTAGAATTGATAGGCCTCATAGACCACGTAAATTCTGCTCTGTCCACCAAGATGCTCAAAGAATTCTCTCTTAACTTCAACATGAGATTGAATCCTTCCATCCGGAAAGGCTCTAATGTGAAGTTCCAATATTGGATCCAGCGATCTGGTAAGCCCAAAAACTTCTCCCTGCGGCAATGCCATTCCTGGAATTTTAAATCCGGTGCTAAGCAGATAATCCTTTACCTCGGATAGTTTTTCTGGGGGTATCCAGTTCTCGAACAAAGGTTCTCTTGAAATATTTTGAATGTCGGAGGCCTTGAGTTTATGAGTTACGCCATCCTCTGTTATAAAGTCGCTTGGTATTTGTGTTATATATGCCTGTGCCACCATGCATAACCATTCACCACGCAATGTTAAACGTTTTGATCTTTATGACAGCGTATCTGCCTTAATTTATCCAGGAACTGGCCTGAAGGGAATTCATTATCTTCTTCTGTACGCCTCAAGGAATCTACTGACCCTAGGTACCTCCCAAGGGTATATACCCTAATTCTGTCCCCACTGTGCTTATTGGGTTCCTGGATACCATGCTTCAGGGTGATCCGAAAGCAGATCTTAAAAAAACCCAGATATTCGAAACCATAGCCTGGACACTCATGAAGAATTATAGCATTCAAGGTACGGTTGTGATGTACGGACGGGGAGGAGAAGGCAAAAGTATCATTCACAAGGTAGTGGAAAACCTCCTGGTTCGTACTTCCTCTATCACACTTGAGGAACTTGAGGAAGATAAATTCAAGCGTGCTGAACTGTACGGTTCCTGGGCAAACCTCATATCTGAAAGTAGTTTTCAAATTCTAAGCTCTGAATGGTTTAAACGTGTAACGGATGGTACTACGATCACGGTTGACAGGAAAAACGGACATCCCTTCAAATTTGCAAGCCATGCCAAGCAGATAATTGATACGAATGAACTGCCGGATAAGGAAAACGAACTGCGGGCGTTTTACAGGAGGGTTATTGACATTATAGATTTCCCGAATGTCCTGGAGGATGTAATGATCCCAGAACAGATAAAGAAAGTAGTAGAAAAATTAGAGGACAAGGAGGAACTTGACAGGATATTTTCTTATGTAATAGACAACTACTACGGGCCTTTAACAACACGCATGAAGTTCACCGGCCAGTTGAACTTGAACGAGGCAAAGAAAGAATGGGAGAAGAGATCAAACCCTGCCCTGGCTTACCTAAGGTTGCTTAATGATAATGAAATAATAATTACAGATATCGAAGACGCCAGGGTTATTATCGAAATCACGGGCAGAGATCCAGAGAGGTACATTACCGGCAGCTACAAGGGTAGTTTTGATGAATACCTGACAACACCCAAACAGGAAGTTATTACTGCTGCCGTAAAATGGGCAACTGAAAAGGGGTTCCCTATAAAGAACATTAATGCGGCAAGCATAGGAAAGGCACTTAACACTCTGGGATACTCGAACCCGACAGTTGACAAAAGAATAGGTACAAGCGGTTCAAGAACCAAGGCCTGGTGCGATCTGCTCAATGTCACATGGATGCCTGTCGCGGAAACTGTCTCGGATCTCGAAAATGGCCCACGACAGCAAAAAGGCCAGTCAGAGATTAACCCAGACACAATCAGTCGCGGATCTTCTTTCGCAGACAAAAATTTTTACGGAAAACATGAACATGAGGAAGGGAAGAGGGTCTCCACGACAGATGAGAGTTCAACTCTAGGAAATGCTAATAAAAAAGTTGTCTCGGGTGATTCTGAGAGACCCGCGACAGATCCGCGACTAGAAAAAAAAGGTTCACAACCCAAGCCCGATAATTCCGATATCCGGGACGACCGGGGGTGATCTGAGTGAACACAAAGGATCTGGAGAATTACAAGGAATTGTTGGGCAGTAATGTAAAGGTTCTCTGCGAAACAGGTAAATGCAAAAAAACCCATTACGGAACTCTGAGAAGAGTTGGTTTCAGGCATGTTAGTATTGTAAAGGAAAGTGGGAATATTTACAATCTGAGGACTGAAACAATATTGGGGATTGAGGAGATTGTAACCGCCAAATGAAAATTGTCCAAAATCGGCAGATGAAATCTGTCCACCCATATTTATGTTTTCCATTTTCTTTTCACTTCTCCTTATACGGCGGAGGATTGCCCTTCCGCCTGTCCTTTAGCCTGTAAGACTCACCTTTGATGTTCAACACCGTGCAGTGATGCAGTATCCTGTCAAGGATGGCCGAAGCCATCACCTGATCTCCCATGACTTCACCCCATTCAGAGAAAGACTTGTTCGAGGTGAAGATAGTGGACGATTTCTCATACCTGTGTGAGACAAGCTGGAACATGAGATTGCTCTCCTCACGATTCAGCGGGAGATAGCCGATCTCATCCACTATCATGAGCGCGTATCTCGAATAACTGCGGAGAAGAATGTTCAGCCTGTCTCTCAGGTATTCCTTCCTGAGGGACTGCACCAGCTTTACAGCAGAGATATAATATGTGGAAACATCGGACTGGAGTGCCCTCATTCCCAGTGCAACCGACAGGTGTGTCTTGCCGACACCCGGTGGACCCAGAAATACGAGGTTCTCCCTGTTGTGCACAAACCTGAGGGTCATGAGATCATCAATCACTGACATGTCAATGGATTTCTGGAAGGAGAAATCGAACTCTTCCATTGTTTTCCTGAAGGGAAAACCTGCATACTTCAGCTTCGTCTCATATCTCTTTGATCGCTTGCTCTTCACCTCCTCAGAAAGGAGGTGGTCCAGGACATCGATGACACTCCTGTCCCTCGCGTTTTCCAGATAATTGTCAATGGTATGCTCAATGGTGTCCAGTCCTAGGGTGATTAGGCTCTCATGCACTCTTTCGTATGGATCCATCACATCACGCCCTCATATTCTGAGAGATCACGCTTCTCAACCCTTGTCTGGAAGTTCTCGATGTTCTGTTCCCTGATCGCTTTGAGAAGGCCCTCAAAATGCTCCTTCTTCCTTGATATCCTACCAGTTCCGGGGAGAATATCATGTTCCGCCACGGTCCGGGAATCAACCCGTATCTTCAGGGTCGATGATTCTATGACCCTGGCCACCCTGCCTGCATGTATCCAGGGAACTGAATATCTGTTACCCTTGTACGAGATGTAGCAGTCCCTTGATATCTTCCTTATCTCCTCTATCCTTATGGGGTAGGCCTGCACTGAATCCAGTGGATTGAGCTGCTCCTTCCTCAGCCTTTCCTGCGGGATTTCATGCGTGGTGCCATGGGTCTGGGAATTGACCTTCTGAAGCCATTCATCGCACCGGGCATTAATATCCGGGAGAGACTCAAATGTCCTGCCTGCCCAGAAGTTGTATCTGAGATACTTGATGGTGTTCTCGATCTTGCCCTTTGTCTGGGGACGATAGGGATAACAGAGCCTTACAATGATGCCATAGTACTCGGAGAAGCTCATGAATTCGCCGTTGAACGTAGAATCTGAGGTCTTCAGCTTCCTGTCAAGGACAACCTGTTTCATATTGTCATAAAGGATTGCATCAGTGTATCCTCCGAAGTAGCGGAAGGCATTGAGATGCAGCCTGATCACATTGTGGGTTGAGATATCTGTAGTGAATTCGGCATATCTCATCCTGGAAAATCCAAGGATCATGCTGAATGCATACAGCTTCCTTCTTTTCCCATCAATTTCGATGTATCCGAATTCTCCGAAATCCACCTGTGATTGTTTTCCTGGATCCGTCTCGTAACGGTAGACTGCAAGGATCTTCCTGTCATTACGCATAGGCCTGCTGTACTGTTTCACGAGGGAATATGATCCTTTGAAGCCTTTCTTCTTAAGTTCCTCATATATCCTGACGGCTGAGAGGTTGTGCCGATCTATCATCTCCCTCACCAGCGGCAGGAATGACTTGATCATGGAGCCTGCAGGATCCCTGTGATATTGCAGTACCTTACCCGATTTGAGATACTTCCTCACTGTTGTCCTGCTTATCCCCAGCCTCCTGGCGATCTCGCTGATCGAAAGTCCCTGATCCTTCAAGCTCCTTATCATGTACCATCCCTCCTGTTCAAGCAATCCGCTGCACCTATGTTCAGCATGATATACTGGCTATTTTTCGATTGCCAGAACTGGATACTTTTCGTTTGCCATAATTGGACAGAATTCACTTGCCATTTACAGAGATAAGCCCATGAAACCTTGGGATTCCGAACCTTCAGTTAAACCTCCAATACCATGGCCAAAACGGGATCCAAATGATGTGCCTCATTGCACTCTGGGATAACATCCAGGAACCATGACCAAGAATTATAGATCGTTATTGAAAATAAACAGTGTGAAACCGTTTAAAATACCATGTTTTCAATCATATACTATTCATAAGAAATATGTGTTATGTCGGGAATGTAAAGGTACCTCCTTTTTTGCCAAGATATAAAGTTACCGGTGGGTTCCCCCTAAAGGAACCTAACAAAGGTATATTGAAGTTGTTTCAATCTTTCACTCTTTACTGAACTCATTGTATTTTACCATAACGATCAGACTTGTCTGGATAAGAATAATTTATGCTCCTGAGTAACCTCACTACTATGGAATCATCCTTCTTTGACTTCTCGGAATATTCCATGAGTTCTTTAATTATATCCTCAAAGTATTTCACCTCTATCTTATTCTCTTTGAACATCTGTTCATATTTCTTCTTTGTCTCTTCTTTGGTCCCGAAATAAAGTCGTGGTGCGACTAACACTTTCTGAATATTTCTTGAATCGGAGATCCCAATTTCGCTGATAATCTCTCCTCTTGCATCGTCGTAAAATCTATTAACAATATTCCCCACAGTCTGGCTCGGTGTAGCACCAATAGCATGTCCAGAGGACCATTTTACCTCGTAGTCATAAAATTTCCTGTCTTTGGCGTCAAAAGCAAATATGTCTATATCGCTGTAATTACTGCCGCTTTTTCCAGAATTTACTGGGTACAGAATATTTTCCATTGTAAACTGTTTCATAACTTTCTGAAGCCACTCTTTAACAATGATTTCCGCTGGTTCCATAATAATGTACAGTAGCTGAAATTTATAAATCTTTGTTGCAGGCCTCTAAGTTATGCTAAATCTCTCCAGCGAAGATCAAACTAATAGGATCAGGGGATGGGAATTTTTGACCGCACAATCCCGCTTCACTCGGTGCGGAACAATATAACGGAGAAAATGATTTGGATTCATCAGACTTCTATGCGGCGATCCCAGAGCTTTTAATGAAAAATAGGCTTGGAGCCTTATATTCCCTTATAAATTGACCTAGTTTTCCTTCATATACTATTGTAGCATCACGCAGAACAAGACTAACTCCCTCTGGGACGACTAAATTAGTCTGTAAACGAAATGGGGTTGCATTAGTTGGCATCCCGTTTTGAAAGTTAACGTTATAGAAATAGAGTTTAGAATTCATTGGAATTTCGAAGAAAGGCCGCACCTCGCCAAACAATAAAACGGCGCCATTTCCAAAAACGTTTAGAACCTTTTGCTGTGAAATTAATCTCATAGCTTCTTTTTCCTTCTTTTCAGATAACTTCTTCTTCACAGTCTGGTATATCCTTTCTAATGCAAAGCCTATTATGTATGGATAAGTATCCCTAATTATCTCATATACTTCGTTAAAAAATGCCTGATCCAAAGGAGGCTTGCCTATAGAATATCTATAATCATGATCCTGAATGTACTTTTCAACACAATGGTTTGTTAAATCGTCTATTGAGGTCCTTCCCATCATAACTCAATACTAGATTTTTATTATATATTTATTTTGCTTGTGTATTCTCTTAAAACATAAATCAAATCCCTTAAAGACTTTTTCAAGGCCGGAAATATAAAATCAAACACCCTGGATGAAATGAGGCAAACCCTTACTTAATTGAGCCAGATACTTCACGTCGCAGGGGAGATGATCGGACTTGCTCTCAATCCTGGATTACAGAAGGTAGTAAAACACCCTGTGAAGGATGAGAATGGAACCCAACTGACAGAAGTAAAGAACGGTAAAACAGTAAAGGTATATCATGAAAAATACATATATCCAAAGACCAATGGTGTCTGTGTCCGTTCTTTCCGTAAGACATGGGAGAGTTGGGTAATGATGACTGAGGGTTATGATCCCATAAAGATGGGAATGGTTGCACAGTCTCAGGGGCATGAACTCATAACGGCAGGGGAACATTACCTTAATTTCGGTTTCACAGAATCTGACAAGGAAGAAATCAAACCCTATACGAAAGGTTATGGCCATGTGGAATTTGTTTTCAAACTTTAAAAATCAAATTTCAAATTATATTCATGAATAATGATTTCGGGGATATTTTTCATATACTCTAAGGTAAGAGTATATGATTGACTTTTTTCCGAAGTTTTGACCATCAGGAAAGGCAATGTTTTGTGGGCTAAACCCCAATCATATACTTTTTGCACGAATTTTCTATGACACAGAACGTTTCCATAGTATAGATATATTATACGAATTTTGAGGGATATTCATTGTTGTAAACAGAGGTCGAATTACACAGAGATGTAGAAAAGCAAAGGTAAAGAGAGGTAAACATATTTAGATATGGCACGTAAATATGTAAACTATATATATTGAGGTTAGATCATATATACATGGATAGGACAATAACAACACAGAAAATATATGAAGATAGCATGGACACAATAAAGAACAGTTCCAGGAACAGGGGAAGTTTTGCGGAAGCGTTAGAGGGATATGTCAGCACCTGTGAGAAGATCAGAGAGGACATGGAAGGTTCTGTTAAGGTTCCAGAGTTCTTAATGAGGGGTGAAGTCTCAAACTCTGAGCTGTACAAGTATCTCAAGGTGAATCCAAAGGCAAGTAAATTCATTTTCCGGAAATACACACAGAACAGGCAATTCATTCAGGAAATCTGTGATCCTGACAATCCTCTATTTTTACCTAAAGTCCAGGAGGAATTGAAAATTTCAGTTGAAATCGGTAACATGGAAGATCAGGTTAAGGAACTGTCCATGAGTATTCAGGGCAAACAGAATGAGAGGAACTCACTGATTGAAACGATCACGGACCTGCAGAAGGAAAATGATGACCTGGAAGCTAAGAACAAGACAATGAAACAGGAATCCGGCATACTGGAAAACCAACTACTGAACCTGCATTCCTCAGAGGGCATTCAGAAGGTCAATGCATACTTAACACAGGTTCAAACATTCATTAGGAGAGTCTATGAGGATAAAGATAACCAGGATCCAACAAGACTGTCAGGCATGAAGGGAATGTTCTCCCTGGATAAGGAGAAATTCCATGCACTCCTGGTTGATGCTGAGAAGCTCGGTCTCTATATGGAAACTGACAGGTTCAAACAGGAAAGCATTGAAACCTCTAAGTCCGAGCTGATCAAACTGAAAGAACAGATCGAAACCGAAAAGGCACAGGTTGAAACAGAACTGAAAGCAATCCTGTATCTGAAACCGTCAAAGAAATTAGTGAAGGTAAACGAAGGAATGCAGGATATGTTGAACACCGTGTACAGAA
Organism: Thermoplasmatales archaeon; assembly: GCA_016806715.1. Taxonomy (NCBI): domain Archaea; kingdom Methanobacteriati; phylum Thermoplasmatota; class Thermoplasmata; order Thermoplasmatales; species Thermoplasmatales archaeon. Next base: position 1,580,650 of record CP060531.1, on the reverse strand, counting down.
TAAGTCGTGTAAATAGTGGCCAGCAAAGTGTCAGGATAGAATGGATCGGGTTCAACGGAATACGTGAAAACCTTCAGGAAGCACAGAAAACAGTAGGTGACCTCTATCAGCAAATACAGAGGGTGGAACAATGAGAAGAAGATAAACAATTTATTAGCCAGGAAGGGATTGAATTAAAGATTCAGGAACGTAAATTGAGACCGGATGGTCATAAAGTGCTGAGTAATTGAAAATCTTTAATTACATTTAGAGTCTCTAATTCATAACAGAATGGAAGTAAAAATGGTGAAAGTAAAACCTGGGACAAAACGGAGAATGAAGATTAGTCGTCTGGTCTCAATAGTGATTGTATTTCTATTCCTTAGTTCTGCTCTCATAATAATACATAGTCCAAACATCAGCCAAAGTAATTCTGTAAATAATTTCCAGGTATCGAACAGCGGAGGGACTTCGTATTCGCTAAATACTGCCTATTTGAATTCTACTTTGAATTATTACACGAAAATGAACAATACTTCTTTGCAAAGTTCGATCATAGAGCCAAGGTTAAATGCAAACAATTGGGAGAGTTGGTCTTTTAGTGGAGAACCAATTGGAACAATGTTTAATGTTGGTGATTACCAGTATTGGGCTGGTTCACCAGTTGGATATCAATCTTACAAAGGAACATTATTAGGTTTCGCACTTGCTTTCTTTGCGGGAGTGGATAATAATGGAAATCCTAATGCTGGAACTGTTTATGCAACAATATATTTTTCTAACCCGAATACTGGTAAAGAGATTGCAAGCTATGTTTGGACGGATTCAATTGACACAACCTATCCAATTAATGGCAATTTAAAAGAGATTTTTATCTATCCATATTGGGATCCGACAGTTCCAACAAATTACTACAAGATCAGTCTTTATGTGGAAGTTACTCCAAATACAAATTATGTAGATGAACCTCCTATTGACCTTTTTACTTATGATATTTATGGGATTGCAGGAATTGATGAGGATTATTCAATGTATGGTTGGACGTATTCTGGCATCACCAATAGCTTTCCAATTAATGTTCCAAATAATACATCTGCTTTTCAGTTTTCATATAACTCTACAGAACCAATCCAGGTTGATATCGGAGGAATAACTTCGAGCCAAACTAAACAAGATACCATTACATTTTATTCAAACTCATATAAATCTGGACAATTTCAAGATGTTTTAGGAGATCCAAACGTACCAAACATATCTGTGACCTTCCGAGAAACCAACATTGTTGTCGCCAATTCTAGTATCTTGCCAACCCTCACATCATCTTCTCTGTTATATCCGAACCAAAATTGGTTCAATTCAACATATGTTTTCACTACAGATACTCCTAATGGAGCGTTAAATGGCAAGATCATTGATGGAAAGCAGTGGAATACGAGTTGGCATGTTAATATCTCTCATATTAAAGACTATAATTTCAATTCTAGTATCCCCTTAAATAATTTCTATATTAATGGAAACTTTTTATCTTATCCCAATCTATACAATAATTTTTCCTCTTCTTTAGTAGATTCAACTAACCTTGCCAAGATATCTTATACTGATGTTGCGAGTAATTTAGTTAATTATTATCCCATATTGGTTTCCAGCTACGAATCCAATACAACAGTTTTTATTACCCAACCCTTAACAGTTATCGTTAACACTTCAGAGAATATCTCTGGAGAGCAGTCTCAGGTTAATTTACAATGGGGGGATGGATCTCAAAATATGTCTATAATTTCATCTGCAGATACCTTCTCGTTCTCTCACACCTATCTTACGTCTGGGAATTATACTCCTACCGTTTCAGTTGTTAATTTTCCAAATGATCCTTATAACACCTCGCTTTCTATCTCGTCAACACCATTAAGTAGAATAGATGTGAAAGCTGTACCTATTTCATTTTCTGCTTCTATAACTGATGTTATTCCGCATGAACCAGTCACATTTACAGTAAATGTAACCAATGGTGTTTTCCCTCAAAGCTACAACATGCTGATTAATTATGGTGACAACAACACAACAAATCACGTTGTTGCAAGTTCTTTTGTCCTGAATACCTCGTATAGTGATGAGGGCATTTATTCACCATTTATAGAATTAACATCTTCTGGAAATATTGTAGAAAAAGTTTATGGTCCTAAAATTATAGTTTCTCCTATCAACACAGTCACATTCACAGAATCCGATCTCCCCTCAGGAACTGAGTGGTATCTGAACCTGAGCAACGGTCAGTCGTTCTCATCCGCAACATCAACAATATCATTCAACGAGACCAACGGAACGTATCCATACACAATAGCAACAATTAACAAAGAATACTCAGCACCGGGAAGTTCATTCACAGTTAATGGTGCACCTGTTTCAAAATCCGTTAAATTCTTAAAAGTCACTTATTCAGTCACATTCACAGAATCAGGTCTCCCGTCAGGCACTCTGTGGTATGTGAATGTAACAAGCAGTACTGGTGTATTCCATGAGAATTCAACATCAGCGACGATTTCCTTTAATCTTGTAAATGGAACTTATACGTTTACAAATGAAACTTCCAGCAAGATATACAGACCATTATCTTCATCAGGTTCATTCACGGTGGACGGAGGATCACTGTCACTTCATACTGTTACATTCACAGAGGTAATATATAAGGTCACATTCACAGAATCCGATCCCCCCTCAGGAATAACATGGTATGTTAATCTGACAAGTTTCAACGGAACCAGCACGAATTCAGGACCAATAACAGGGTCCACATATTCTGTAAACCTGCCAAATAGCACCTATTCGTTCACAATGGCAACCTCTGACAAGGAATATTCTCCTTCGCCATCTTCAGGTTCATTCACAGTTAATGGTGCTTCAGTATCCCAATCGGTAATATTCTCAATGGAGTATTCTGTAACACTCTTCGAATCAGGATTATCTTCAGGAACAACATGGTACGTCAATATTACCGGTCAGCCTTCCTCAGGACCAATAACAGGAAGTTCATACTCTTTCGACTTAATAAATGGAACATATCCATACACCATACAGACTGCAAACAAGACCTATGAACCTTCTGTGTCATCAGGATCGTTCACGGTTAACGGTGCATATGTATCTAAACAAATAACATTCGTAGAAGTCTCATACACGGTTACTTTCACGGAATCCGGCATTCCATCAGGCACAGCATGGTACGTCAACGGATCGGGTATGTCCGGCCATGAGGTTTCACCCACAAACATCACTTTCATGCTCACCAATGGAACGTATACATTCACCGTAACAAATCTCAGCAGCTATTACACCACAACTTCACATTTCACCGTAACCATTAACGGAAAAAACGTGACGGAAACAGTTCAGTACTACCACTGGGCATACATAGCCGGTTCAATATCGCCAGGCAACGCAACACTCACAATTAATGGGAACCCTGTCTCCGTATCCTCATCAGGGCACTTCAATGTATCAATCACAGACGGATCATATCATGTGGTTGCTTCTGAAAATGGGTACACTACGTATTACAACAACTTCACCCTTAATGCAGGCAACGTCCAGAACCTCACAATAGACCTTAAAACAGTGTCAAAACCATCGTCCATATCGAGCACAGAGATATACGCAATTATCGGTGTTGTTGCTGCAATTGCTGCGGTTGCAGGAGTAATTGGTTACATGAGAAGGAGGCATTGAACCACCCTACTGAAATGTTTATCGCATCTCCGGACAAATTACAAAATTAATTATGATCCATTCGTGTTCCATGCTATATAAATGGGAGAGAAGAGAGCATACAAAGCTGAAGAAAAGTTGAGGATAGTCCTTGAAGGAATGAGCGGAACCATCTCAGTGGCGGATCTCTGCAGGAAGTACGATGTCAAGCCTGCAAGGTTCTACTACTGGAAGGATCAGCTCATTAACAGCGCCCCTGAGATATTTGAGAACAGGGGCAGGAAAGTCGATGAAGATCGCATAAGGTCCGAAAAGGATCAGGAGATCATGAGGCTCAAGGATGTCATTGCTGAGATTACGCAGGAGAACCTGGAGATCAAAAAAAAGTATGGAAGCATCTTTCAGAGGAGGGGACGAACATGAGATCCCTGTTCTATGACATCCACCGGACAGTCATGAACGCGGTTGAAAGGGCAGGATATCCTCTGGTAAGGGTGCTTTCAATCCTTGGCATACCAAGGTCATGGTACTATGCACAGATAGAATTCTCGCCGCTCCTGGACGGAAGGTTCAATCCGCTGGCTGTCAGGGATGATGAGGGGTGGATCGTGATAGGATACAAGCATAAACACCCGGAAATGTCATTCAGGGAGCTTGCATACGCAATGATGGACGAGGACATTGCGTACCTGTCTCCAAGCACCGTATACAGCATTCTGAAGAGGAACAACCTCATTGTTGAATGGAAAAGGCCGTCGTGGGAATCCACCCGCCCGGAACATGCAAATAGGCCTGACGAAAGATGGCAGACAGACATTATGTACGTCAAAATAAATGGACGATTCTTCTATCTCCTGATCTTCATAGACGAGTATTCCAGGTACATAGTGCACCATTCACTGCTGACATCAATGGATGCCGATTCCGTGTCTCTGGAAGCGCAGGCTGCAATAGACATACTGAGAAAATCATCACTTGCGGAACCGGTTATTCAGTCGGATAACGGTTCATCATTCATCGCCATGGAGTTCAAGCTTGTCCTGAGGGAGAACCACCTCACTCAAAAATTAATAAGGCCACATACACCTGAACAGAATGGCATTGTGGAAAGAGCCAACAAGACCATGCGGGAATCCCTGGTACCGGTGATCCTGATGGATTACGAGCAGGCTAAATCTGAGATATCCAGGATCATCCAGCACTACAATAACGAAAGAAGACATTCCTCCCTGCAGTATCTCACGCCGATACAGTATTACAGGGGAGAGCCTGATGTTCTACTGGCCATAAGGGAAGCAAAGATCGAGAAGGCAAGGATATTAAGGAGAGAAGAGAATATGACAAGAAGGAAAGGAGGTGAAACAGCAGGAACTGTATCATAATTCTTTTTGCGATCTGTCCAGAATTGAGATAAACAGTACACCTACCGAATTTATTTTGAAAAACACCCATAGTTCCAGTCTCATGGGATCATCCTGTTTTGATCCGAGATTGCTTAAGTAGACTGAACTCCTACGTCAGAATGAAGCATTCAAAAACAGATAATGTATTTCAGTTTCTCCTCGGGCATGTTGACAGGATCTTCCCTGGTACTTGTTTAATCAACGCACTTCCTGAACACCGCATAGTCAACGTCGAACCGATCCTTTCTGCCTGACACGTATTCCCAGGTGAACGGGTTGCGTTTGGTCATTATTCCACATTCCTCTCCAGTTCAGCGATCTTCTCCCTGAGCAACTGCGAGAATTCGGTGTAGTTACTGCTCTTCCTTAGCGCTTCCTCTATTATGTTTAAGTCCTGGAACTTCCTGTCGTTCCAGCCTTTGTTGTATCCCATCTTCCGGGCCTTCTGGACTGCAAGGTCATCGGGCAGGTAAAGGGATTCGCCTCTGTAGTTCATAATTCCAATCAAGATGGCCCATTACGTATATATTCTCGAAGAAATTAAAAATGAGAAAAAGAGCATATTTATACCTCCCAATTATCGCCCTGACGCATACACTGCCACATATTGGCATGCATATGTAACAACTTTTATTAGGAAACCTTGGGTAAAAACAATCCGTACATGTTGAATCAAGGTTCTTACCCATCATTGATGACTGGCAGCAGCGATAGGAGGTTGAATGACAATGTCTAGGGGTACCAGCGAAAATGCTTTACCGTGACATAGAGAAGAGGCTGGACACCCACCTGGCAATCTCCATGGAGCAGCAGCATCCCATCCTCCCACTAGTGGAAAGAGAACTGGATACCATACCACTTGATCTTCACAGGCAGGGAGAGGAGTCATTCGTCAACCTCTTTGTGTGCGGTGATTCCGCCGAGAAGCTGAAGGGCACCCTGGTACAGTTCAAGCCTGCAGCCATGGGCGATTGCATCATTGTCAGCATCAGGGCCACGGAGATGGGGCAGGTTTCCGACATCATGAACGAGATCGACCCCGGGCACAGCCATCGGTGCTCGGGAGCCTGTACCTGAAGGAGAGGAAGATCTACGCCGACTACAGGATGTTATCCTCCGGCCTGCCAACGGTGACGGAGGTGGAGAGGCGCATACTGGAAATGAACAACCGGATCAGGATCGCTGACCTTGGGCCGGGCAGGGGAGGCATTAACATGATAGACGAAGTGGATTCCCGCATCCACCTGGGCATTGTGTCGTACGAGGGGCGGATATCATGAAGGATTTTAGCGTCCCAATGCAAAACGACTGCCTGATAGAATACAACTTCACCCACATGGAGGATAAGGGTTTCAGGGCCATAATATATAACGGTAAAGGACAAGACGTCGCGTACCTGGATTCGCCATTCCTGCGGGAGGTGCAGGGACTCTCTGTGGAGAGGAGGATACCGAAAGCCGCGATCATCGCCAGGCCCGTGAACGGGAGATACAGGTCATTCACGTTCCTGCCATACTCCATGATAGACGATCAGGTGTCCATGCTCTACCGGGCCGCAGATAAATTCCCGGACTCTGGTTTTAGCCTCCTCGCCATAAGGTCATACAGCAGTGAGGTGTGGAAGTGGATTTGAATCAGATAGAATAATGAGGGAGATGTGCGTAACTTTATGTGATCATGAATGACCGTCATCGAGGGTGAAGCCAGGAGAACCACGGCATTTGGCATCACGGAAGAGTACAGTTACGTTTACAGGACTCCGGAGGGCTCGATCAGCATCCAGGTCCCGAGCATAATGGCATCCAGCGCGCCAGGGATCATAAAGTTCCGGCTGGAATGGAGCGACGAAGAGGAGATCTTGAAGGGGTGAAAACATGGGCAAAAAGGAAATAGAATTTGAGTTCGAGCGTGCTACGAAGAATACATACAGGTTCCAGGAGAAGGCTTCCGGTGAGCCTTCCATAGGGACATTGTACGTGCAGAAATCGGTATTCGGATCCAAGGAACCTAAGAAGGTCAAGGTAACAGTGGAGTGGGAGTGAGGCTCTTTGGGAGACACCAAGAGAGTAAAAATGTACCCGTATTCCATTAAACTCCCTGAAGAATATTTGAAGCCGAATTATCTGATGAATAAATATTCGAGAAAGAAGGAAGTCGTTCGCGAAAACATACACCAATACGGGAATAACAGTCTTCTTTTGCTATGCGAGAAGGAAGAAAATGGCTTTGTCGAGGGCAGATTTTTAAAACTAAGGGAAGATGCCCCAAAAATTCTTAGCCAAAAAAGCGAAAAAGATGATGCAGAGGAGAAAGACATCCCCCTTGAAGCAGGGGATTTTATTGAAGAGATTTCCCATTTCATTCTCAGCGTGAAGGATAGAAGAATTTTAGGGGAATACAACCAATCTGCAGTTCGTAACTTTGTAACTCCTTTAGACTTTTATCTAAGAAAAACCCTGGACCTCGATGAGGACCAAGTTGAAATCAAAGCCATTGCGATAGACAATGTCCTAGAGAGAATAAAAGACTCAGATTCCTTATTGGCCGTTACTGCAAAGATTGCGAAACCAAATTTGCATCATATGGAAAAATTACTACATCTAAACCCAGTTCAGGTGCAAAAGTTGTATGCGAAATCGGATTATGATCTCGAGATTACTGTCAGGCACAAACCGCGGAAAAATCTCGAGAAAAGTGAAGCTATCAGTAATATAGAAGAGCTTTCTGGCGATAAGGAGGTACTTGAAGCACTAAAGGTCGAAACTAATGACGCAATATATGATCTCATCAAACCTTCGCTGATGTTCTTCAAGGCCCATGTAGTACTGGACGATAAAGCGAGATTCGTTACATCTTGGGATTTTTACCAAAAAGCGAGGAAAATATACAATACGAATCGAGATGCTATCCTAAGGAACAGCGGTCAAGAAGAATAGACTCTGCTCTATTTCTTACTCATGTTATAGACCTTAAGGTCCTTAAACAACCCTCGTAAATAGATCACGATCAAAAACGTAATTGAAATAAGTAATGTTGATACTATTATCTGCGTTATAACTATCCAGTACATTATTTCAAGACGCCCAGAGAGAAACAGGGCCAATATAGATATCAATACAAAACAAATATTGATAAGGATAGAGTAGAAGAAAACCGAGTTAATTCTCTCGTAAGCATCTGTCTCGAGCAATGCCTTCGGCATCGATGAAATAGTGCTTAGTATTATGGCATAAGCTGTCATCAAGAGTCCGAGCAGAATTCCAAAAACCGTTAGGAATACAGTATTTAATGATAGTCTCTGATAAATTATGAGGGGATTTACAAAAGATAGGATCAGGCTTAGAATCACTACCGGAACCAGAATAGTAAGCAGAATATCCGAATGGGACTTAACGTAACTTTTAACTCTCCCATGCCTATGCGAAGTGAAACGTCCTCACACTCCTTACTAATGACTATGTGCTCTACGATTAATACGTTTGTCATTCTTAAGTGGAGGCGTAACATTTTGTACTGTTTCTCTTTTTAAGATTAAATTTGCCACCGGTAACCACATTCCCGTCTTCCCATAAAACCACAGTATATCTTCTTCCTTGATACCTAACTTTTCCTATATCTTTTTCGGAAGTATGAAACAAATGGGTGACTCCACTTTCAAATGGTGCAGTCGCAGGATATCTGTTTTTACTGCGGAAATATTTATTAATCATTTAAGTGTACAACTTACTGATAATAATAAAGTAAGATATAGAAATAGTGATGGAATTTGATGTTTAGATACAAGCAAAGTAAGTCTGGTCATTTCCTCATGTTATGGCGTTGATTTAGGAATATTTCAAGGAAGGAAAGGTAAAGGAAGTCGGTAGAGCAGGATGAAAGTTATTGCAAACAAATATCATTCAGTCCCTTTACTGCAGGAAAATGAATTTAAAGAAAGTTTATGGTAGGAACAGAAGCATCATCGGTAATGTTCACAAGTGGTGTTAAAAAATGGGCAGAAAAAAATATCCGTATGACTGGTTTAGGAAACGTTTAGGGTTTTTAACTGAGAACGATGTCTTCAAAAAAGTGAATGACCTTGGTTATGCGCCAGTACTGACTTCCAGACCAGGGGCATGGACCATATTGAAAGAAATGCTTCTTGCATACTATGCACCAAGCTATCTCACAATTTTGAGAAAGCAGAGCTGGATAAAAAGACTGGTATTCTTAGACCTCTTTTCCGGATCGGGAATTATAGGAATAGAGGGGTTGAAAAGGAACTATCTGGGGTCCCCCTTGGTAATAACAAAATGTATTGGCGACAAGTACTTTGATGAGTATCACTTCATAGAAAGTGAAAAAGCAAAAATAGATCAACTGGAAAAAGTGTTCAATGTTGTTGGTAAGCCGGTAGGGACTGAATTTCACCAAGGAGATTGTAATAAAATTATACCGAACATTCTCCGAAAGTTGAGTGATTTTGGTACTCACTCTCTGGTTTTTATCGATCCATTTTCTATGGAAATAGATTTCGATACAATTCGCCTCTTGGGACAGATTGGATGTGATCTCATTGTAAATGTTGCAACAGAGGAAATTTTAAGGCCTATAAAGCAGTGGCGGGCTAATCCAAGTTGGAACGAGCCCACGCTTGACCGATTCTTTGGATCTTCAGAATGGAAACAAAAGCTAGCAAATGTTGAAAAAGATGAGGATATATACAATTATTACGCAGATCTAATAACTAATCAAGCTTACAAAAAGAAACCAATTGGAACTAAGATACAAAAGACAATAAATGGGCACCATTACTTCATTTTGTTTACATCTACCGGTGGTAAGTGGGAAGAACCCAGATTCTTTAGAATACTGAAAACTTTCAATGAAAAGATTAATAATTTGAGCGGCGACGAGGTTTTTACTCTTATTCAGCATTACATTGAAGGCAGTGGCAAAAGCGTTATGGATTATTTTGAATAGGTCTTATGTTCTTTCCACCATCTTCCTTTTAACCCAAATGTTCCAAGGATCCTGTGGAACTGTTTTTCCATACCGGTATCAAAGTCTCCAATCTCTATCTTCTCCCCCAGTGCTGCCTCGAGTTCACTCATATTGGATCCCCTCACGTGGAGACACTCCCCATAGATGTTGTCAGGCCTCAGTATTGACAATCTCTTAGCAATCTCCATAAGATCTGATCTCGGTGACTCCCGTATTTTCAGGGAAGGCATTATGGGTGCAATTATTATCCCAGTGTTAAGTCCATGATCCTTGGCGTGTTCTAGGATCCTGAGCCGTGACTCTGGAGATGCAACCCTAGGTTCAATAATCCTGCTCAGTTCTCTGTTCATGGTGGCAACAGATACCTGGACCCTTACCTGATCTTGGAACTCTGATAGATATTTCAAGTCTTTCTCCACAAGTGGAGATCTGGTCTGTATACACAATTTCACCCCTGCAGGAAGAGCCGCTTCAAGTATTCTCTTCGTTATGCCCACCAATGACGGTAAATATGGATCATGAGTGGAACTCATCATGACCTCGATGCCCTTCCATTTTTCCCATCTGGTTTCGGCAATGGCATCGTCCATGTTCGCCGGGAGGTACATGTAATTTCCCCATGATCTGTTGACAAATGGTCCTGTTCTCTTTTCACCGTAACGTTTGTGTATGGAATCGACGTAACAGAACCTGCAGGCATGTGTGCAGCCAACAGCATAGTTAAGCGACCACCCATCAGATAATTCCTTACCGACGCCTCCTTTCTCTACCCAGGTGAGCCTGGATTTCTTTATGAGTGGCGGATTGATTTTATACGTTCCATAAGATATTTTCCTTGAGTCCACATCGAAAATATAATCGTCAAACGTTTCATTTTCCTTCTTGATATTCTCGATCTTATTCTTACGTATGGTACTCCAGGCTTTAATTGCAGCCTGACGGTATTTATCATGTTCTTCTTGCTCATATGAACTTTCTGTCATTTATCTGCCCTTTTTTACCGAATCTTTATGTCATACACAAATTTAAACTATTTAAGACCTCTGAGTAATACTAAAAAAAGAGAAAATGAGTAGAGACAGATTCGGGAAATTTATTTTGACAGAAATTAGTTAAATTTGGGCTCATCATACTTTCGTGTGGGTAGTTCGGTTTCAAACACTTCTAGGAAAACAGGTGATTACCAGCAGCTTAAAACGTCCTATTATGCTTCAATAAGGACTTGACATTTCAGGTTCTTCTTCTAATTTGCAAACCTGTTTTTATTTCAGGAATTTCTTCCATTTTCACTTCATCTTCTTCAAAACTAACTTCCCGTCATCCTCGTAGAATCCTATGATGTCACCAGCAACTGCATTGATGCATTCAGCCGCTTTCTTGGGAGGTGTAATCCTCATTGATGCTCCTCTTTTCGATATGTGTGTTACTTCTGGCAATTGTGGCATGAAATGGTATTGATTCGTATGATAAATTAAATGACTTTATACCGTTGGGTATCTAGTGTAATTTTAAGCTGGGTGGTAGTAATTGCTTTTAGGGCGAGTTCAATGGTACCGAAGGATGCTCTGATGTATGGATATCACTTCGACAAACTATCAGGAGATCGCCTCAAGCTAAAGGAGCACCTGGAAGAATGGGAGTTTGAATATCTTCTAACGGAAATGGAATCGCATCATTATAAGTATTCAGGTCGTGGCATCTTTACTCCACTATCCGAAACAGCACTAAAAAAAGAATATTCCAAAATCATGCGCAACAGAGCAGTTAAAATTGCTGAGACGGAAGAGAAATATGGGTTTGATTACGACAACGGAAAAACCTCAGTAAAAGGAAGGGGATGTTACCTGTGCCATAAACAGGAGACACTGGTACTGAGCGCTTCGTATCCATCGTATGAGGAATTCAGGAAACGACGATGGGACTTCAATGTTGAGGTGATAAAAACAGGAAATGTAACAATTGAGGAACACCACATTAGCAGGGACCCAGAAAAAACAATAGACTTATGCTATGAGTGTCACGTAAATGTAGAAACAGGTAGAATTCATCCTGAATTGAGGCCTGAGGTAAGTCGGTCAGGACGGCCTCGCAAAGTGAACAAAGTTAAGTTTTGCCTATTGAATGACGGTTATCCGTATGATCCAGTACAATTTTTTCACGAACTAACATACTTTAGACTCAACGTTATGCGCAAAGATTCGGGATTATGGTACAATAAAAATTACCTTGAGCCGCACAAACAGAACTTGATACGGGCAGCTGATCCTGATTTCCTTCCCGAGGTGTGTAAATCCTGTGGTTTTGCATTCAATGGTTATAATAGGACCTCATGCCCTAAATGTAGGACTTTCTTCCGCTAATAATCTGAGCGTCAACATATTGAAAAATAGACATTGTCAAAAATCGTTGATAGCATCTCAAAGAGCATCATGTCACGGAAAACTAAACTCCTGAAAAAAGGGATTGCCTCTAGGTTTCATTTAATTAATGCGCATACGCCAAGCCGTTGGAAACATCAATATTAACGAAAATCTGACATTGTCGGGATTTACAAAAATTAAAAATTATGGTCAGGGAATTCTAGAAATTCACACTAGGCAAAACAAAATCCCTTAACTTCAAGATTCCTGAACTCAGTACATCTAGAAACTGTTACAGCACGATAAGGCAAAGGATAATTTTCATCGACTCTGAGGAAAGGAGTGGCACCGCAACAATCATCTAAACCGACAGAGGGTTAGCAGTGAACTTGGATATTAGGTTTTACTTAGCTTCATAACATCTTTCTCAACTTGTTAGCAGACACCAGCAAACACGCTTAAGTGATAATTCCTTGCGAGTTTCTGGTTCTGATTTTTCGGATTGCGATAGGATAAGTTTTCTTGCCTTTTCTATGAAATTTGGATCCTTCATTGCTTCATATAGAGACTTTACCAAAGCTTCCTTGGAAGCTACTGCCCTAAACTTCAATGCCAGTTCCTCGTCCTCCTCGCTTATCTTTGCGTAAATTTCCTTGCCATTCTTTGATAGGTTTGGTAAAGTCGAAGAGGATGATCTTCTCACTCTGTCGCTCTCTACTGAATGAGTTGTTTCTTCCTTCAGTTTTCTTAATTTATCGACGAGGACTTTGTACTCTATCTTTTCACCCGATGAGTCCTTTTCCTTGTCCTTCAATAATATTCCGACTATCTGGCCTGGATCGGTTATAACGTTACTCTCTCCTTCAAATTTAAGCCTCCAGTAATAATTTTCTCCATCTGTGAAGAGACAGAACAATCCATTCTTTTCGTATTTTTTATAAGCCCCGATTCCCCTGGGAATTGCCTTTATCCTCTCCTCTCCAAGGTCATCGATTATCTCCATCAGTTGATCCTTTGGATCATTCGTGAATTGCTCAATTTCCTTTTCAAGCTCTGTTAGAACTGTGCTCTTTCCCTCAGCTATTAGTTTTTGCATAGTTCCAAAATCTTTAGGCTCTGCATCTTCCCCGAGAATTGGCGCATCAATTCCAACGGTATTTTTGATTCCTGAGATCTTGCTGTAAAGCTTCCTCATAAGATTTATGAAATGCTGCAGGGAATTGGGATCTTCCGGGTTATCATTCTCCTGCATGATATTTATAAGATATACATAATCATAATTTGACCCCATTCTGTCAATTCTCCCGACTCTCTGTATCAAAACAACTGGATTCCATGGAAAGTCATAATTAACCACGAATTGGGCATTTTGAAGGTTCTGTCCCTCGCTTAGCACATCCGTACTTATGAGTAGACCTCCATGTTCCTGGAACTGCTCAACTATTTTTGTAGTGTCCGAAATTCGCCCCTTATGATCCTTGCATATGCTCCCTGATGTAAGATATGTCAGCGGATATAGTCCATTCAATGAATTGTAGAGCAACTTTGCGGTTGCCGTGTATTGTGTGAAAAACACTACACCGTTGGGCTCTTTAATTTGTGGTATCAGCTCCCTGACCCTTTCCTGGAATCCAATCAGCTTTGCATCTGTTGAAGGTATAGAGTTCAAAATCTCCTTAATGCTTTTAAGATCCTCACTGCATGCTTTCAGAAAGTATTCCTTCTCTTCTTTCGTAAGCAGACATTTGTCCTGAAGCTCTCTATACTTATCACTTTCGAATATGTTTGGAGGTATTTCCTCATCAAAATCAAACAGCGGATCATCGGCTGCGCTTCGAGGGAGGAAGTATCCACTCGTTCTGGCAAATTCCATGGCTCTTTTCATATAGGAGGAAATTGCCCCCATTGTTTCTCTGAATGCTTCCTGGGAACTCTCCAGCCTCTTAAATAAGTTTAGCCGGACAATTGTTTTCACGAGTTCTTTGAGTTTCTCCTTCTTTTCTCTTTCCTTGAATTGAGAGATGGCTTGTCCGCTGGGTAATTTAAGTTCTGTAAGTTTTTCAACCGATAGCTCATATGGGGCGAAATACAGTCTTTCCAATTTATCGTCAAGGGTCTGGTAATCCATATTTGACTTATACCTGTTTTTCGGGTTCATGTCGATCACCCTTTCGGGAAATCCTTTCATGTCCTTTTCAAGCATCTTGGCGAATTTTCTGGAATGTCTAACTACAAATCTTTCAAGCACCTGAGACATTTCGAAAGACTTCCCCTCAAGCAACAATTTTTGATTGCTTCCAAAATAACCTTTTAGGGTTACCCCAGCTATATCCATTATGGACTCCTCTGGCGCAAAAAGGGCAATGAGGTTGTACAGGTCCATTAAGCTGTTGTTAACTGGAGTTGCTGTTGCCAGAACCACTTCGGCTGAGTTGTGCAATATTAAGTCCCTCAGAGCCTTATACCTGTTGGATGAAGACGACTTGAAGTAATGAGCTTCGTCAACCATGATGAAGTTGTTTCCTTTGTTCTCATACTTCTCCACAAATTCGTCAGGATTTGCCGATATATATTCGGAATTGATGCCTTCAATTTTCGTGTCGAGTGCATCTGTCTCCTTTTCCCATGTGGTTCTGAGTACACTTTTTGGTGCAATGAGCAATACTTTCTTTCTCTCTTTCCTTGCTTCATGTGCCAGTGCGATCATGGTTCTGGTTTTTCCCAAACCTGTGGAGTCTGCTATAACTACGCCCTTGTACTCTGAAAGTATCTTTCTTGCCTCGAGGACTGATACAACCTGAAATCGCTTCAGTCCCATCATTTTAATTTTTTCTGCCTCTTGAAGGTCCTTGTTATAATATTCGAATAAAGCCTTTGAAGCAACTTCATATGGGGTATGGGTAATTGTATAGTTCTTGAGAAAACCGATGAATGTACTCTTGTATTCTTCTGCCGATTGCCACTTCTCGTTGAACCAGATTGTTATCTCTTTAAGGAGCTCCCTATCTGTATTTTCAACGTTCAACTCACTGTTTGTCTTCAGGCCGGCATAGGTTAAGTTGCTCGATCCGACTATGCCGATCCCAGTCTTTGGGTTGCTGAGATTGGGGGATACTCCAATGTATGCTTTCCCATGGAAGAATGGACCATTCTTCTTTCTTATTTCCCGTTTATCATCGGAAAAATATGTGACTGTATCATTCATTAATGTGTAATATTCCGGGTTATCCTCCTGTTCCTCCAGTTCCCGAACAATTTCCTCCTCGAATGTGACGCTTTCGTCCTGAGGCCTTCCCAGGAGGAATTTTAGGGGCTTATCCCTAATTGTATCCTTTATGAGTCCAAAACCCTTGATGTTGAAATAGGCAGATGCAAATGCCAGTTCACTGACGTCTTTGAGTTCTAGATTGAGTGACTCCGAAAGCTTGTCTTTCCCGTTGTCAATTATTCTGCTCATCTACATCTTCCTTGGGTTTAAGCGACCGACCAGCTTTCAGTATCCTGTCACCAACCAGACCAACAAATTCGTTGTAGAATTGATCCAGTGGCAAATCGTCGATGCCTAACAAATTCATCAATTCTGAATCCAGATCTTTCCTGTCATCGGCCCTAACTTCCTCAAAATACCTCTTCACATCCCTATTCAATGAAACGTTAATGCTGGTTAAATTTAACTTTCTCAGATCTGGAACGGGCATCTGTTCATAATCGTCTACCATGATCTCACCTACACCTCCACCTAGCCTTCTCAGGTAGAGTTCCATTGTTATGTAAAATATCGTTGAGTTCAGATACGCCACTATTCCTTTTGTGTTCGATTTTATTGTATATAATGTATGATCGCATATAACAGGTTCATCTGATGATGGGATGAAAAATCTATCCATTACGTACATTGGCAAGATAATGTTTGCAGGTTCAAGGTCGTTAAGAGAATACCATTTTTTCCTTCCGGATACCGATGGCCTATTGTTATACCCTATGACAGGATCTTTTTGTCCCCTGATGCTTGCTGATTGATTTCTACCCCATTCAATATATTTTTGTGTCATAACTCCAGGAGTTTTGGTGTACAAACACAATCTTTCCACCTTGTCAATTTTGTATCCCCTTAAGTCTTTTGTCGTTCTAACCAGTGGTTTTGCATCTGAGATATCTATTACAAACCTCTCGCCCCCTTCATTCTCAATATAAATCAGGCTCTGTTCCTTCAATTCCTTCTCATTCCTGGCACTGACACCCCAATCCTCAAACTTTTTCGGATTCGCAAGGTAATCAGTCCCATACTGCAAAGACACATCTCTCATGTAGAAGAATTCGTTCGCTCCAGTTTTTATACCAAATTTGATATCGGCAAAGTCCCCTAACTTGTGCGTGAGTTTTGGATATATCTTCTCCATGAATAATCTAGGGGCACGGAGGTAGAACCACTTTCCTGGCTTCATTTCCACCCTCTTGAACTGTGTGTGATTTCTGATCAATCTGGACGGGTATGTTTCAAGGTATGTGAAGTCTGTGCTGGCGAAACTGTCCGTCTTGTTGCCATATACAAAGATTATACTGTTAATATCAGCCCCGAAAGTTCGTTCTCTCTGGCCGTATACTGCTATCAACCTTGTGGAGATCCATTTCTGAATATCTAAGCCATAATCGGTCTCAAGCCACTTATCCGAGCATATGGTGGACACGATACCATCACTCCTGATGAGTTGAACAGCCCTCAGGATGAAATAAGCATACAGGTCGGATTTCCGGTCAATTTTGTATGTTGAAGTGTAGTATTTCTTCTTCTCTGCCGGGATGGACTCTTGCCTAACATATGGTGGATTCATGATAATGATGTCTGCCTTCTCAGGAAGCCATGACTCTATCATGCCTCCCTTAATCCCGGTCTTCTTCTCGAGCTCATCCTGTATATTGGCCAATTCTTTCCTTAATTTTGCCCTTTCACTAAAACTTGTAGCGTTGATAAAATTCCCCCTGATAAAGCTCATTCTATCGAAAATGTCAAGCGACTCATCGCCCAACTTTGCCTGAACTCCTTGTGGTTTTACCAACGAATCGCCGATTGTCACCAGATTCATGTCTAAACTTCTGAGAACTTCTGGGTCCTTCTTGTCGACGATCATGGAAAGCCATAGACGAAGCCTTGCGATCTCTATCGCCTCCCCTTCTATATCAAACCCAAAGAGATTCTGAAGTATCTTGTCTTTATAGTGGTCTACGCGAGGTTCCCATCCAGCGGATTCATCAATTCTCTTAAGTATTCCAACAATCTCATGCATCATTCCGAGTAAGAATCCTCCTGAGCCTACTGCTGGATCTAATATTCTGATATCCAATAGTTTTCTTCTGAGCTCCAGCACCTCTTTTTCATTTTTCTTTTCCTCAAATGATCTGATGAGATTTTCAACACCATCCTCCAGCTTTTGTTTTCCGTCCACTATTATAACTCGCTCAGGTATTCCAAGATAATTCGACAGTGCCCTCCTGCAGATGAAAGATATCTCCTCAAGCGGTGTATAGAAAGTACCCTTCGAACCTCTTTCATTCTCTGGCAGCATATTTTCAAATATTGTCCCGATCATTGCAGGATCAACACTTACCTCCAGATCATTAGGAGATAGTTCGTCCACAGTGAAGTTGTATTTATTCAGAAACTCTCTGGCCTTATAGAAAGCGTTATTCATGGAGTCTAGCAAACTTTTTTCGATGCTTTGTGAAAAATATTCCTCTCTCTCGAATAGGGTTCCATCCAGGTATGGAAAACCGTTATTACCTTCTTTACTGAGTGCTTCGTAAAAAGTCCAGTTCAGCTCTCCATAGTCTTTGATAGTGTTTACAAATTTCTTGTCTCCCTTCAACCATCCTTTCTTTTGAAGGAAGTAAAGAAACATGAGTCTGCCCAGAAATCTTTGGGAATATGAGCTGGCATTTGGTCCAAGGATATCCTTGGTTATTCCATAAATTTCCTGATACATGTTCCTGTATTCCAGGAAAAACTCTTCTCTTACTTTTTCATACGGCAGGAAATGATTGTCATAGGCTTCCCTCATCGCTTTCTTATCAGAAACAAATCTGAGAGAGTTCAGAGCTTCAGCATCCGTGTGGTATATTGTATCAGAAAGTCCAAGTATTCTGGCTTTTGAGGTACCTTCTTCATATGCCCCCGGAATAACTATTGCGTAACTATCGTGCCCGTCTTCAAAAATTATCAGTTGTCTCCCTTGCTGGTGGGATTTCCAGTAACGCGAGATTCTTGAAGCTGCTGTTCTGGGTGGTAACTTATCAAATTCCAAAAGTATTAAGTCAAACGTCAAAGGGTCCGAATAATAAAGAAGGCCCCTCTTGAGATTAGTACCTGGAGGTATCGCCTTTCTTTCCCTTAGGAAATTTACAGGAATCTCAGTTTCTTTAACGGGATAGCCTAGTTCTGTAAGACGCTCATACCAGAACGCTTTTCCGAAATTTTCATTTTCCAGAGAGATCACCATCTGTAGCTTTTGGAACAGTGAATGTTTTATTTTCTCCTCTGTATATATTAAACTTCTCTCCGCATTCAGAGCATTGTGTTCTTTGAACAGTATAGAGTCCATATTGCCATGATTTAAAAAAACTGTTAGAATTCTCCCCGCCGCATATCGGACACTTCATGGGTTGTTTAAGTAGTCAGTGTATAATAATCTTTCAATGCATTGAGTGTAGAGAAAGATTTTAGCTTACTAATACCCACTTTGCCACATTCTTTACATAAATCGGGTATGTCGATAATATCCCGAATTTTGTTTAACTCTAGAAGACGGTACCTGTTTATTAAGAGGCAATGTTTTAGATGCGGTATCCTTTATAAATACACGAGATTTGGGACGCTATGATACCTTTGAGAGTTATTTAGATATGAAGGACATTTAGAGAGACGTGAGCGATATAAGTTTAAAGTATGTTGCCTCATTTCTAAATCTAAGGCGAAAATAGAATGACAAAAAATCCGGATATAATTAACCTTACACAATGGGCGCAAAAAGGACAACTTCCTAAAGACTTTTATGAAATTTTCAATGTCCCTTATCCTAACAGTGAAGAAATTTCAAAAGCTGTTTCATATTTATCAGAACTTCTTGACAATTATTCCTGGTATCTTGGTTCTATTTCTGAAGACAATACAAGGAGTAAAATTGAAAGAGACTTTGGACTTCTATTTGCAGATATTTTTGGGGAATTAGCAATTTCAGTCAAGTTGGCTGGGGAGGGATATATCAAGTATTCACTAAGGGAAATTAGATCGGCCTTAGATATTCTTTTCGCAGGTCTATTTACTGTTTCATCATGGGTGCCGGATAGTATAAAAAGCGAAGATGGCATAAATCCATTTGCCAGCGCTTTTTTTTCCAGATATTGGGGCAAATTGACTCCTCTGAGCTTGGAGAGTTTAATTCTTCCAACATTAGAGATTGGCGAAGAAAGAAAGCCCGCAAAAAACTCTTTGCGGGAACTGTCAGATAAATTTTATCCAGATATCATTTCAAAATTTGCTTTTGACAAGCATAAAATACCAAGAAAAATTGAGCAGAAATTGAAAAGCTTATTAGAAAGGTCACTCAATGAATTTTTTATGAACTTTTTAAAGGATACTGATCAGTGGTCAGATATTGCAAATGAGACTGTTGGCAATAGCGAATACTTTTATGGGATGTTGATGAGCAACGATGAACATTGTTTGAGAGCATGCAGAGAGCATGAAAGCGATATGTTAAATGATTTGAAAGACAGATTTGGTATTAAAGGCGATCTATCAGATGAATTAAAGCAGGATCTATTGCAATTAACCTTCATCGGGCCGGAATTTGATGACGAAACAGAGACTAACCGGTGCGGTTATAAGAATTGCGAGAATAAAGCAACCATTTACGGTATTATTTCGAGACCTGACACTAGATCGATGTCTAAATTGGTAAAACTTCAATTAAATAAAGAAGAGCTAAGAAACATTAATTCGTGCATTAAAGAGTCATTTAAAGAGATACAAAAGCCAGTAAAGGGTTATTTCGGACGTATAATTTACTCGGAGATATATTCCAAGCTTAATGACTATGTTCATTCGAATATTGTTGAAGAGCCTACCACTTCTGATTGGTTTCATGAGTTCTTTGAGCCTACAGCTATTGTTTTACAATGCATACTTGGCAGACCATTATGGATAGGTAATAAGAATTAGTGCGTATACAGGCTATATGATTTGAGTAGATGGAAAGATTCACAGAGAAATAAAGATAGAAGTGCAGTGATGGACTAGTCAAAATTGATATTATCCCAAATTTTGTGTAATACTGGTAGCCGATACCTGGATCATGAGAGAAATGTCCCATATGAAGTACCTTTTATAAATGCACAAGATTCAGGTAACTATGAATTATGGCAAGTTTAACTGAACTATGTTTTCAAGTCTGATATCAGCTATCCCTCACTTCATTTTCTTCAGGAAGACCTTCCCATCCTCTTCATAGAATCCTATGATGTCCCCGGCCACCGCATTGATGCATTCAGCTGCTTTCTTGGGAAGTGTAATCCTCATTGATGCTCCTCTTTTCGATATATGGGTTACTTCTAGCAATTGTGGCATTAACGGTAATATTTGGAATAAATTAAAAACTTACTAGCATTGGAAATAGGCAAATAATGAGAAAGAAGTCATGCAACTGCCCACCCCTGGGCAAATAATTTAACCTGTTCCAGCACGGTGTCTGCGGCCTTTTTCTGTCTGTCTAGGAGATAATGGTATTTCCTCAGAATTTTTTTACAACCAGTCTCATCTGAGCCTGTATACTCCCCAGGATAGTCCAGTCTATTTTCACGTTCTTTTTCAATGCTATAATCTATTCTCTTGCGATATCCTTCAACGTGTCGTCTCCAAGTACAGCCTTTGCTGTCTTATGGTTTGCCAGGGCATCATAGAAGGCAACTTCGTCCTCAGTGAGATGTAACTTTTCTTCCCGCTTCTGGTATTCATGCATTTTCTTTGCCAGTTCAATGAGTTCTTCAATGGCCTGTGCAGAGCCAATGCTCCGGTTGATGTATCTCTTCACAGCCTCGTCCAATAGTTCCGAGAATGATCTGCCCTGCACAACACCCTCTTTCAACCTATTGCTCCGAACCTCCAAGATCCATGCCGGGAGCCCTTGCGTGAATGAAATATGGGAATCCTTGAATAGGCCAAACATAAATCCATCCAGAGAGCAGATTTCCACTATAGTGATTCTGCATTTCTTGTATCGGTTCTAGAAAGATATTTTTAAATTATATTGAGTGTTCTTATTTTATAAGGGACCTCGAATGAGTAATCCTAAACCACCGAAGAAAGCTGGGATCTTGTATGGTATGAGTAAAAGCTGGGACCGATTCTGGAGTGGGGTACAAGGGGAGGCTGTATCTGAGAGACAAGCAATCGAAAAGTACGCTAAAGATGCCATATTGAAACATATGTTCATGAGTGATATTAGAAAACTCCTAGAAGAATTCAACCTTCCAGATCCTGAAGAACAGATAGATAATGAGACTGGCGAAGTAACAAAACAAAGGAAATCTTTGGATGACTACAGAAAGTATGCTAGTGAAAAAATCGAGTTGTTAGATTTAGAAAACTTCATTGCGAGAGACAAGAATTTACGGGATATAGTTATTGATAATGGCATAAAGGGAAGTGAAGTAGCAAGTTACGCGGAAAAGATAGCATCGATCAGGGACGAGATTCAATGGACGATGACAAATTTTATTAATGTAATCATTAAAGAAAACAGAAATGAATTTGAGCCAGATTCATACGCCGAATATTGGCTGAAACAATTAATGGAAAATATGGATAGATTCCGATCTTCAGTCAAGAGAATTAAAAATTCCGAGGAAAAAATAGCAAGATCCAAGTTTAAGCCAGACATATTCGCCTCTTTGATGGACATCTGTAAAAGAGGGGATTCTCTCTATATCGAACTTTATAATCTAATTCAAGTTAAATTGTATGAAAATTCTGCCCTTATAGAGTTGCGATCGAAATTTGATGCTTTAGATGACGAGTTGTTTCTTCAGCTAAAGAAAGTTAGATATTATGCCTATGGTATGGATATCTCCTATGATTCTCGCAGCAAAATAAGTATATTGATCGACTTGAGGAGCCGAATAAATGAATTATCTATGTCGAAGTACAAATTTGAACTGTTAAAACAGGACGAAAAGTCATTGAAACAAATTAGTAAAGACTGCTATGATGACGATTGTTTAGTGGCTAACCTTGCAGCGCTAGGAACACTGATTGATGGAATTAATGTTGCAGACCTTAAAAAAAGAATTACAACGAAGCCTCGTGATGGTTCCATAAATGTCCTGGAAGAGTTTCTAAAAGTATATATTAATGGCTATGAAAAAGAAATTATAACAAATCTAAGGAACATTGTCAAAATAAGAAATCAATGGCCGATTCACAAGAATTCCCCAGATGGGATTAATTTAATAAAGCAAGTGAACGGGTCTTATCCAGTTGAAGATCGAGAGAAGTTCTGGACAAAAATATTCAATTTATATACTGAAAGTCTAAGAGGCCTTGAAACTACCTTGACTGATTCATAAATTCTGTTGTTACCAACTGTTATTTGGATGGATACCATTTAGCAAAGCCTTTATAAATACAATAAAATTAGTCTGTTTATGGTTGAACCCTGATGAGAGTCGAAAAACTTGACAAAAAGTGGATTATAAAAGGTGAAGGCGATGGGTGGGTATTCAACCGAAAGTTTCCACGGAAATGGAAGGCGGAAACTGCACTGAGACTCTTTAGGGAAGGGAGGTCATTACAAGATTACTGGGATGAAGTAAGGTATTCCTCCGGAGCAGTAAGAGAACCAACAAAAGCTCTGGAATCTGTCAAAAAGGCTCTCAGTGAAATTCTAAGCCTGAACCCCACTATCGAGGAAGTGGTTGCTTACGCCGAAAAAATGGAGGGCATTCACGGTGTCGTTACATTCACGGAGGGGAATGATTTCTTTGGGCCCAGTTTGCACAATACTTGGCAAATAAAAACTGGTGGACGCGTTCATATTGATATTGGTGCTGAAGGGTACCATTTGATGCTGAACAAAAAGTACTCCAGGGATTTTATAGAATTTATCAAGTCCAGAAGGGGGGAGATGTAAGAATTTCTTCAATCGAAGATTATTTCTACCATTTAAACTTATTATACGACATAGGGTGTCGCATTACATGAAATGTGAGATACCCGAATTAGTAAGATGTTATCCATTTTGAATGTCATGGAGCTCGGACAACCCATGAAAAACGAGCTTTTCATACCATCCAACTCACGAGAACCCACATGAAAGTCAGATGAACCATATTTTCCAATTATTCAGTTGTGCTGAGAGAAGCACTGTTACTTATTATGCCATTCTGGGCTGATTATATGCTATTTAAGAACTTCTGGAATCTATATTGTTTCTTCCCGATAAACTAATAATCCATAACAGTGTATCAATATTCATGTCCGAAGGAGAGTTGAACACCGATATACCTAAATGCATTTTCTGCGGAAAAGCGGATGAGGTGTACAGAACAGGCAAGTATGGAACTTTTTACTGTAAGCATTGTGATACAATTTTCGAACCTATTACACTTCCCAATTGCCCAAAGTGCAGGAAGAATGATGATGTAATAACGAACCATAGTGGCCGGGTTCCTTACTTTCAACCTTCTATGGGCGGCCAATTTCAATACTGGTGCAACAGCTGCAAATACTTCTTCAGCGACGAGACCCTCTTGTACAATGAATTGGGTGATATGGGAGTTGAATACAATGATGAAGAAGGTGGAAGGGGATATTCAGAAGGTATAGAGGACTATGGCGATTATCCTGGCGATGATAATTCAATGCCTGAAGTGGCGCCCTCCTGATCAGATTTGAGTCGATGTAATGTTATTCTGGTCATTCAGATTAATAATTGGCTTGCCGTTGGAAGAAGCCCATAAAAATTTTCAACCAAGGAATAAATCTAAATAAGGTTTTAAAATATTTATTAAATTGGATAAAACAAAAATTAAGCTACCACAATCAGCGGACACTCTAAAGGAGTTCCTGTTTAATACTGACAATGTAGAGGCGGTAATACGAAATGCCCTTACAAGTGATTTGAACATAGATGAAATATGTGATTACATCACAAGTAAACTCTTTAGACAATCTATTCAAAGGATCTACTCTACCCTTGGTTTAAGCCCATTTAAAATATCAAAAACAAAGCTTCTTAACGTGGATGAAGGGTTTGTTAAACTCTTATCAAAACTTTTGAAACTTAACTTTCTGGTTTATGCCAGGAACAGGAATGATGAATCAATACTGAGACAGTTTAGAGATATCGACGAGGAAATTGCCTTATTTCTTGCGAAAAACACAACACTTAAAGTCGGAAAAAATGAATCTGCATTTGGAGTGATTTACAAGAACATTCTGGATATGATGTTAAGGGACAATTCCAACATTCCTTTCCTTTTTGACACAAAGATAAAAGAGTACGACAAGGCGATTTCTGAATTGACTGCAACATTGTTTAAAATCAAAGGATTTCTTAAGCTATACAACTCTGCCTATATGCCCTTAGTGCACTCTCAGATAGTAGTATTCAATTTCAGTAAACTGGTAAATACTGCAAAACTCATAAGCGAAGGATATTCTATATTTACACAGAAGAAATTCGATCACCTATGTGCATCATACAAATATCTGGTAGAATATTATGGCAAACACGCAAAACTGTTGTACTCTATAATAAGAATATCTAAAGGCAGAAGTATTCCTGAAATAGATGAACTCAAGAAAAAGTCCGTTGGGGAATCTCCAGTTTGATAAGTCATGAAGATGGTTATACCATGTTCTGTTTGGACGATACTCAAATTAGAAACGCAATAGCTCATGAGACTGCCTTATATGACGGGACAAGAAGAAGATGCATATTTGATGACAATGATCACAAGAAGGAACCTCTAATAATAACACCAGAGGAATTAATGGGTAAAACAAAGGAACTTTTTGCAAAATGTATTTCTATCGTGAGAGTTGCCAATCTTGAGGCAATTTTCAGTTTCCTTGTGCTTGGCTCACATTTAAAAGAACTACTCGTTAAACAATAAGCGTGGATAATGTTTAGAGTTCTCATCTTCTATGTTGGGATAACAAAGTATTACAGAGAGTGATTACGAGCTTTGCATGCTTCTCTAAGCTTTATAAAAGATAGAGTCCGTCAAATCTCCATAGATAGTCGCCAAGAATCAAAAGGAATAAGCCATGTAATTCTATTACAGAATAATGGATGAAGTTCCAGAAGTGGACGATCCCGCCGAAGTAACTGAAATTCTTAGAGCTATGAAAGAGCAGTATTTTTCCATAATGGAATTAGACAAAAACAGAGAGAGGGATTATTCCTTTGAAGTCCACTTGGTTCCTGCTTTCTTTCCATCGTCTGGAAGCTTTGAGGTAATAAACAACTTTAACCTGATCCTTGAAGGAGCGTGTGCGCTGCGAGATCAAGGTTCAAATAAGAATGTGGTTGTTAGCATAATTGAGTTAGTGGTTGACAAAGGAAATGGAAAAAGCCACAGCTACATAATAACGCCATTAAACTTCAAAGGTACCAGTAGCAGCAGTGGACCCGGGTACTACGCTTATGCTTTTATTGAGCCGGCAGCATCAGGTTATGCTGGCACGGGACCTTCCATACAGCGATCCATACAAAATTGCATCGATGATCATATTCCAAAGGTTCGTCAGAAAGTGATAAACGTTAGTTCCATAAGTAGTTTTGAAGGACTATTCTATGAGCGGGGACCGGTGGTAAATGTCTTTTTCCCAAGATTTGAGATTCACATTGGTTTGGGTGAATATGATGAAAGATTCGTGGATGCCTGAATTATAACAATATCACGCTTTGTTATTTTCTAAAATCAGAAGTGGGCATTAACTAATTTTCTTAACTTTTATATATATAGGGTGACTCATGTTTTAGCAAGTGACAATTTTAATTATCTCCCTTCTGGGTCAAACATGATGCTTTAACTCAGCATGATTTTGGGGAATAAGTTCATTCCCTGCATGTTTTCAATATCCTCTCTTTTTTTCGTGACCTTAGAGCGTTTTCCAGGATCCCATGACGATATAAATCATGGGGAGTTCCAGCAACACATCGTTCACTTACACCTTTCCTTCCATACTCCAAACCGTTATTTTTATTCAAAATGGCTTTGTAACGGCGAAAGCGTCATTTTCTGACTAAATAAGGAATACTACATTATTCCTTCTCGTTGGACTATGGCTGAAGCCTTGCAGTGTCAGAATGTGGCATGAAAGACCCACTATGCATCCTTGAAAGATCAGGATGGCAGTTTCACTATTGCCTTGTTTCCCGGAAAGTCCCTCACGTATTCCCATCCCTGTTCTATGTATTTTTCCACTTCCTTGAATGACACTACCTTTTGAGAATTGCCGTTATTGAGTGCCCTTGCCCTCTTGTCATCGAATTTCTTTACTACCTCTGACACGTCCATTTCAAGCATATGTTGATTGCTGATCTCATCCTCAGTATATCCGGCTAATTTCAACATCATGATCTTCACGGCGTTGATCTCTTCATTGTGTTGTTTTTCAGATATTCCTTTTTCTTCAGTTTCAAGGAACCTAGAGGCCTTGGAATATGATTCCCTCATTCTTTCCAGTATATCGTCGGGGAGCTTCTTGTTGGTGCTGTATTTAGATTCAATATCCCCAATGTGCCCCATCCAGTGTTGCCTCCATGAATGTGATACCACTCCCTTTGATTCTGCAATATCCATGCCTGTTGCGAAGTATGCCCTGAAGACATAAGGCCTCCATTCAAAACCGGTGCTCCTCACAACTTCCCTTATGGCCTTCGTCAGGTAGTGCGTGCCCAGAACTTCATGCTCCCTCTTGGATTCCTGGTCATACTGTAATATGGGGGATTCATCCGTCAGGGCCTCTTTAGACCTTATCCTGTCTTCAAGGTATTCCACGAGATACCGCACGCCTTCTTCGCAAACGAAAGTGTGATACCTGAACCTCTTTTTTGAAAGGTTGAACCTGACGTTTATAAGAAGAATATCCTTAGTCGCTCTTACCGTTTGCATACCCTCACTGTTGGTCGATATTTCGATTTCAGGAATATCTTTCAACCTCAGGCCATCCCTGCCCTCATTGTTGCCTAATACCTGAGGTCTTAACCCTGAAAATGCCATCAGGGATATTGACACTCTTTCCCTCAGTCCGGCTTTCCTCAGCATCTTTCCTAATTCCTCATTGGTTGGCACTCTTTCGTCCTGGACGTTCTCGTTAATGTTCTCATTCTCGATATTCGCAATCAGGTGGAATTTCACGGCATTGAACCTGGTCCAGGAATGTATAACCTTCTTGTATCGGGATATATAAGCCCCCTTCTTGCCCTCCTTCTCCATGATTGAAACGAACTTCATGAAGTCCCTCTGCAGCTTGTCTCCATTATCCGCACCGGCATCCATGAGTATCCGGCCGGGATCCGTATCCATCCTCTTGCAATAGTAGTTAAGGCCCCTGAGATAGACACCGGCAGTGAGATCCGATTTCCGCTTCAGGTTCTCATACCACAGCTTAATGGTCTCATCCTTCATCAAGTCCCTTGCATATCCACCTTCTACTGCATTTTTCCTAAAATCACTATGCCCTTTTTTGAATACCATGAGTAGATCATGTATAAGAACTATTTAAATGTGGGTCTATTTTACGGCACATATATATAAGTGGGTCTGTCCGGATTTGGACCGGAGTTTCCAACTCCCGAAGCTGGAAGGATACCAGGCTACCCCACAGACCCAGATATTCAGGAAAAGGTTGCTGCCTTAATAATATTTCAGTCAGCGCGGCGGCATTCTTATTGCGCCGTCGAGCCTTATAGTTTCCCCATTGATCATTGCATTTTCGATTATATGAACAGCAAGGGCTGCAAATTCTTCCGGCCTGCCCAGGCGTGAAGGAAATGGTACCTGTTTTCCCAGTGTCTCTCTCACTTCAGGAGGCAATTTTCCCAATAGTGGGGTGTCGAATATCCCGGGAGCGATAGTCACTACTCTTATCCCGAATCCCGCAAGATCCCGTGCAATGGGAAGAGTCATCCCGACAATCCCTCCTTTTGATGCAGAGTACGCAGCCTGTCCTATCTGTCCTTCAAACGCAGCAATTGATGAAGTATTGATTATTACTCCTCTCTCGCCATCTGCATTGGGCTGGTTTTTTACAGCATATTCCGCGAATATACGAATAGCATTGAAAGTCCCTATTAAGTTGATCCCTATAACCCTTGAAAAACTCTGTAATGAGTGGACTCCATTCTTCCCCACGACCTTTTCGGCGATTGCAATGCCAGCGCAGTTCACTAACCCATACACAGCCCCTTTTTCTCGCGTAGACTGTGAAAAGAGGTTTCTAACGCTCTCTTCACTTGTTACATCTGTCTTGATGAATTGCCCGCTCGTTTCCTTAGCAACGACATCACCATTCGCCTGGTCGAGGTCAGCTATTATTACCTTGCCTCCATTTTTATGGATGTTGCGTGCAACCGCCGCACCTAAACCTGAGGATCCACCTGTGATTACAAACAGTCTTTCACTTATCTCCATGGATTGGAATGTGACAAACGGTCATAATCTTTCCACTATCATCCCATTTGCCATCCCGCCACCCTCACAAATTGCTATCAGTCCCCTGCTGAGGTTTTCATGTTCCAGAGCATTGATCATTGTTGCCAGGATCCTTGTTCCCGTGGCACCAAGAGGATGTCCTATGGCAATTGCTCCACCATGTATATTGAGCTTTTCGGCTGGAACCTGAAACTCCTTCTGCCAGGCTAGCACCACTGATGCGAATGCTTCATTGACCTCAAAGAGATCTATGTCGTCTATCTTCATTTTTGCTTTTTCAAGTACTTTCTTTGTTACAGGTATAGGGCCGGTTAGCATTGTAATAGGATCAACACCGACGGCAGCGGTTGATATAATTCTTGCCCGTGGTTTTAGGCCAAATTCATCTACTGATGAATCGGATGCCAGTATGGCGAGACTTGCTCCGTCAGATATCTGGCTTGAGTTCCCGGCTGTTATCATCTTCAAGCCCTCGAAAGCGGGAGGTAACCTTCCCATTTTCTCCAGATCGACCGTTTCTCTGATCCCCTCATCCTCGCTTACAGTTACCTCTTTTCCATCATCATCTCTGGTCTTTACAGGTATGATCTCCTTTGTAGTTCGTGGCCTCGCTTTGTATGCTAGCCTGTGGCTCCTCTCTCCGAGCCTGTCCATTTCTTCCCTGGTAATGCCCCACTTCGTGGCTATTGACTCTGCACCTGCAGCCTGGCTAAACCAGCCCCCGTTGATACCATATCTATCTTTCAAGCTTTGAGTAAGGGGTGAAAAATCATTCCTGAAATTACTGTACATTGGAATCCTTGTCATTGATTCCACTCCACCGGATAGAACAAGGCCATAATTTCCGGTCATGATGCCATAGCTGGCAAAGGTAACTGCCTGAAGACTTGAACCGCACTGGCGATCTATGGTCGTGGCTGGAACCGTCTCCGAGAATCCTGCTGATAACCATGCGTTTCTTGCTATGTTGGTTGACTGCTCGCCGTTTTGTGTAACACAGCCTACCAGGATATCATCGATCAATGAATCATAGATATTATTCTTTCCTATCACGTTTTTCATTAAGTCCGCCAGAAGATCAACCGGATGCTTGTTTTTCAGCTTTCCATTCCGCTTCCCTATCGGTGTCCTCTTGGCGTCAATAACATATGCCTCGCTTGATTTACTGCCTCTTACCATATTACTTCCAATTACTCTTAATGATTTTTTGGCATTAAATATTCCGTTTTCTTGAATCGATGAGATATTAGCACACAGGTTGAAATACGAATTCTCTTCTTTCGAATATTGATGTTGTAAAGTATACAACATAAATCTTTATATTCAGTCGGTAATTTCAAGTGTGGAAACCCGAGAGACTGATGACTACCACAAAATGCTGACAAGAATTGACAGCATCAACAGGTACAGAAGTCTCCTTGCTCTGCAGGATGAAATATGGAAGATGCACAGCAAGTATCCTTTCTCTGTTTATGCAAATATTAAGGGAAGACTTGCAGAGAAAATCAAGCTTTTTGAAGGTCCAAATTGCGACTCTATCAGCATGAGGATTATATTCATCAATGGATCATGGGTTAACCTTGAAAAGGCTGACTGCCTAGCCGCACAGCAAAAGGGAATGAAGCTCCCGGATTTCGTGGCCGTAAAATATCCACATGCTGTGGACTTTGAGATACCGCAGGATACCCTCAAGAGTATGGCTTCTTCCAAACCATCAACAGGAACAGCCCCGCTTGGAAATCCGAACCAGGAGTTCTCAATAGCCATAGAAGTGTTGCAGACGAGGCTGGAATATCTTATCAGGATCGTGGATCATATGGAGTCGCTTTATACAGCCGCAATTCCACGGATATCCGAGAACATTAAGGAAATCAATGGAAAACTGGATGAGCTATACAAGAGGCTGGACTCTTTCAAACAGCAATAAGTCGGACATTTTGTTTCAAGTATCAGCCAGGAAAAGTTAGATAAGTGAATCTGTATTTCACATACGAGTAAGATGTCACTTATACTACTTGAGACTAACGTCGGAAACATAGAGATAGAACTCTTTGAGGAAAACATGCCAATTACTGCGGGTAACTTCAGGAAGCTCGTTGAAAACAAGTTCTATGATGGGACTATTTTTCACCGTGTCATACCGGACTTCATGATTCAGGGTGGAGACCCTACTGGAACAGGTATGGGCGGACCGGGGTACAATATAAAGGACGAGTTCACTAAGGGAAACAGTAATGCCCGAGGCACAATATCCATGGCAAATGCCGGACCAAATACTGGAGGAAGCCAGTTTTTTATAAACGTCGTCAACAACAATTACCTTGACAAGAAGCATCCTGTTTTCGGGAAAGTTACGAAGGGGATGGAGATCGTTGATGCCATCAGCAAGGCAAAAACTGATGGAAATGATAAACCGCAGAACAAAATTTTCATAAAGAGTGCCCGAGTACTTTAATCACTGCAGGCCTGCCTGGATACGGTAGAGGCGTGAGAAGGTTCCGCCGGATTTCATAAGATCGCTGAATTTCCCCTCTTCTACCTTTTTACCGTGATCCAGAACTACTATATTGTCCACAAGAGAAATCATGCTGAACCTGTGCGTTATCAGGATCAGTGTCTTGCCACTGAGATATTTCGAAAGTGCCTTCATTATTACACTCTCAGATTCCGGATCAATCTGTGAGGTTGGCTCATCCATAATTAATATTTCCGGTTCACGGATCAATGCCCTCAATATTGAGACTGCCTGGCGTTGCCCCTCGGAAAGATTTCTTCCCATTTCCCCGATGTTAGTCTCCATGCCATGATCGAGCCCTGAAAAAATTCTGTCGAACCCGAATAATACACACATGTTGTCAATGCTGCTCTTGCTTATTTCGGGCCTGTTGAATATTATGTTGTCATAGATTGAGCCCCTGAACAGGAACTGTTCCTGCAGAACCGGAGCTATGAGCTTCCTGAAAGATGAAGTTTCAATTGACCTCAGTTCTGTCCCGTCGATTGTGAGCGAGCCACTGTTCACATCAAAAAACTTCAAGAGTATATTGCTAAGGGTTGTCTTCCCCGCCCCAGTGTGCCCTACTATACCTATTTTTGTGCCCTTTGGTATAGACAGAGTTACCGAATCGAGGGCTTTTTCCTCCGTGTATGCGTACGACACTTCTCGCATATCTATTGAGTGGTTGAATTCTGCCACCATGCTTCCTCTGAAACTTTTTGCTTCCCCACTGGTATCAATTATGGCATAAATCCTGCCGACACCCACCATCGCAGACTGGTATGAAGTGTAAGTCTGTGATAGCTGTACGACTGGATCAAAGAATTCCTGCAGATATACCACAAATGCCACCATTATTCCTATGGTAACCATGCCGGACACAAGCTGGATACCCCCGGCAATGAGCACTATGGTTATCCCCAGAGCCTCTATCACCCTTATAATCGATCCGTATATTGAGGAGAGCCTCTGTGCCTTCATGTTTGACCGGTAATTGTTCCTGTTCAACTCGCTGAACTGTTTTGCTGTGCGATCCTCAGTGTTGAATGACTTGATCAACCTTATTGCATTAATGTTCTCACTGAGATTTCCGGTTATGGCTGCAATTGTTCTCCTGGTTCCGAGATAATTTCTCCTGACCTTTGGCTGGATTGCAAACGTAAAGCCTATCAATACCGGAATCACAATCAGGGCATACATGGTCAGTCTCCAGTCAAGATAGAGCATTATCGAAATGGACACAATCACTGTTGCAATGCCGGAAATAACCTGGGGGAGCTGAAAGGTAAGGAATTCACTCAGAGCCTCACCGTCGTTGGTTATCCTGCTTATCAGGTATCCGGTCTTCACGTTGCCAAAAAATTGCAGCGGAACTTTCTGGAGGTTTGCAAGTGCCCTGTCCCTGAGTCCCTTTATGGTTGATTGTGCGACTCTCGTGGAAGCTATTGTCCTGATGCGGTTTGAAAAGAACTGGACAATATACAGCACCAGGAACATTAAGCCGAAGAAAATCAGGCCTTGCAGGTTTCTCGACAATATGCTGTTTATTGCGAGACCAAGAGAAAGCGGATAAAGGGTTCCGGCAACAGCTGTAACCAGAACGGAGGCGACAACCTGCCTGCTGTACTTCTTATAGGAAAAGATGTCACGTACAAGCCGTTTGAGGCTCCCACGAGTGTTTATCTTTCCAAAATACTGGTCCTCCGTCTCGTCATATGTCTGGAGTTTTGGCATTTAACTGACACCATCCCTGGCAGCTTGTGTTTCGCTTTCTGGAAACGATTGACCCGAATCCCCATGCAGGAGGATGACCGACCCCCTTTCCAGCTTGAGTATTCTGTCAGCGTATTTCAGAGCGGAATGCCTGTGTGTTACGTTTATGATTGTCATCCCGCTAAGTCGTCGCTTTATTTGCCTGAACATTTCCAGTTCCGTCTCGGGATCCACACTGGAGGTTGCATCATCGAGGATAAGTATCCCCGGTTTTGCAAGTATCGCCCGGGCTACAGCTACCCTCTGCTTCTGTCCACCGGAAAGCGTTATTCCCCGTTCACCGACAACAGTATCATACCCTTCCGGGAGGCCTTCAATGAAACCGGATATGCTGGCGTTTTCCGCTGCTGATTTGATATCGTCCATTGAGGCCCCTGGAGATCCATAGGCTATGTTTTCCCTTATAGTCCCGGATAGGAGGGTTATTTCCTGAGGAACTACCGACACTACCTGCCGCAGCTCGCTTAGCTGGATATTCCGGATGTCAACCCCGCCAATTGTTATGAATCCTGAGTCAGGTTCATAGAACCTTGATATCAGGTTCACCAGTGTACTCTTTCCCGATGCAGTTCTCCCAGTTATACTGACAAATTCTCCCTTAGAGATTGAAAAGCTTACAGAATCAAGGATCTTCCTCTTCCCTCGATAAAACGTGACGTTTTCAAATGACAGGTCTGTGGGTCCCCCTGAATTTTCGACTCTTTCAACATTTTCAATGTTTTCTTCTGAAATTATCTCATTTATTCTCTGTATTCCTGCTCTCGCATTTTCAGAGAAAACTATGAGTCGACCCATTGAGCTTACGGATGGACTGACTAGTGTGAAGATATTTATTGCTGCAACGAGTGGCCCCACAGTCACTCCGGATAACATGGAGAAGTATCCTCCGTAAATCAGTATAATTGTTGCAGCCGCGCTCAGGACAAGAGGAAGGAGATTGTTATAAAACCCCCTCAGTTTAGCAACCTGAACATATTCCCGGTAATAGCTGTCGGTAGTGTTCTGGAATTTTGTTATTTCCGTTTCCTCTGCAGAAAACCCTCTGACTACTCTCTGCCCGATAATGTTCTCCTGCAGTTCCTCATTCATTCTGCCATAAAAGTTCCTGATATTCTTCCAGTGCAGGCGTTGTTTTCTCTGGAATACCATGCCAATATAGATCATGATCGGCACTGACAGTGCGAAGACTGCCGCATATAGTGTATTTATTGTCAGAAGGAAATATAACCCGAAGGCAATCATAAAAATTGTAGGGATCAGTTGCGAAAGAGTGGATGTTATGAAGTTCCTTGATGCCTCGATATCCATGGTCGTCCTTGACAGAAGGTCCCCCGTTGTCTGGTTCTCGAAGAAGGTAAAGTTTTTCCTGACGAGATGCTCAAATACATTATTCCTCAGGTTGAAAGAATAAGTCTGGCCGAGGAACTGCGAACCATAGTTAACTACGAACTGGAAAACAGAGGACGCAGCAGTAACAATAACAATGAGGATAGCGAAATTCTCTAATCCGGCAAGATTGAGGTTTTCAATGGACGTTACAGAATCTCCAATCAAGAGCGGAACGTAGAGCCTTGCAATGGTCGAGACTATCGCTGCAGTTACAACTGCATAAAGTGCCCATTTCTTTCTTGAGATATACTTGAAACTGAATATTAGGGGACCGAATACCCACAATATTTTCCTGAAAAAGCTTGAAGACAAAAGCGTATTTCTCCCATTGTATGGCTTGGTTTGGCCTTGGCTTAACCCGATGGTATATCTGATAATGTGTAAAATTTTTTCCATCGAATGTTTCCATCATTTCAAGAACTGTCCAAAGCTTCAATGGAATTGACTCCTCGAGTCACACAGAAATGACGTTAAATAGAGGACGGTCTTGCATGGAATGTCTTACGCTCTTGCCTCCAGCGATAAATACGTTATGAGCCACATATTTAGCCTACCGAAAGCCTTTACCATCACTTAATGTATCATGTAACTCCCGGTATTCGTGTGGCAGTCATTATTTACATTTCCAATCGGCATGTTCCACCTTGCTTTTTTCCAATGTTACTTTTTTTGCAAAAAAATCTAACTGAACAGGATAGTCAATTCAGATGGAAGACCGGGCACTATACTTTTACCGCTTTGCGTACCATTTACTGAAAACGAGAAAAACAGAAAAGTTTAATTCAGTTTCACTATTAGGTGGCTGTTACGCTTCATATTGATGGAGTTTAGAGGGATTTAATGGCAACGGAAAAGGGTCAAAAGAAGGGAAAGGACAAGTGGAAAGAGAAATCATGGTATACTCTTGTTGCACCAAATTATCTGGGTGGCAAGGAGCTCACGCTTACTCCAGCAAACGGAGAGAAAGACATGATTGGAAGGAACATAGAGGTTCCTGTTTCTGACTTTACCGGCAACTTCAAAAGATCAAGCGCAAAGATAACATTCAGGGTTGTATCGTGCCAGGGAACTAAATGCGACACCATGTTCCTCGGTCACAGCATAAGCGATGATTACATAAGAAGAATGGTGAGAAGGAGGAAAGAGCGCATCGACATGATTACCAACATTCAGTCAACAGATGGCTTCAGGTTGGCGGTTAAGATTGTAGTAGTAACTGATGGAAAACTCACGAGTTCAAAGAGGGCTACAATCAGGAAGGTCACTGAAGATTTCCTTCATGAAAAGACCAACACCATGAATTTTCAGGATCTTTCGAGATATATAATCGGCGAGGACATTGCCAACGAAATAGTCGAAGCAGCTAAGGACGTTTACCCGATCAAGAAGATAGAGATCAGGAAATCTGAAGTTCTTGGTATTGGAACTGAAGTAGAATCTCATCCGGAACCAGCGCCTGAGGCCCCCCCAGAGACTGTTTCCTGATTATGAATGCCGGGGTGGCTCAGTTGGTAGAGCGTCGGACTCATAAGATTGTAAAGGTCTGAGAAATCCGAAGGTCTCGGGTTCGACCCCCGATCCCGGCATACTTGATTGTTCTAAATGAACGGCGAATTATCAAAGTCTTCAAGAATTGACTTCCCTATTTTATGGCATTATCCAGGCTAGCTTGATCTCATTTTCTAACTTTAAGGAACGACCACGAGGAAGTCATTTTTCACAGAACTGAACTGTTACAAGCGCGTAGAGTATTCTTGCCCTGCAAAGTGAACGTATATTCTCAACTTAGCCGATTGAGCATAAAAGTTAAAGGAGAACGGACTATTGGCAGGTTAATAAAAGGTGATGTTCTGGATCGCTCTACGGTGAATGAAATCAAGTATAGAAGAACTTTTGGCGTACACCTTACTTCCATGAGAATATTCAACGATTACATTCTTCCAAAGATCGAGGGAAAGCTGCATGATTATATCTGGGTCGACCTCTATTGCGGCGAGGGAAACCTAATCCTGCCTTTGTTGAATAACCTACCAGCAGACCAAAGGGAGCATTTCTTCGAGCGCAGAATTTTCCTTTTCGATATTCAAGAGAAGATGGTTGAGAATACTATCGAAAATGCGATCAGCTATGGAATCCCCAGGCAAGTGGCAGAGAAGAATGTTCAAGTGTGGGATACATTGAGAGAATTTCCAGCATCCGTGAGAGAAAATCGCCATAACGTATACCATTTAACAAATCCGCCATACTTGTATGTTGGATATATTGCAAAACATAAGGAAAATAGTGGTCAGTTGAAGTACTTCACCGGAACCAATTCCGGCCTGCAGGATTTATATCAGCTAGCAATGATGAACGACCTGAGAAATGAGATCGGACAAATGGTCTACATTATCCCATCTAATTTCCTATTTGGGCATTCAGTTTCCAGCCTGATCAGGCAGTCATTTCTCAAGTATTACTCTATAACAGAAGCCATAATCTTTGAAAGAAAGATATTTGAAAACACCGGAACAAACGTGGTAATCTGCTTCTTTCAAAGGACCAGTATACCGAACAAAACGTTGGAATTTCACGCGGTGAAGATAAATTCTGGATCAACGATACGCAAGTATAAGCTTTCTGAAAAAAATAACTATAGGGCAGGCGACGAATTTGAAGAGTACGTCAAGGCAAACAGGAAGAATGTTTTGAAAGTCAGCTATTATTTGACTTTGCAGGAGATAGAGGCAAACAAAGGGAAAAATAGAGTTGTCCTTTTGGACTCCAAAGAGTATACGGGGAGTAAGTATGTATCAAAGGAGTTTTTTGTTAATGACAAGCTGCTATCGAAAATAAAGTCCAATCCATTGTTCATAAGGACTGTGGATACCGGAGGAGTGGAGGGGAAGGCTGGCCTCTACTCGATTCAGGATGTTTTCAATACTGACGGGATTTTTGTTAGTGGAAACACTTACAGAACAAGTCCCATACAAGTATTCATCGAGCCCACTCTATCTGCAGGTCAATCAATAGAGATTCAAGCCCTCTTTAACAGAGTTCTTAATGAACTCCGTGAAAGCACGGATAGCGAATTCATGACAACCTACAAATATAGCGAAAATGGGAAATATACAAGAAAGTACCTGGGCTTGAGCCAGGCAAAGAAAATCCTTGAAACTCTCCAACCTTTGATGAATAACAGGAATCAATAAGCTTTTCAAGTATAAAAGAGGAAATTATGTTAAATTCCCCATACTCCCTAATTTATCCAGAGGAGCAATTTGAACGAAGCAACAGAAACTATTCCGGCAGCTGAAAAGAAAACTGGTAATGAACAAATCTTTCATTCAATTTCTATCCAAAAAGAGCCACATAAAAAAGCAGATTATAGGGCGACAGCCTTCAGCAGAACTCAATTGCAGGCATTTCACTGTATAATTGCATTGATATACATATGACCTGGATGAAGTAGCACACCCATGTGCAGAGTGTAAAAGTATACGCAGAGAAGGTTTCAAGAACGTGAGTATACCAATCTTTCCACTCTAACCCGAAAGCAAAGTCCCTCTTGCAATACACAAGGACATGGATCCTACGAGCTATTCGTGAGGGGGATTGGCGTGACAAAAACGAACCAGTAACGAGTGAGAAGTCTTGACAAAAAGCCTTTTAAATCAGGCGACCCGGTAATGGTAAACGATGAGGAAGAATGAAAATGATATTCGGTAGTGAAACTATTTCTGGCGAGGAATAAAATGTATGCTGGGATTAAAGTGTGGCTATTATTTCCCTCCTGATATCTGGGAATTCTTTACAGGCGTTTCACTTGCTTTTCGTTGCCATTCGGGTGTCTAACGAAAGTATTACCCCGGTTCTTACCACTTCCTTTTCTGTATCTTCCGGAAAAAATTCCGAACCTGTTATGCTGGATGAAAACACTCCAGTCCATCCATTTCCTCGCACATGGTAAAGGTGGTTATATTCAGTATATACCCCTGAGTTTGGGGCCGCAGTGTAATAGAGCAACTCAGGCATCCCATTATCTTTCCTGATTCCCAGCACTATGAGGTTCGGTGTCCCGGTGAGCAACCTGTGTCGCCTGATAATTTCCAAAGCATCCTCAAGGCGTTGCATCAGAGTTCCCTTTTGCATCATCATAAGTTGCAGGAAGAATTCACTGTCCGTCTGATCCGCTGCTTCTTTTACTCCGATAATATCTGCAATTCCCCTCTTCTCAAAAGCGCCATTATGTGCAAGGTAAACTTCCATGGTCTCGTCAGATGCGTGATATGGATGGGAGTTTGCCGCGCCAAGAGGTTCCGAAGGAGAGGCTTTCCTTGCATGAGCAATGAAGAAGCCATTTTCTGGCTTTATTGGTCCAGAGTTATAAATGGGACTAGCTGTCCTGAAATGAACCAAGCTGCCTGACGATGAACTTGCGTAACCCCAGCCATCCGAATGTCGTGGTGGTTCAGTGCCCGACATTTCAAGGAGGGGGTCGTGCCTTGCCACATCCTGAATAGCGTTGAAAAGATCCGGGAAAGCCTCCTGAAAATCACCTACGATTCCAAACATCCTGCACATATCATATCATCATCCGGTGCTGTCCGGTTTCATAAGTAACGAGCGGAGGTATAATCCACTTTGCTTTCAGCGTGAAACGGGATACAAAATGTCCCAATTTATAAATGTTTTAAATATTCCAAGAATATAATGTTTTCCCGGCAGAGAGAACGTTACAATGATAGAAATTACAGAATTGAGGAAAGTCTACGGTGATGGAACAATAGCTCTGGATGGAATCAATGCCAGTATAGACCGTAGAATCGCTGCAGTTATTGGCAGGAACGGAGCAGGCAAGACAACGATGATGAGGATACTCTCCACTCAACTCGCACCGACCTCCGGAACTGTTTCCATAGACGGCCTGGATGTTATGAAGCGGACTGCAGAAGTGAGGAGGAAAATTGCAAGCATACCACAGGAGGCAACCCCCATAGGCATTCTGACACCTATTGAACACGTTACACTTTACCTCCTTGCGAGAAATTTCTCCCATCATGATGCAAGGAGAGAGGCACTTGATGCTCTTGACAACCTCGGGATAAGGGAATATAAGGATAAGCCGGCAGATACGCTGTCAGGTGGAACAAAGAGGAAGATCTTTGTTGCAATGGCCATTGCATCCAATGCAGACACAGTATTCCTTGATGAGCCAACTACCGGCCTTGATCCGGTATCAAGAATGGAAGTCTGGTCTTCGATAAGAAAGCTGGAAGGGAACATAATAGTCACCACACACTATATGGAGGAGGCCGAGGAACTTTCGCAGGAAGTTTTCCTCGTCGACCGGGGAATAATAATTGAAAAAGGAGAGGTCAAGACCTTGCTGGCACGCTTCGATGGAAAACTTAGGGCTGAAAGCTATTCTCCCATTGAAGGTGCCATGCAGATTTCAAACACATATGTGAAATATATTCAGAGCGGAGAAGTGCAGAAATATGCTGCCCTGGGGTGTACAATAAAGAGAATAACGCTGGATGATATTTTCATAAACAGAGGTGTAGACATTGAATCCTAAATTCTCCCTGTATTTTGCCTGGTATTATGGCTTCAGAGTGATAGGAAGGGGGTCTTCTTATGTCATAGCGTCTATTGCAACCCCCCTGACGCTTCTATTCCTTGTTTTTGTCCTGTCGCGTGGAGAACTTGTCGAGTATGCTATTATCGGCGGATTTGTGAGTCTTATTGCCTCAAACGGACTCACAAGTGCTTCTGATGCAGCATTCCTGAGGTTGCAGGCAAAAATACAGGATCTGTTCATCGCCACAAGCATAAATTCAATAGACTACATGATTGGCCTGACCCTTAGTTTCCTGCTGTTCACCACACCAGGCATTGTGTTGTATGCTGGCCTTTCCCTGGTGTATCACCTCTTCACCATTGAGCGCATACTGGTACTCATTGGAGTACTTTTTATGCTGGCGTTGTCCACATCGGCAATTTCTTTCATAATAGCCGGTGCCATAAAGCACATAAGGAATGTGTGGGGAATAGTAGGAATACTGTCCATAATAATGACGATCCTGCCTCCAACCTACTATCCATACACCTTTCTTCCAAAATATGTGATATATATTCTTGCTATTTCACCGGCAACTCCCGCTGCAATTATACTTCAGGGATCCTTCGGCTTATCACCCGAGTTCCTTGCGATGATCGTTGTACTGTTCGCAGAAACTGCAGTCTACCTGTCATTAGCCAAATATTTCACCAGATGGAGAGAGAAATAAATCTGTACTGGTGAAAATACGGCAAAGTAATTTTCCTTAGCGAAATACTGCGAGTTTGATCCAGTTACAGATGTCTTGCTGATAAAATAAAAAAAAAGAGTAAGCTGTTTCCTGACTACTCGCCAGGATACGGCCTTTCATAACTGTTAGATCTATGCCCGCTGTGCGTTCTTCCCTGGTAGGAGTTATGTCCGTAGCCCCCATTTCCTCCACGCCTTCCCCTGTCTGAGTGGTTCCTGTGATCGGAATCCCTGTTCTCAGAACGCCTTGGCTTATAATCTGCCATTTCGAGAGAGACTTCCTGGCTTATCTGGGAATCCAGTTCAATACACTTCATCCTGATCTTAACTGAGTGCTCAATATCCCGGATCAATGTCATCTCATCAGGGCTAACTATGGAAAAGGCCGATCCATCTGCACCCATCCTTGCCGATCTGCCAACACGGTGAACGTAAACGTAAGGCTCCGATGGTGTATCGTAGTTGATAATATCTGATATTCCGGTTATGTCGAGTCCCCTTGCGGCAACATTTGTCGCAACTAGAAACTGGGCATTTCTCCTGAATTCCTGCAATGCCTTCTCCCTCTGTGCCTGCCTGAGGTCTCCGTGCATTACAGTAGCTTTGTATCCCTGTCTCACCAGAGCATTGTAAAGATAATCCGCGTTTCTCTTCGTGTCTGAGAATATGATTGACTTCTTTGGTTTGAATTCACTGATATATGTAAAGAGAGTCTCAAGTTTTGCAGAACGCTTTGACATTGCATATTTATGTGAAATTGAGTTCACGGTAAGCTCCTTGTCGGCGCTTATGTTCAGGTATTGTGGGTTTTCCATGTATCTCTTGGACAGCTTGACTATTCTTTCAGGCATGGTCGCAGAGAACAGCATTACCTGTTTTTCCTTTGGCATTACAGACATTATGTATTCAACATCCTCCATGAAGCCAAGGTCCAGCATCATGTCTGCCTCGTCGAGAACGAGTATCTTAGTCTGGTTCACTCTCAGTTCTCCCCTCTCCATAAGATCTATTATCCTGCCGGGGGTCCCAACCACTATATTGGGAAGCCTCCTTAGCGAATCGATCTGAACATTAATGGATGCACCTCCGTAAACCAGTGATCCTTTCAGTTTAGAGCCTGCCGTCAATTTTTGAACTACATTGAAAACCTGTATCGCAAGTTCCCTCGTCGGAACAACAATAGAGGCTGCCATCTTATCCTTGGCATTGAGCATCTGAATTATCGGTACCAAAAATGCTCCCGTCTTTCCCGTTCCGGTTTTGGACTTCACTACTATATCCTTACCGGCAAGAGCCAGCGGGATTGCCTTTTCCTGTACCTCTGTGGGAGTGGTGAAGTTAATCTTGTTTAGCGCTTCGTTTAGTTCCTGTTTTAGGTTAAATTCTTCGAAAGTTGTCATTTTAACACACTTGTAAATAAAAATCAGAATATCGTTAATGACCCTGCTTTTATTTCTGTCCTTGTATCGCAAACAAGTATATAAGTGATATTTAACAGTTTCTGACACACTTTCGTTTTGCATGCCACAAAATATCGGCGAATACCCTCTGGATGGCTTGGGTTCAAAGAAATGTTGGATGTTGGGTTTGCAGTTTCAGATATCCAATTTTCCCATACCGAAAAGGATCATCCCGAACCCGATGAACGAGAAAGTTACAGAAAGCCAGCTGCTGATCTGGTGCGGCCCGATTTCGCTGCTTATTGTCGGAAAAATATTGTAAAACAGGAAAGTCGGGACGGACACAATCAGGAATACAAGGCCGATTATGATGATGATTACATCTCTCCTGTTTTCCCTATACACCGATTTTACCCTGGATACCATGTCGACTTTATTCTCAGGCAAGTCCAGACACCCCCAGAAGTATGTATGCGAAAGCAAACAGAATGATCGGCAGTGCCTTGGTGGCAGTGGAAAAACTCTTTCCAGCCCTGCTCGCACCATACCATGATACGATGAAGAAAAACAGTGAAAGCGACACCAGTGCTACCGAGATGAAGAAGAGTCCGTTAAGGTAATTTGCATAATTTCCGAAAACCGGGGAAACCATGGTTGATATCGGCTCATTATACAGATTTGCTATTGGCTTGACCACAAGCCCGTACAGTATAAGTGGAACTGCGGCCACCATGTATACTATCATTGATGTGTAGTACGATGACAGAGAACTCATTTTTAATCTCGTGAGAACACCCCCTCATGCCTTAGGAAAACAAGAAACAACAGGGACATGAGAATAAGATTGAGTGAGAGAAGCACCGTCCATATAGTTTCGTAATTATTCATAGCAGTAATGGAAACGTACCACATTGCTATGGCAATAACGAACTGTATCGCCACAATCAGGTAAAGGATAAAATTAATTTTCATGTTTCACCAGATCCCTTTTAGCAAATCTCATG
Source organism: Thermoplasmatales archaeon (assembly GCA_016806715.1). Lineage (NCBI taxonomy): Archaea > Methanobacteriati > Thermoplasmatota > Thermoplasmata > Thermoplasmatales > Thermoplasmatales archaeon. The sequence goes on along the minus strand of CP060531.1, from coordinate 1,537,152 downwards.
GCATATACCGTTAAGACAGATACCATTGTTATGCCCCACCACATCGCCATGGTTAGAAGGCGGGTCTGTGTAAGACCGGGCTGGGAATAACCCCATAGACCCATTACGAATAGAGCTATAATATAGAAAACACCGAATACAGTTATCATTGGCCTCTCCAATGCCCCCTTAGATTTGTAGCGATCGATAAATGGTATGAAAAGAAGAGAAATGAAGAAAAAGGTCACAAGAGGAACACCTCCCGTTGTCAGGCCATATCCTGCAAGATCCATGAGCTTGTAAACCGGCATTATGTACCAATCAGGAAAAGGGGTAAGACCGTATAAAAGAGAACCGTATGCCGGTGGAAGAACCTGCATGAAAAATGCTGAAAACATTAGGATTATTGCAATGAATATCAGTGATGTGAAAACAGTATAGATGAGGTTGACCGGGTACCATGGATAGTATTTCTTCTCCACTTTCTTTTCCTTCTTATCGGAAAGGTTGAACGGACCAGACTTCTCGAAGAGGAAGAAATGCAGGAAAGCTATAAGCAATATCAGACCGCCGATGATTGCAACATGCAGTGCAAGAAGATGCCCGACGGTAGATGCAGTGGAGGCATTCCCGATGAGCAGGGCAATGAGCCAGTTGGAAAGTGCCGGCATTAGCCTGCCTATAACACTCTCCTCCACAAGAAGCTCCATAACGTGCAAGGCAGAAACTCCTATGTAAGTTTCAGAAAGAAGGTATCCCAGCACTGCCTCTACATATACAAGTATGAACAGCAGTACTCCAAGCATCCACTGAAGCCACCTGAATCTTCCCTTATAAGCTCCAACGAAGTAATTCCTGAACATGTGCACGTATACTATAATCACCATGGCGTAAGCCATGAACAGGTGCGATGTCAGGAGGAGCCGCCCAAAATATACGCCATTGATTATTTCCTGTGTTGATCCATATGGGTTACCCTGTTGAAAATAATAGAACAGTAGGATACCCGAAACAGCGAGATAGATCAGGCAGGTCATCAGGAACGACCCAGTCCAGTAATCTATCCTGAATTCCTTTTTAGTTACCGAACGCAGAGAAATCTTGTATGAGCCGGGTGGTGATTCATCCTCCTCCAGCGCATTTATCAGGTTATAGTCGTTTTTTTCATCCATCAGTATTCCTCATTAGTAGTTTCCAGGCCACGGTCCATTTGAGCTTGAGACAACTGTCGCTTTGTACAATGACGTGCTTCCCTGGTATAATGTGAGCGCTGTTCCACCGGATAGATTTTCCTCCTGAACCTCGGATCCATACGTTTCACCATTGGGTTGCCAAAGGTGCGTTCTTATTACAGCATTTAAGGAATTCATTCCAGTGGCATATATGTAATCTGTGGAAGGTTCATATTCAAGGGTAACCTGGGGCAAGGAATGATTTGCAGGGCTTGGCGCGGGTCCATTGTTGTAGAGGTTATCGTGACCCTTCGTGGGATCATACTGGCTGCCGTGGCACTTGCAGTAAATAAGTCCATAGGAGGGCCAGTTCTCTGGCGTATACCCTATAAGTTTCGCCTCGAACGGTATATTCTTTGCGGGGTTGTATCTCATCAGTGGAGCTATGCATCCGAGATGCTGGCATATCCCACTGTATGCCGTGATATCACTGTTGGGTCCAACCCCACCAGGAATGGTAATACCTCTCAGGCGGACCAGTATGTTTGGTTCGTCCTGAAGCGGGTAGTTGAAGACCATGATTGGGTATGAACTCGTACTCTCGTTTGCGTACGGGATCTGGCTGGCGAGTATTGGATTATCCTCCGGATCTACAAGTATAGCCCGTGGATAAGATGACAAAACCGGCTGGTTACGGGATTGCGGAACAAAGAATCTCTCTGCGGAGAGTGATCCTATCGCTAAGGCGCCAGCAGACAGCCCAAAAAGTTTCAGCAGCTTCCTTTTGTCATTGTCTACCTTTTCATCTTTTTTGGAATCCATTATAATCCAACTATTGCTTTTCTTCATAAATACATAATAAATAAATCTTTCCGAAAATACGTCTACCATGATTATCAACAAATAGCGTATATTCACGGAAAATCTGTCTATTTCGGGTCGCTTAATCTGTTTAAAAGGTGCATGATGAATGTGTAAACATATTGGGATCAAAATTTAAGTTATTAACAGGAATAGAGTATTGGAATAAATGAGGTCTGTTAATGTTTGTTTTGTCCATGCACCAAGCATATATGACTTCAGGAAACGTAACCTGAAGGAGGGACCTATCAGTGATGTGGTCCCGTCCACTCCAGTTTTTGAAATGTATCCTGCGGGATTCATAAGCATGCTGTCATACCTGACTAGGAACGGGTATTCGGCAAGAATATCCAACCTTGCAGTTCTCATGCTCTCCAGCAAGAAATTTGATGCGGAGGTTTACCTGAAAAAAATAGAGGCAGACATATTCGGTATTGACCTTCACTGGCTGCCCCACGTTCATGGTGCATTTGAGGTTTCAAAGCTCATAAGGAAGATTCACCCGGAATCCAAGATTCTTTTTGGCGGTTTTTCATCTACCTATTTTGCGGAGGACATCCTGAAAAACAACCAGAATGTAGATTTTGTTCTTGCTGGTGACTTTGTGGAAGACCAGGTGATGAAACTTGCGGATGCCGTTGAAAACGGAAAACGACTGGACAACATTCCGAACCTTGTATACAGGGAAAATTCCTCAATAAGGAAAAATCCCAGGTCGGTAGATCCTGAAGCGATTTCCAGGGTCTTCATTGACTACAAGACACTTGTCAGGAATTCAATTATCTACCACGACATAAAAGGACACCTTCCCTATTACTCATGGATAACAAATCCTGTCGGTATGACGATCATACAACATGGTTGCCAATTCAACTGCGGTTTCTGCGGAGGTTCCAATTTTGCCTATAGAAACAACTATTATGGTATTTCGCCCGCCAAGAGGTCCCCGGAAACAATAGCCCTAGAACTGGAAGGGGTACAGGACACCATAAATTCACCCGTGTTTCTTGCCGGCGACATCAACGCAACCGGTGAGAAGTATTATACCTCGCTTTTTGAAGCATTCAAGGATAGAGGTATTGATCTCCCCCTGTTGACTGAATATTTTGTCCCGCCGCCGGAAGAGTATTTCTCAAGTTTAGCCAAATATGTTCCTGACTATGCCTGTGAAATATCGCCTGACTCGTCTGACCAGAATATCAGGAATGAGACGGGAAGGTACTACACAAACCAGGACCTGGAAAGATCAATATCCAATGCAGCCAAACATGGAGCGAGAAAATTTGACATATATTTCTCGATAGGGTTGCCCTTGCAAACCAAGGAAAGCGTGATGGCCGATACGGATTATCTTGAGTCGGTTATAGGGAAATATTCGTCAGAAAGAATGCCAGTCTACGGCTTCATATCCCCTCTCACACCATTTCTCGACCCGGGATCGTTATTTTACGAGATGCCTGAAAGATATGGATTCAAAATAAACGCCCATGGGATAATGGATTACTACAACCTTCTGGATCGCGGCAAATCATGGGAAGATTTTCTGAATTATGAAACCAAGTGGATGAGCAGGAGTGACATGGTTGAAGCTACCTACAAGTCGGGGATCAGGATGGTTGAATCCGGAAGCAAGATGGGTTACATCGATTCTGCAAACGGAAAGAGAATCATAAACAATATACTGAATTACATGAATGGTGAAAAATATACCCCACAGAGTGACAAAAGCAAGCACCTTACCTACCTGGTAAAGGAAATAGACTGGTCAAGGAAACACGGTTTTAGTGCATTTTCAATGATGATTTTTTCATATTACCTATTCGAGAGGATCAGGAGGACTATAACCTCCAACTGATCAATTCCTGAGACTACTTCCTGCGCCGTAAGACAATACCTATTCCCACTATTGCGATCAGTAGGACTGCAACCACAACGTAGTCAAGAACTGGATTCCTGTCATTGAGGCTTGCCCCCGGGGAGTAAAGCCATGATATTTGTGGATCACCGTCGAGTCCCCATACATAAAGGATTATGGTGTGATTAGATGATACGAGAACAGAGAAATTCGAATATGGCTGGCTTCCAATATAAACCCTACTATGTAAAAGTTCAGAAATGTTAACCCCTTCAAGCGAACTATAGGGAACTGTGATTATCAGGGATCCGTTTCCTGATAAGCCGTAATAAGTCACGCTTATAATTCCGTTTGATATGCTGAGGTTTCCTACCTTAAGACCAAATCCAATGGCGGTCATGCCGCTTGAATTTTCCTCCGACGTTACTCCAGGCTCTGCTTTCAAAGTGAAATTCTCTTCATATTCCGACGTTATGTTTACCAGCTTTGAATAGGGAAGGTAGCCAGGAGAATATACTGAAATGTTGTAAATACCTGGCTCTACCCACAGGAAGTAATATCCGCTGGAATTAACATATGCAGTCATGTTCTGGACCACAACCGAAGCCTGCGCCGGGTTCACAAAACCATATACTTCTACCGACGAGGACGGGGTAAGTGATACATTATGCACACTTGTCTGCAGTAAGGAAATAGAGACTGAAAATTCAACGCTCCTGTATCCCTTCTCGAATACCGTGACATAATAGGTTCCAGGTTGCAGGATTGCATTGAATGAACCGTTTACAACCGGAATTAAGTATCCATTCGCCTCTATAGTAGCGTTACCCGGTGAGATCGTACCCGCAAGGTATCCATAGAAGGTAATAGGTTTCAGGTCAATGGATATTGACGTATTCTTTCCTGAGACAACTGTGAAGTAATCTGTGAAGGGTTGGTAACCACTAAGTGCATCAGAAAGCGTATAATTTCCTGGCAGGATATATTTAGAGAATTCCAAACCGATCAGGCCAAGGTTATTTCCGTTCAGGCTGAGCCTGGTTTGATTCTGAACTACATTGATTTTCAGCAAGCCTAGTTCGATGAAGTTAAGGGTCTTATTCATGTCTTTTCCAGCGACCTCGACCTGCCCGTAACTGGTGGAGTATTCTATACCTGCTGAATCGTAATAGCTGTAGGTACCATTGGGCATTTCATAGGTTATACTTGTGGATGTGCTATTTTCAGATTGCCCGTTTGTAAGGTTCAGGTACCATTTCATGCCGCTCTTCAGGCCTTTCTCAATGAAGGTGACATTGTAATACTTTGCTGGGGAAAATGAAATCATGCTAGTAGAACTGGCACCATCTATCGTTACGGTTCCGGTGATCACGTTGGAGGCGTATCCGATGACTATCTGGATTCCAAAATCGTAAGTTCCATTAATTGCCCTGAAACCTATCTGGTCACTCTGGGAAGTATTGAGGGCGTAGTTATCAAAGAACACCGTCCAGGATGTGGATGATGGAAGACCGGACTCAATGAATTTTACATCATATAGGTATGGCTCGAATACAACATTGATCGACTGATTGGATCCTTCAATTTTTATGGATGAATATGTATGATTGAAGTAATCCTTATCCATTGTGCTAACGGTATATTCATAGGTTCCGTTTGGCAAAACTGCCAGTATACTGGACGAATACGATGAGTAACTCCCAACTCCGGAAACGTTTACGAACCATTGGGTACCAGGGGGAAGTATACTCTCCGTGAAAGTCACAGAATAAACATTTTCCGTTGACAGGCTGCTATATTCACCAGCGGTCAGGGACAAGTCGCCAAGGTTGTAATTGCCTGTCGTAGATTCCACGGTAATTGAGTAAGTACCCGGTATCAGTGTCACGTTCACATCTGACCCTGTAAAATAGTGTGGAGTACCATTAACGAAAAGAGTTCCATGTGTTGCAAGAGGTACGGAAACATTCAGGATGGCTACATTGGAACGGCTATACAACATTTGGAGCACTCCATTTCCGGTACCAACGTTTGCATAAATTGACCCGTTATTGTTAAGGGAACTTTCTGACACCTTTACATTACTAATTCCCTCAGCTGTATCACTGCCGTGATTGTAGGCATTCTCTACGGACTGGTAGTTGTGGTCGTTCCAGTAAAGCAGCGAAAGGTCAACGTTCGAAACATTTGCTCGTGTCTGTGAACTACCTGCAGGTCCCCCTAGGATCAGTTCCGAGTCATAGAAGTTACCAATAGGCGTATATGAGTTTCCATTTACCACAAAATACGGTTTTGTAGCTCCTTTCGCAAAGGTAAACGTTGGACTGTCAAATGTAATCCAACCAGACCCTGTATTATACTGGAATGATATTCCGGGAACACCTGATGAGCTAGTTGCGTTAATCCTCAGCTCTAGAGTTGTAGGATATATGGGGCTGGATTGACTTCCGCTGGGACTTCCACCAATATAAAAATAAAATCCCTTTGTAGTATTTACCTGGCCGCTTCCTTTTATTGTTGAATGGAGAATTTTGGAATTTGGTGCCGTGAAATTCCAAACGTTGTCAATTATGTACAGGCTGTGGTTCGATGTATTCAAAAATGCCACGTCCTGTGTCCAGTAAACAAAAGTATTGCTGTTATACGAAAAGGAGAGCACCGTGTTCAGCTGGAATGACAATCCATAACGATAACCGTAATATGAAGAAGTCAAGTTGGAATTGTAAGTGCTGAGATTGGCAATATGTATTATGCCCTCAAACGACGTGCTGGTGTACTCATAGGGAACTCCTCCAGGGCCAAGGCCATAGTCAGCGATTCCCATGGGAGCAGGCTCACTGGAATAAAGCCGTGAAGTGTTCACACTGGATTGGGTGGTTAATGTGGAAGAGTTGGGAGCATGGTTTATGGCAGAGGTGTCCACAAAATATGGAAAAGGGTTCTTTTCCACTGCAGGCCTAGTTGGTGCCACAGATGAAGCTGACTGAGCAGCGGCTATACTCACATAGGAAACTGATATTAGTATGACCAGAAACAGAACAGCTAACTTTCGCAACTTCATTTTTCCTTACCTCCGTTATTTTTTATCATAGAAAATCTTTTTCCTTGGCAACCTTCCTCAGCAAGGACCTGTTTATCCATTCCCCAGAGCCTGTTACTTAGGTATCTGCGGTCTGGGTTTTCCGTAACTATACATTTGATTACAGCATATGCGTAGGTTCATCAAGGTACTTTCAGTAGTGCCGGAGTAATTTAATTTGCAATGCTGGTTGCAATTTCTAATGTGCTGCCCGCGGTAACTGTTCCGGCACAACTCAATATAATCTTTCCAAATTCGGTTCCAGATAGATTCATTACAGAAAAAAAGAACTTTGCATAAGCAGTTTTTGGTACAATTCAACTATATAGCCTATGAAAAAATGGCCAGGAATTGAACTGTGTTGCATAACTACCCATATGTCCTTGTATTTTCCCTCATCATGTTGTAATAGAGCACCTTCAGTCCCACTTCCTGGATCATGTAATCCGTTCTTCTTGCCCTTATTATCTCGCCCATTACTCTCTTGAGACCCGAGAAATATATCTCCACAGTCCATCTCCTTCCATATTCATGGATATTTTTCCACTGATCCTCTCCCAGCTTCCTGATCTCCCTTGCTGTCTTTCCTCTCAGGGGAGATGTTCTTGATAATGTGCTGAAGTTCTTTCTCAGGGGAATAATGGCCTCGCTGCCATTATTCCTCAAAATATTGAATATCTTCCTGGAATCATATGCCTTGTCTGCAAATACCCTCTGTTCTGATCCAGTTATGAGCCTGGTGAATTGAGTGGCATCATGGCTGTGCTCCATTGTGATGGAGATGCGCGATGCCATGATCCTTTCTGTGTCTGCAGAGACATGAAGCTTGATCCACCCCTTCCTCTTCTTTGCCCATTTGTTGGACAGCCAGTCTCCCCTAATTGTTGTCTTGAAGCCTGTTGAATCTACTGCAACGGAGGAGGATGGATTCATAATCTCAGGCACTTTGATCTTTCTTATTCTTCGAAATATGGATGAGTAAGAGATTCCCGGTATTCCGAGAATCTCCTGGAATATCCTCATGTAAGATTCCAGTGACCTGAAGGAAGCGTTGAACACTGCCCTTATTCGTGCCAGGATCTCAATGATCTTATCCGGAATAATATACGGCCTTCCGTTCTTCTTCCTGTTCTGTTTCCCGAGATCATGCCTGTAATTCCTTATATCCCTGAGATCAAGGATATCCTTCATGCGTCTGACAAGCGATTCGTTGTAGAGGGACCATATCCTTTTATTATCTCTCTTTCCATTAACAATTGGGTTGTTGTTTTGCACAGACAACACCCATCATATTTTCAAGAAGAATTATTGCATGGGTTATGCAACACAGTTCAGGAATTGTAACACTTTATGAGGTATATTCCCCTAAACACGAGCTGCACACACAATCCGGTGCCATAATAGACAGAAACTCCAGCTTCTCCCTACTTACTCGGAAGGCTGAACACCAGCATGGACCATTAGAGTTGCATAGGAATGTTTCGTTGCAGATCCCACAAATTTTTTCTACTACCACACGAAATGTAGTCTATTTCAAATAAAAAATTTGGCATTTTGTCACAACTATCCAAAAAATCTGATTATCAGATGGTCTAATGATTCTCCTCTCCTTTCTGCGGTGTTTCCTGACATAATTCTTTCCCGAAATACAATTGTTCTCCACAAACTAGCCCTGGAAGCTTTCTCTAACGCCCCTACCCATGCTGTTATAGCAGGACAGTGGTGAAAACAAACATGTGTCAGACTTGTGCAAGAGGAAAAGTATTTGCCATCATCAAGAGGTTCGTGATAATTTAAAATGAGATTTGGAGCATATCAGATATGGCCTTCGTATAACAGGGAGTTCAGCAATGGGAGATTTACCATGAGGATATTTGGGAAGAAGAGCGTAGGTAATAATCACAGAATAAGGCAAGGAAGATCTGGAAAAGCTCCAACCCCCCCCCTTGAGTACCTATGGAGGTCAATAAGCGTTGGTTAATTTCGTTTTCAACATCGAATTTACTCGACATTTTACAGTGTGTCAAAGATTTGTATACTACACCTTATCTACGGTGTAGGATGACAAAGACAATAAACAAGAAGACAAAGAATAGATGTATGTACAATGCCGTTGTTGACGAAACATGGGTTAACGGGAAACCTGTTAGGAAGTATGTAGAATATTTAGGGAAGACCCAAAGGCAAAGAATAAGATCGAACCTGAGGATGTACTTCCATATGTAGCAGGGCTTTTCGGGAGGGGGATTTGCCGGGAAGAGACAAACGAGATGCTGAAAAAGATTGGCATAGAATACAATACATGGCCCATAACAAAGATCATGATAGAGAATGATCTAAAACTGAATAAGACATTCCTGAAGCTGAAATGATTGGGGGGCTGTGTTCCCACCCTCCATTTCCTTATGCTCTTCCTGCGGTTCAAGGCTGAAAGCATACAGAACGAACAGGAAGATATTCCAGTCGGAGATGCTCGAAGGTTATATCCGCCTCCACTGCACATATGCCAACGACATTACATTGAGGTCCGCCATAGGCAATTCCCTCCCACAGCCAAAGGATGTGAACTTCCTTGCGCTTTGGATGAAAACATTGCCATAGAAAAAAAATGAATACCATTTGTAATTGGTCTTTACTGTAGGTAAAATTCTAAACTATCTGAAAACTTTTTCCTCTTCTAACCTGAAGTCCAAGGCATCCTTTTCAATGTTTCTGCGTGAATCCCAGTATTCTGGTTTTGTAAATTCTCTAAGATGCTCATGCTGGATGATCATCTTCATAACCTCACTGCTTCCTGTCCATATGAGACCAAGCCTAGAATCTCTCAGCAGGCGCTCTACAGGATATACCGTAGTATAACCAATGCCGCCCATCATTTGCATAGCGTCATTAACTATCTTCCACATTGCTTCCGTCGAGTGCAGTTTGGCCATTGAAACAAGTTTTCTGACATAGGATTGGGTTGTCTGCCCTTTTTCAAAGAGATCAGCTGCCTTTGCTGCTGTAAAAACGAGGGATGAGGCGGATTGAAGAAGTGTAAGGCTCTCGGCCAACTTGAAGTTTATCCCTTCATGTTCGATGAGTTTAGAGCCAAATGCCTCCCTCCTTAGTGCATAATCTGTAGCTACTTTCAGTGCAGCAGTACTGACACCTAGGGAACCCGCGGAAGTTGTAAGTCTTTCAGGAACCATCATTCTGTTGAAGACCTCGTAACCGCCATTAAGCTCTCCTATAAGGTTCTCCTCAGGTATCTGGGCATCCTTATATACAATCCTGGCAGTTCCTCCCCCCTTGTTTCCCATAAGGCCGTATAGGGTCTCGACTTTGAGACCGGGAGTATCCCTGTCCACGATGAATGCACTGACACCTCTTGTTCTGGATTTTGCATCAGGGTCTGTTATGGCGTAGGTTACAAAGAAATCGGCATCTTTACCCCCCACAATGAACCTTTTTTGTCCGTTCAGGATAAACTTGTTTCCCCTCTTTACTGCGTTTGTTTTCATCATCCCGAAGAGATCTGAACCTCCTGAGGGTTCAGTGATTGCTTCAGCACCATACCGCTTTCCCGATGTGATTCCCTTTAGGTATTTCTCTTTCTGATCCTTCGTACCATAGCGGAATATGGGCTCACCTACGATTGTACCCAAAGAATACATGCAACTGAGTGTGAATCCGAGGTAACCCATTTCCTCAACAGCGGATGCCTCACCAACCCAACTTCCCCCCTTTCCACCATATTCCCTTGGAAATCTGAGTCCGACAGCTCCGTTTTTTGTTACCGAATCTATGAACTCCCTTGGAAAGGTTACTTCCTCTCGTTCAATTTTCCGGATCAGATCAGAAGGTAATTCCTTCACGATCCGTCTGGCCAGTGCCTTTATCTCCTTCTCTTCTTCATTCAATAGCATGTCTTCCAACTTATTCACCTCTTAATGATTTCCTAAGTTCCTTCTTGTCAATTTTGCCCGTACCGGTTAACGGCATATCATCGATCCTGTAAAACTGCTCAGGTAACCACCAACTGGAGAGTTTTCCACCCTTTACCAGAGCATCTAGTGAGTTCCTAATCTGCCGAACGAGACTTTCAAAATCTTTACTGGTCTTTATAAATGCCACCGGCCTTTCCACCCATTTACTGTCTTCACGAGGAACCACTGCCACCAGTTCAACTCCCGGCACTTCGGATATGTGACTTTCAAGTACAGAACTGGAGATGAATTCACCTCCGCTTTTTATCAAATCCTTGACACGATCGTCAATGCTCAGATTACCCATTTCATCGATATGACCAGAATCACCAGGCCTAAACCACCCGTCCACGTAGGCTTTTTTTGTTTCTATCTCGTCAGAAACATAGCCCTCAGGTAACCACGGTGACCTGAAAAATATCTCAGGAGGCGTATTTTCGGTTTTCTCTATCCTGAATTCTGTCAGAGGTGATGGTGTGGAGAATTTTGTGGAAACCCAATACTTTTTTTCATCTTCAATATTACCATAAGCCTCATTGAGCGTGCCTATGGATGCAACAAGGCCATCCGTAAAGCCATAAATCGAAGTCAATTCGATATTCTTCTTTCTTGCTTCTTCCACAAGTCCATTTGGTATCGGAGAGCCTCCAATGAGAATTTTCATGCCAGAAAGTACAGAATCACCATCGTTTGCAAGAAGTGCATAGAGCATCGTTGGAACCATATTCATCCAAGTTACCCCCTCTGATTGGATTAATTTCAATGTGGTTACGGGATCGAATTTTCCTCCAAGAACGTATGGTGTCCCAATCATCGTTGATGAAAACAATGACCCCCATGACCACAGGTGATAGAATGGTATGAGGGGAAAAACAATATCACCCGAATTTAACCTTGACATACCTTGATAGGCAGAAAGAGAGGTAAGGATAGCCCATATGGCAATAACCGTGTTTCTATGAGAATAACTTACACCCTTGGGAATTCCGGTGGTTCCAGAAGTAAAAAGAATTGACATCTCTGTGTTTTCGTCGAACGTTGGATTGAACGTGTTCTCACCATTACTTATGAGATCCTTAAATCGGGGAAAAGTATCACTTGTTCCGTCCATTGTGAATATTCTTTCTTTGCTGAACACCCGTGCTTCAGCAAGCTTTTCAGCTAATGGCAGAAAATCTCTTGACACAATTATTGCTTCGTCACCTGCGACTTTGATGGTCCTTAGCATATGTTCCAAAGGAAGACGCACGTTAATTGGGTGAATTGATGACCCTGCAAACGGTATTCCAAACATAGCTGTCGCATATTCAATTGAATTCCAGTCTAAAACGGCAATTCTTTTACCAGAAAGACCTTCATAATTCAAGCTATTTCCAAGGCGAACAGAGTTTTCAAAAAGTTCCCGGTAAGTGATCTTTCTCTGGCCCTCAGTTAAGACTTTACCTGTCTTTCTCATCAAGGTCTGATAAAATAATCTGTCGAGAGTTAGCCCTGCACTTTTGCCCATACCAACAGTTACCTTTTTGGGTACTTATTTTTTTGCGTGTGTACTATGGCGGACATTGAGTGTTAGAAGATTCCTACTTGATGATGAATTTCTTGGCTATTGTACAGGGTGCCGAAAAATTCGTAGACCACACCGTGATTACGGTGTAGGATGACAAAGACAATAAATAAAAGGATGAAGAACGGGCATGCCTACTGTACTCTTATGGATGAAACATGGGTGGACGGGAAACCCAAGAGGAAGTACATAGGATATCTCGGAAAGAATCCCAAGGCGAAGAATGTGGTTGATCCTGAGGACATACTCCCCTATGTAGTCAGGCTTATCAAAAAAGGGATAGGACAGGAGGAGATCAATGAGATACTGAAGAAGATCGGGATTGAATACGATGCATGGCCCATAACGAAGATCATAATAGAATCCGATCTCAACCTGAATAAGCTGTTGCTGAAATTGAAATGAAAGAGGTTGTGTTCACACCCTCCGTTTCCGTGTACCCTTCCTGTGGCACAGGGCTGAAGGCTTACAGAACCGACAGGGGGATGGTAAAATCATGTTCTGGCCAGTTTGTAGAAGTGCACAGACTGAAGATATGCATGAAGGATCGGAATGTATTCAGTTTCGAGATACTAAAAGGTTATATCCGACCCCACCGCACCTATGCAGATGAGGTTACATTGAGATCCACCATGCAGAGGTTTATTGATGGGTGATTCTCGTCGGAGATAGTATCATCTATGGGCATCGGTATATCAGGAAGGCATGTGAGAGGGATCAGGAATATGGCCCTAGATGCACTCATGGGATTACATGAAAAGAACAAAGAAAAGATAAGGTCGAACTCGCTGAGAAGCGAAAAGACATGTTGTTTAAGAATAATCTTGCAAAAGATCCGTATATAGATAAAATGTTCGAATTCGTAAAGCTGCATAAAACGTAATATTGATACAAAAAATAATGAATGTCAGAAGACACGAACTCCCAACGCTCAATGTCCGCCATAGTTGAGTACGAAAGAGTTATATATCGACCCGCTATAAAGGAAATTACGCACTAATCGTGCGTTGCAAAATGAAATAAGACCAACTAACAAGGCACTCTGGTGACCACGGTCGAATGACCTAAATGATCCAGAACATTCCAAGGTTGGGAAATATGGAGTTGTGAGGATAAAAGCTCACTTCTGACACGTGAAAAGGTGCAAACTGTGGCTCGCCAATTTCAAATTTAAAATAATCGCTTTGACAGGAATTAACTCCGGTTGATCCTGCCGGCGGCCACTGCTATCAGGTTTCGACTAAGCCATGCGAGTCAAGGGGTCGCAAGACCCCGGCGTACCGCTCAGTAACACGCGGATAATCTACCCCCAGGTGAGGTATAACCTCGGGAAACTGAGGATAATCCCTCATAGTTATCATATGCTGGAATGCTTTGATGACGAAAGCCTTTACGCCTGAGGATGAGTCTGCGGCCTATCAGGTCGTATGTGATGTAAAGGACCACATAGCCTAGGACGGGTACGGGCCCTGAAAGGGGGAGCCCGGAGATGGACTCTGAGACACAAGTCCAGGCCCTACGGGGCGCAGCAGGCGCGAAAACTGTGCAATGCGCGAAAGCGCGACACGGGAAACCTGAGTGCCTTGACAATGTCAAGGCTTTTCTTAAGCCTAAAAAGCTTAAGGAATAAGAGCTGGGCAAGACGGGTGCCAGCCGCCGCGGTAACACCCGCAGCTCGAGTGGTGGTCACTTTTATTGAGCCTAAAGCGTTTGTAGCCGGTTTTGCAAATCTTCAGATAAATTCCTCTGCTTAACAGATGATCTTCTGAAGAGACTGCGAGACTTGGGACCGGGTGAGGTTGAAGGTACTTCCGGGGTAGGGGTAAAATCCTGTAATCCTGGAAGGACGACCGGTGGCGAAGGCGTTCAACTAGAACGGATCCGACGGTGAGGAACGAGGGCTAGGGTAGCAAACCGGATTAGATACCCGGGTAGTCCTAGCTGTAAACACTGCCCACTTGGTGTTGCCCCTCCGATGAGGGGAGGCAGTGCCGGAGCGAAGGTGTTAAGTGGGCCGCTTGGGGAGTATGGTCGCAAGGCTGAAACTTAAAGGAATTGGCGGGGGAGCACCGCAACGGGAGGAGCGTGCGGTTTAATTGGATTCAACGCCGGAAAACTCACCGGGAGCGACCTTTGGATGAGAGTCAGCCTGATGAGCTTACTCGATAGAAGGAGAGGTGGTGCATGGCCGTCGTCAGCTCGTACCGTAGGGCGTTCACTTAAGTGTGATAACGAGCGAGACCCCCATCTCTAATTGCTAACGTGCATTCGCGTGCACGCGCACTTTAGAGGGACCGCCAGTGCTAAACTGGAGGAAGGAGGGGTCGACGGCAGGTCAGTACGCCCCGAATCTCCCGGGCAACACGCGCGCTACAAAGGGCAGGACAATGAGTTGCCACCTCGAAAGGGGGAGCTAATCTCGAAACCTGTTCGTAGTTAGGATTGAGGGCTGTAACTCGCCCTCATGAATGTGGATTCCGTAGTAATCGCGGGTCAACAGCCCGCGGTGAATATGCCCCTGCTCCTTGCACACACCGCCCGTCAAACCATCCGAGCTGGTGCTGGATGAGGGTATGCTCTTATGGGCAAACTCAAATCTGATGTCGGTGAGGAGGGTTAAGTCGTAACAAGGTATCCGTAGGGGAACCTGCGGATGGATCACCTCCTATGTATTTGGCGAGTCACAGGCACAATCTTTCACGGTTTCATTTGCAAAGGATTTTATTAGTATATTCCCTATTGTAGAAGGAGACATTCTGATGTCAGTTGAGGACAAGGCCGTTGAAGTTCAGGAAAGGATAGAGAGAAAATTCAGTGGTATAGGCAAGGGAAAGTATGCCAGGATAATCAGGATGGCAAAGAAGCCGGATAGGGATGAATACCTGAAAGTTTTGCTTATTACCGGTTTTGGAATTGTTCTCATTGGTCTCATTGGATTCATAATTTACCTTATCATGGGTGTCTATTTCAAGGTCCCTTAGGTGTTATAAAATGGAAAGCAAAGAAGAATTGCAGGTATGGGCAACAGTGGATGTTGCAGACATGAAGGTTGGATGCGGGAAAGAAGTCCCTGTTCCCATCTCCATAAAAAATATTCAGAGTTCAAAGAGAAAATTCACGCTGCGGGTCAGGAGTGAATTCCGGTCTAAAGATGAACTGGTGGAGTGGTTTGTGACACTCGACTACCCGAAGCAGAAGGAGTACACTATTTCAAAGTCTGACAAGGAACCTATCGAGGAAGACATTGATATCGACGGAAAACAGGCAAGGAAGTTCTCACTGGTTGTCTCGACCCCCAAAGGTGGATACATGGGAGATTCCGTTACCTTTTATGTGTCAATCATCTCTGCCGACGGAATCAACAATTTTGAGAAAGCATTTACTGTGGAACTGACCCCGGTCATTGTTGCCATGAAAACGACGGTAGGAAATGAAATTCCCGTCTCCATAGATCTCGCGAACAAGTCGGATGTGGATCTTGGTGAAAGGAAGCAGATAAACCCTGAATCACTGAGCGAGGTTTTCTCTATAATGGCCCCGCATGAAGTAAGAGGGTACGTTTTTGTGGAGACTATGCATCCGGATCGCCTTGCCGTGATAGCAAAGGGAATAAGGGGATTCAAGGGCATAGTAGAGGGTGACATCAAGATAGGCGAGATAGAGCATTATCTAACACCAAAACCCGCCGTAACAGGACTGGAACTCGGCGCATTCGTTGAGCTTATCGACGGGCCCTTTAAGGGTGAAAAGGCGAAGATAATGTCCATAGACGCCGGGAAAGAGGAAGTCACAGTCCAGCTCGTAGAATCAATGGTCCCAATACCAGTAACGGTCAGAGCTGAAGCAATAAGGATGCTTGACAAGAAATAGGTATCATGAAACTAAAATTCAGATCTAAGAGGAAAGAGAAAGAATTTCTTGGCCATATAACAACGCTGTTCGAAAACCCGGCAGCCATTGTTCCTGACTGTATTGACAAGGGGTTCCTTTGTCCATTCGAGTCATACAGGAAGAAACTGGAAGCCCTCAAGGGCAGTGAAAAATTCGATAAATATTTGCGATCATCAGATCAGTTCCTCAGCGCTATTAGCGAAACACACAAGGTCTCAGATTCTGATTCTGCTCCCGTTGTAGGGTTCATAACCACTCCTTACGGAAATGTTGAATATGCAAAGAGGGGAAATACAGACGAAACTGTACTTGCTGGGGTGCAGCACTTTGATGATGAAATCTGGAAAATGCTCGCTTTTTCCTCGCTGACAAAAAGCAAGGGGGCCAGAGTATATTCGTCCCGGAATTTTTACATTGGATCATGTAAGGGACATGGGCCGGGCATAGAGTTTTTCAAGGACGTGCTTGAGGAGCATGGGATAAAGTACCGTGAGGAAGAAGACAGCATAGTGATTGGTACCCTGGGAAAGTACATGGTAATCAGCCATTTTTCAGGTATAAAGCTGAAGATTTACGAGGATTCAGAGTACTCAACCATGTACACAATAGTCAGGCACTTCCTTACAAAGGACCTTTTCAGCGATTTCAAGGTAAGTTGTCCATTCATAGAAGATCGTGTAACAATAATCCCTCCTGACGACATTAACCGATACTTTGGCGGGCAGATAGATGACAAGACATTCATCAGGAACATTGCCGATGCAAGGATAAGGGAGGCGGTAGGGAAGTCACTTTACATAATTGCGGACAGATGTTATTCGGACCCGGGAGAATTCCTTGGGGAATTCCCGAATGATGTGGTGAACACTTCACTTCTTGTTCCGTACCTGAAATCCATGGGTCATGGGCTGTACGTTGATTATCCAAGCCTCAGGAAACTCCTGGAAGTGCTCTGGCCGTCCCATGGCAATGAGATCCTTAAAGCCACTTTTCCCGACCTTGATGAAAACAAGCTTCGAAGCCTCAAGGGAAACCCGCTCGACCAGATCGAGCGGGCTAGAAAGATATACAAGATTGAGGACATAGACTCGGCGTTCACCATAACTCCATGGTCCAAGCCTTCAGAATACCTTATCTCACTGGTGAAAGATTTTTTCAAGTCTGGAAAGTTTGTTGCTATCAGGAATGGAGAGAAGAATCTGCAGGCAGACCCGCTTAACAAGGCAATATTTTATGCATTCGTCGTGGCTGTCGGAGAGGAAGCAAACAGGGAATGGCTCTTCAATGAGCAGGACCGTGAACTGGGGTCTAAAATGCTCGACGAGATGAAAAAAATACTTGGAAACGATTATAGTGCGGTGAATTCGAACATAGACAGAATCAAGCCCTTTGTGCCGTGATCTCATGTCCAGACATATTGTATCAAAGAGGGAACTGAAAGATATCCAGAGGCAGGTTGATGCCCTGGGAATAGGTACAATCTCTCTTGAAGGAATGGAAGTGGAGGAAAACCGGGATGAAAAGATATACTACGTCTCCGGTAAACCGGTCATTTATTACAAGAACTTCCTGGTTCCAACGCTCTTCTTCATAAATAGCACAAAGCCGGGAATGAAGTGGGTTACTGTGGACAATGGTGCAGTACCACACATCACGAACGGAGCTAACGTATTCGCACAGGGTATCAGCGACATGGACAGAAACGTTCAGAAAGATGACATGGTTTTCATAAAGAACCTGGATGGTATTTTCATAGCTGTGGGCATCTCTCAACTTTCAGGCGAGGAGATTATGAAGAACAGGAAAGGGGAGGCCATTAAAACAATTCACTACCCGGGAGACAAAATCTTCCAGGCCTACCATGAAAAGTAGTCTAAGTAATAAACATTATAAGTGAGGAACACATTTTCATATATGGAACTAAAAGAAGGCATGCAAGCGCCGGATTTCACCTCAGTGGATCAGATGGGAAAGCAGGTAAGTTTAAGCCAGTACAAGGGCCATCCAGTAGTCGTGTATTTCTACCCCAAGGATGACACCCCCGGCTGCACAACTGAAGCCTGCAATTTCAGGGACAACAACACGGAATTCGAGAAGAGGGGTATAAAGGTCCTGGGAGTCAGTGTTGACTCCACTCAGTCGCACAAAAAATTCCAGGAAAAGTACGGCCTGAACTTTACACTGGTTGCTGATAATTCAAAAGAGATATCTGAAAAGTACGGTGTTCTTGGAGGCTCAACCGCCAGGCGTGTGACTTTCATAATAGGAAAGGATGGAAAGATTGCTCACGTATATCCCAAGGTCACGCCAAAGGATCACGCAACTGAAGTGCTTTCGAAGATGCATGAACTTGGCCTTGTCAACTAAAATACCAAAGAGATATTGCATTCAACAGCATGACATATCTTTCCAGGCATGGAAAGATATTATAAAATGAAGGCATAGGAAGCATTGATGAAACAGGACTCTTTCTTCTTCAGGAACGGCATACTCATGGCCAGGCGGCTGTTCCTTGCAACATTCATAGTCGAGATGATCATCTATCTCGTCATATCTGCGCTTCCCCTTTCTTATCCTGCATTGCTGGCAGTGATACAGGGCCAGCAAAAAGCGATCGACTCACAGCCCTTTATGCCTGTACTATTCTCAATATTCCCGCATAACCTTCTCATAGCTACCCTGGAGATTATTCCTTTCATAGGGCAGTTCTTCTTTATTTTCTCAACAGTTGAGACATCCGTTGTGATAGCAATAGAGGGCACCAGCGTGCATACATCTGGAATCTTTGTGTTCATAACATTAGCTCTTTTCCCGCATACCTGGCTGGAGTTGCCATCCTACGCTATTGCGACCAGTGCCAGTATCTACCTGATCTACATCATTGCACGAAGAAGAACACTTCTGAGGGAAAAGATCAGGAAAGTTCTGTACCTGTACTTCTTCGTGATTCTAGAGCTCTTCACTGCAGGTGTATTCGAGTCTGCCGAGATAGTAATGGAGCAGACCCTTCCCTCGCCGAACAATATTATCTACCCCCTGCTTCTCTGGATCCCTGCAATCCCTGTGATATACCTGCTCATCAGGATTTTCAGGAGAATCAACAGGGATGAATACGTAACAAACCCTGAGCCTGGCTTTCCAGAACTCACGCCTACCCCCTAGATGAAGACATTTTCACCTGTTCACTGGAAAACTTGACCTGAAACCCTCAAGCATATTTAACTGAAACTTCTCTACGCTCCCGAAGTGAGAATGCAGAACATGGGGGGATGCCAGATGGTTCTTGCCTATGGGTTCCCTGGTTGTATATTCAACATGAACAAGTTGAACAGCGGAGAATTTAAAATATTGACCTTGCAAACTCACAGGTAAGCAAATTCGTCATAAGGCCAGACTAACAATTTAAGATACGCTAGAAATAGTATTTCCACATAGGAAGCCACTGGAGGGTATCGATCCCCCGACCTGCTGATTACAAGTCAGCTGCTCTACCAACTGAGCTACAGTGGCGATTGCAGTCTATTGCTATGTTTAAGATAAAATTTTCTTAACGAACCCCTGCCAAGAAATTAACTATCAGATGTAATCAGCACAAGGATTTTGGCAGAAACCTGAATAGCAGCACTATCAGGCTGATGACTGAATCTGCTAAAGATGCCAGAAACTACCAAAAACGATGAGAAACAGGAATTAAGTCCTTGCAAAAAAAAATAGCTGATTAATGAATTCACAAGTTCCGTTATCCTGTCTCTCCTGCTTACCTTCCCTTGAATTCCGGCTTCCTCTTCTGTATGAAGGCAGATATCCCTTCCTTAAGGTCTTCTGTACCATATAGGAGACCCATGGATATCGCTTCCATCTCAAGTCCGTCGTCTATGGACGTTTCACTTCCCTTGTTTATCAGTCGCTTGCTCAGCACTGCAGAAATCGGGGAGATCCTGGTTGCCAGATCTGACGCCAGTTTCACGGTTTCCTGGTCTATTGAGGCTTTGTCGTATACCTTGGAAACAAGCCCAATATCGTGCGCAACTTCTTCAGAAAATCTCTCTGCAGAGAGGATATAATACATTGCACGGGAGACCCCGATAAGTTTTGCCAGTCTCTGTGACCCGCCCCATCCTGGAAGTAGCCCAAGGCCAGTTTCGGGAAATCCGATTGAGGTACCCTCGGCTGCAACCCTGATGTCGCACGCCAGTGAAAGTTCAAAGCCTCCCCCTAGTGCATAGCCCTTCATCTCTGCTATTGTTATCTTCGGCACTTCGGAAAGCAGCTTGAACACCCTTTCTCCGAGCCTGGAATTTTCCATGAAATCTGCTCCGCTGGCAAAGAATTGTGTGAGTTCTGCACCTGCTGAGAAAACGTTTCCCTTCCCGGATATTATTAAAACGTTGATATCGTGATTGTTCCAAATCTCTTTGAGTGACCTTTCGAGTTCGTTTATCACGTCTACGTTGATCAGGTTGTTCCTGGTGTTTGAGATCAGGAATCTTGCAACCTTCTCGGCTGGGAAGTCAACCGTTATGTATTTTCCCTCCATTGATTCTGGTGCGCTAGTTGCAGTTTCTGTTTTCTTTACTGAGGAAAGAGGTGCCTTAACCGATATGGTCTCCTTGAGTTTTCCCTCCATAATAGATCTTGCGGGGCGGAATATCTCAGACCCGGTGAGTTTCTGTATGTCCTCGAGCTTCTTCTTTATCTCGGCATTGGTCAGGCCCTGCGCAACAGATATGGGGCCAAACGGTCGGTTCATCCCCAGCCTGACTCCGGTCTCTATGTCATCGGGAACTGATACCCCTTCCTCTATAACCTTCACTGCCTCATTGACCTCTATTGCGAGAATGTCCATAAGTTCAACTCTGTCGGTCGGATTGGATTTAGGGATCTCTGCCTTTCCGTTGTTCCACCTGTAAAATCCCTGGCCGGTCTTCAATCCAAGAGTGCCATTCCCTGCCTTTTCCTTGAACGCCTTACACTTTCCGTATTCGGGAGACAGCTCTTTCTCGTAATAGTCCAGTGAATGTACCACCGTGTCTATTCCCACATAATCCATCAGCTCGTATGGCCCCATGGGAAGACCCTGTCCTCTTGCGAAGGTATCTATCTCTTCAGGTTTAGCTATGTTCCTGTCCAGAAGCATGCAAAAAAACAGGCTTTCCGGAGCACTTATTCTGTTCACAACAAAACCCGCGCTGTCCCGGTACACTCTTATTGGGACCTTCCCTATCTTTTTTGCCAGGTCAAACGTTGCATCAAAAACCGCATCGTCAGTCAGGTCTCCCTTTATTACTTCCACCAGCTTCATCACGACCGGGGGATTGAAGAAGTGCATACCAACCGTCCTCGATCCGAGTGAAGTGCCTTCGGATAATGTGGATATCCTTATATTTGATGTATTTGATGCTATTATTGCATCGTTCCTGCAAAACTTCTCAAGGTCACCGAACAGCTTTTTCTTTATTTCCAGGACTTCGGGAACCGCCTCGACAACAATGTCAGCGTCGGACACTGCAGATTTCAGGTCCCCGGTATAAACCAGCCTTTTGCTTATTGATTCCACATCTTCTGATTTTATCTTTCCAGACTTCACGAGTTTCTCCAGGCTGCCGGATATTGACTTCCTCGCCTTATCCAGAGCCTCTGGAAAACTGTCCTCAAGCGAAACATTGTATCCTGCAAGTGCGAAAACTTCCGCTATACCATGGCCCATAATGCCGGATCCGATCACGGCAACTTTCCTGATTTCCAAGGGATCACTTCCGGGCTTTGCTGATTATTCCTGTGAGTTTCTGTGCACCGAATATGTCTCCCGAAATCTTGACTTTGCCCTGAAGGAATGCCTTCACCGGGTCTGTGGCACCAGTGAATATCTCGGTAAGAACAGAATCGGCAGCAGATATTGTGGCTGCGGCAGGAGTTTTCTCACCCTCGGCAAGAGAGAATTTTCCCTGAGAAACGTGCACATAATACGAGGGTGAATCAGACAGCTTGAACTGTATGATCTTATCCCATGAAGCTATTTCCTTGCTCACATTCGGGTTTGCATTCACGCCGTCCACTATTACACTGAGTATGTCTTTAGAACTCATGAATACTTTAGAAAGACTGGCTTTATATTTTTTGTTGTTAAAGAAAAAGAGGGTAGAAAAAATTATGCGTGCTTGTAGGCTTCCATCACATACTCTGCAAACTGGTCGTCTGGATATGCACCTACAAACTGTACATCGTTGTTAATGACAATGTGCGGTACGCTTGAGACACCAGCTTCCTCGGCTTCCTTCTCAAATTCCATGGATTCGACCATTTCACCGGTTATGTTCTTGTTCCTCACAGCAAACTTGTGTGCAGTGGTAACCGCCTTGGGACAGTATGGGCATGTTGGAGTGACAAAGACCTGTATTTTAATAGGTTTGTCGATTTTAGAAATCAGTTCCATTGCCTTTGAAGAAACATCAGCCTCACCACTTGAAACTATCTTCAGGTCTTCTATGAGTGACCCGAACTCATATCCTGAGGGGATACCGTAATACCTGACCCTGCCAGTCTCATCGCCGTGTTTCTCCACAACTGTTGCCGGATATTTTTCAATGCCAAACTTACTTGCTTTCTCCTTGTCCTTATCAAAATTATAAACAACAAGATGTATCCTGCTATCTAATGAGGAAACCTCTGTTGCAAGTTCCAAAGTTTCCTTGCAATACTTGCACTCTGAATCATCGGAAGTGAAGACTACTATGTCCACATCTTCCTTTAGATGTTTCTCGAACTCCGATTTAAGATATTCCTGATCTTCTTTTTTAATCAATGACATTTGGTCACCGGTTCAATATTTACGTACAGTATTTAAAGTTTTCTACTCAACATTGATTAGTAGCCTCGGGGTTGAAGTAAATTCCACGCGAATGAATGTCACGGAAAGACGGCAAATCTTCCGTTCTCAGACAAATCCATGCTCTGAAAGGTAATTCGTTATCCGGTTCCACCTTTTTCCCCTTGTAACGAGAACCAGGGCAAGCAGATTCAATGATATCAGGGCGACTGTGAGGAAATAATAGGAGAAAATTGACACGATTGCGATAACAAAGAACAATGCTGACGGGATGAGAAGGATAAAGTTTCGCCCTACTGTGCTCCCCGATATTGCCCCCCCCTGGAGGTCCTGCGATGCGACTCTTTCAGAAAAATAGTAAAAAGTTATGATCATGCTTGCTGGTACCATCAGCATCAGGACTATGGCTGAACTGAGTACATAATCGATCCCGAAAAAATAGAGCACAATATCCGCAACAACAAATGGAGAAAGGAGCATCTCGGCGGAGACACATTTTGCCAGTATTGAATCTATGAAGTATGTACTTCCTTTCATGGCCGTAAAAGCCATCCAGACCCGCTCTCCGTTAAGCAGGTTAGGCATGTTCGTTATCACTATAAGAACTATATAGAAAGTCACGTACGGAACAACGAATAAGGAAGTTATGGACTGAACCGAGGAATAATAATAGAGGACATAGAAATAGATGCCTGCCATCACACTGGTAATGCCCATGGAAGTTCTGGTCCTCAGCCTGAAGGATGGAGTATAATTGGAAGAACCTCTTCTTCTCAGCGACGTTGAAACAAACGTCGTCTGAAACTTCAATATGGCGCGCCATCCCGACAGTCCGTTGAAACTTGATATCCTCTTGGCCTCCCTTCTCGAATATCCCCTCTCAACTGAAAATTTCTCTATACCGAGATCCGCTGTGACGAAAGATGAAAGTATCAGTGGTATTGCCAGGTAAGCTGCAGATATTGGCAATCCGTAAGTGAAGCTTGATGTGGCAATAGTTATAAGAGCGTAGGGTGACCCCAGTATCTCGACTGCAGCCCACACCGTAATGAGAATCGATACCGCCACCCTAATGGCCCGGTTGACAGCCATCATTGTTATACCGATGGATGTGCTGCCAACCGATATTGCAAGGGCCGCGAAGAGGGAAAGAGGGATTGATGAGCCGGCCCCATGGAATGCCCCCGAAAGATCAAAGACAAGGATAAAAAGTATGGTGCCTGTTGTGTAAAACTTGAATGCCACCAGCGGCGTCACCAGTTCGCTCTTCTTAACCGGAAGCACAAAATAGAAATCCTTGTCGGATTTCATTGAAGATGCGCTGCCTGTCGAAACCGAAAGAAATAGGGATATCAGCAGGAATACGAAGATTTCATAGAAAAAAACCGAAGGGGGTGATCCGGGTGACACCGTTTCAAAATAGATTACACCGGGTAAAAGAAGTACAGCATAGAATATAGCTGAGAAAATCAGGGTCCGTTTCGGCAGCCTGGTGCGAAAGTAGAACCTAATGAGACTGCCATTCATCCTGCATCATCCTCGACACTGTTGATTCCAGTGTCTCACCCCCGGTGGAAAGCTTGTTAAGCTCACCAATTGTTCCCTGCCAGGTTATCGCTCCCCTTGAGATCATGATTACCCGCTGAGTCATCCTCTGCGCAATTGAAAGTATATGCGTGGATACGAAGTACGTGGCATGAAAAGAGTCCAGGAGCCTGATAACATTTTCCTGCGTTGGGATGTCTAGATAATTCAATGGCTCATCCATTAACAGTATCTTTGGCGAATGCATCATGGCTATCCCTATGGACACCCTCTGAACGTTTCCTCTCGAAAGAGCGGAAATTTTTGTCTTTGCGATTTCGGATAGGTTCAGGTAGCCAATGATCAGGTCGGCCCTGTCCTTAACGTTCTCAACCCCTCTCAGGGCGGCAATATATTCCAGGTTTTCTCTTACGGTAAGAACCCTGTAAGGCTGCGCATCCTCGGGCAGGTAACCAACTACAGACCTGGCTTCTATTGAAGTAGGTTCGTGCCCGTCTATGAGTATTTCTCCACTATCCGGGCTTAGCAAACCTATCAGCAGTTTCATTATCGTTGTTTTTCCTGCTCCGTTCGGTCCAAGTATCGTTACTCTTTCACCGGGCTCTATGGAGAAGGAGACGTTTCTCAGAGCCTGAAAATCTGCAAAGCTCTTTGAAACGTTCGAGACAGAAATTGCAACCATGCGACTGTTACTGAATCGGCTGATATAAAAGTTCCATAACAGTCCAGCGGCAAGGACTAACCTGACTAATCTTATTATAATCTTTAGCATTATGTGTTTATGGAAATCAATAGCTACGACCTGGAACTGGACATTGACTACAAAAACATGACTTACAGGGGAAAGGAAAAGATCAGGCTTACACTTGATGGCGAACAGTTGATCATAAATGCCCTTGACCTGCAGGTATCTCAGGTCAGAGTACAGGGAAAAGCTGTAAGTTTTTCCCATGATAACTCACATGAGGAACTGAAGATAGAGGGGACTTCAAGGGGAAAGAATGAAATAGATATAGATTTCACGGGAAAGGTAAACGATGCTCTTGTGGGACTCTACAAGGCAAAAGCAAAATCCGGAACAATGTTGACAACCCAGTTCGAGTCCACCGGGGCGAGAAGGATGTTTCCATGCCTTGATAACCCCGGCTTCAAAGCAGAATTCTCCCTGACTGTGATCATAGACGGGGATCTTGAAGCGATCTCAAACATGCCGGTAGAATCAGAGACCAGGAACGGCAGCAGAAAGGCTGTCAGATTCGCCAAAACCCCGAGAATGTCGACATACCTCCTTTATCTCGGGGTCGGAAAATTCGACAGCATGATAAAGAAGAGCGGAAATGTCGATTTCATACTGACTGCGCCGAAGGGCCATCTCAACACGACAGAGTTTCCACTTGAGGTAGCAATAAAGGTTGTTGATTTTTACCAGAAGTATTTCAACATCAAGTATGCTCTGCCGAAAATGCACCTCATAGCGGTTCCTGAATTCGCAGCTGGAGCCATGGAGAACTGGGGAGCAATAACATACAGGGAATCCGTGCTTCTCGTGAATGAGTCGACAAGCACCGCAGTTAAGAAGAGGGTCGCAGAGGTTATAGCACACGAGATAGCACACCAGTGGTTTGGAGACCTTGTTACAATGAGGTGGTGGAATGATCTCTGGTTAAACGAGAGTTTTGCCACGTTCATGTCGTTCAAGACTATAGACAACCTCTTCCCGAAATGGGAAATGTTCGGTGATTTCCTAATATCAGAGACAGAGGGCGCTCTTACTGGTGACTCACTGCATAATTCCCATCCCATAGATGTGGATGTGAAGGATCCGACTTCTGTTGCAATGATTTTTGATGAGATCAGTTATGGAAAGGGCGGGAGTATTCTGAGGATGATCGAATCGTATGCTGGACCTGATAATTTCAGAGACGGAATAAGGGCATATCTCAAGGAAAAATCCTATGGAAATGCTGAGGGACATGATCTCTGGCAGTCAATAGAGAAGATATCCAGACTGCCAGTAACCAAGATAATGGAGGCATGGATAAAGAAGATGGGTTACCCCGCCATTCATGCTTCAAAGAGCGGAAATGTGATGACCCTCGAGCAGGGGCAGTTCTTCCTCAACGGAGCAAAATCCGAAACAATCTGGCCCGTTCCGCTGACAGTTGTCAGGGATGGAAAGACAGATTCCGTACTATTCGAGTCAAGGAAAATGGAGTTACCATACAGTGGATTCGTCAAGCTGAACTCCAACCAGACCGGCTTTTACAGAGTCAACTACAGTAATGAATTGTTCAAGGACGTGATGTCAAAATCAGGAAAGCTTTCAAATCTGGATCGATGGGGAATCCTCAACGACCAGTACGCACTTCTCATGTCAGGCATCATCAAGCTGGATGATTACATAACTCGCATCAGGGGATTCTTCAATGACACTAACCACCTCATTGTCGATGAGATTAGCGGAGACCTGAACCAGTTGCACCTCATAATGCCTGAAAATGAAAAGATAAGAGCTATAGCAGAGGAATATACCCGCGCACAGGTCAACCGGCTCGGTGAGAAGAAAACTGGTGAGGATGAGAATACATCTGTGCTCAGGGGACAACTCTGGCAGAGGCTCGCGCTAGTGGACGGAAAGTGGGCTAAGGAGACTTCAGCAAGGTTCAAGGGTTTCCTGAAAGTCGACCCTGATATCAGAACTGGCGTGGCTTTTTCGGCAGCTTTGACCCTAAACAGCATATCGGATATTGAAACTGTTTTCAGGAAAATGGAAAGTGATGAGGACAGGATGAAATTGATTTCTGCCATGGGTTTCCTGTCAGGTGAAAAGAACACCGGAAGGGTCATGCAGTTGGTAACAAGCGGTGACATCAAGAAACAGGACATAATGAGATTTTTTGTCGCAGCTGCAATGAACCCGGCAAACAGGAAATTCATGTTTGATACACTACCTATGGCTGTTGAAGAGTTGAGGAAGGTATACGCGGGAACTGCATACACGTCAAGGATGGTGGAAGCAATCGTTCCATACATTGGCATCGGCAGGGAAGAGGAAACGCAGAGTCTCCTGAAAAAACTCAGCAGTGCTGACATAGAACTTGGCACAAAGAAAGGACTGGAGTATCTCGAAGCATATTCCGCACTTGTTAAATCTATCGGGAAATGAAACCGGTAGACCATTTTTATTTTTTCCGTTAAAATTTAAGCAGAGACGCACCTAAAATCGGGTTATTGCCCTGGCTTGTTCAGCTTATGCTTCCATTGATTTCCCTGTACTTCACAACTGCAATCATGTCCAAGGTGATGCGTGCATTGAGCCATGCACAGTGGCCTGTCCTCATCTGAGCTCAGCCCCTAATAGCCTCTTTCAACACGACGTCTTTTGATTATGCTTTCCAGGCACACGTTTAGATTTATCACTTTGTCGTTATCTTCTGGATGCCAGAAACAATGGCTCCGGAAAGATTAAGCCCCGTAGGATTAACCTTTTTTGGATGAAGAACAGTATTAATAATCCTTATTCCATAATCTGTGGACTGCAAGTATGAGTTACGACTATGACGCGATTATAATTGGTGCGGGCACTTCTGGAATGGCTGCCGGTGCAGAACTTCAGAAAGCTGGAAAGAACTACGTGATCCTTGACAAGAAGAGTGATATTGGACTCCCTGTAAGGTCCACCGGAGCGGTATCGCTTGAATGGGTAAACCGAATCGGGATGCCAACTGATAAAAGCATAATTGCGTCCGAAATCCACGCAATGAGTTTCAGGACCGATACTGGAAAGAGCATTTCAATGAGCTTCGACAAGACTGTGGGACTGGTATACAACTTTACTGATTATGAGAGATACCTTGCCGAAAAGTTCTCCGGGAAGCTGAATATAAGGATGAAAACCAGGGTAAATTCAGTGAAAGATGATGTGGTCATTACCGATAATGAAAAGCTCAGCGCTAAATTTATTATCATGGCTGCCGGACCGCAATCAAACATGGGAATGATACTTCCAAGAGACAAAGTGCTTGTTGCTTATGAGGAGATTCGAAAGTTGCCAAAGCGGGGCGACTACGAAATGATACTCTGGTTCAGCGACAAGGCTCCCGGTGGTTATTTTTGGGATTTTGCCGATGGAGAGAACAGAAGGAAGATAGGAGTATGCTACTACCCTTACAACGGAAGAGCACCTAAGGATGTCCTTGCAGAATTTACTACAGAATTTCCGGAGCTTGAAGGAGAATTGCTAGAGACCATGGCGCACCAGATACCATTAACGGAACCGGTGCAGAAAGTCATAGACGGGAACACAATGTATGTGGGTGACATGGTGAATGCCGTACTGAACACCACCGCCGGAGGACTTCAGGGAGCATTCTGGTCCGGAAGGATGGCAGGTATTGCAGCTGCCGCGAACAATCCATTGCTCTATCAGCAAAAATGGGACTCAGATATCAGGCCATGGCTGATGAAACACCATTTGCTTCACAAAAAACTTCACAAAAATGGTGTCAGGTCCGTGGGACGTTACATGTCCCTTGCAAAGATAATGCCTAAATCTATAAAGAAGAAAGTCTTCGGCGGGCTTTGAATTTTTGACTTTAGTCACTGGTCCCGGTATATCGGTACGGCTATAGCTGCAAGATCCGATCCATTATCCAGTGCTTTCAGGATCTTGACAGGACGGTACATAGTCCTCATCTCTTCTTTAACCGCAGCCCGCAGAGGACCAAATAGATCGTTTCCTGCACGGGAAATTCCACCTCCAATTATTATCACTTCGGGATCCAGAATGTTTATCACGTTGACTATTCCCACAGCAAGGTAATAGACAGTTTCTTCAATTATAAGCTGTGCGAACATGTCTCCGCGCTTCTTTGCATCGAAAACAGCGTGTGCATCAATATCCTGGGGCTTCATTACGGAAAAGAGCTGCGAATCCCTTACCGCACTTATGTTTTCAGATACCCTCCTTGCTATGCCTTTTCCGCCCGCTATCGCTTCCAGGCAGCCACGCCTGCCGCATCCACAGGTTGGGCCATTGGACATTATTACCATGTGCCCTATCTCACCAGCAAGGCCGTGGGAACCTCTATAGAGCTTGCCGTCGATGAAGGCCCCACCCCCTATGCCCGTGCTGAGTGTTATATATACAAAATTGTCTACGCCTTTCCCAGCCCCAAAAATTCTCTCGGATATCGTTGCCCCGGTTGCATCGTTCTCGAGGTATACAGGAACGTTGAAACGTGCCCCGATCTCATGGGTAATGTTGAAATTGTTGAGTCCTAAAATATTTGGAGATGATAGAACCACGCCATTCTCCCTGTCGACGAGTCCGGCGAAAAGGATGCCGATGCTGTCAATCCTGCTGACCCCTGCATCCTTTATCACCTCATTACCCATCTCAACCAGCTGTTCGACAAGCCTCTTCTTTCCGAGATGCTTTATTGTTGGGCGTCTGACATTTGCGAGGATGTTGCCTGAATCATCGCCTAAAACCGCCGAGATCTTCGATCCACCTACGTCAAAACCAAGTATGGATTGTGACACAGGCTCTAATCGGCTTATTCCTTATAAATCTGATTTAGAGTCTACTTTTTCACCCTTTCAACGTACACTTTCAGTCCATCTCTTCTTATAACCGTCACCTCGATGCCCGGAGGGATCTCCTCCCCGTTTACACTCTCAGCTCTCCACATGACACCATCAACTGCGATGGTCCCCTCCGTTCCAACGGTATCCTTGGTTATTCCCGTAGACCCGATCAGGGCTTCTGATCCCGTGAACTTCCTGGATTTCATCGATCTTACCAGCTTTCTTAGGTATAGAGCGAGCACGAGAGCAAGAAATACTATGATCAGTGCGGCTATTATGCTGGAATTGTTTACTGGGCTTGGGGAATAGCCATACTGATTTGCGGCAAGATATGGTGAGGCTAGCAAGAATACTCCAAGTATGCCCACTATCACCCCTGCCATGAGTGCAATGCCGTGACCCGTCTTGAATTCCAGGATAATCAGCACCGCACCAAGCAGCAGGAATACCAGGCCAACCGGCGATGCGCCAACGATTTCAGCTCCAATCAACCCGAGAGCGATCATCACCACTCCAGCTACAGAAAGAAGGATAGTGCCATGGTAAAGATCGAGCAGGATTGCTATGACACCAACCAGGATCAGTATTCCGTCCACATATGTGTTGCTCAGGAAGCTGAGGAAATTGTCATAAACAGATGGATTCACGATTGTCTGCGGGTACGATGAAAGTCCCGCATCTTTGAGAAATACCGTGAGGTTTGTCGCGCTTCCATCCACCAGGTGCACAGATATAGCACTGGTGTAATTATAGGCATAATTCTGGGTTACCATTATTCCGGCCGCAGTTGCATTCCTGCCGTGTGCAGATGCCATGGACTGCATCAGCGAGAACATTGCAGCCTCAGTGTGGTTCTGCTCCAGAGCTGTCCCTCCGACAACTATGGGAGTTGAAGGACCTATGAATGAGCCTGGGCCCATGTAAATGCCGGTAGATGCCATAGCAACGTACGATCCAGCAGAGGCCCCCATGCCATCAGGAATAATGTAAGTATACACAGGGATGCCTCTTTCCTCCGTTGCATTTATAGCATCGACCATCTGGATCATGTTGTTAAGTATCCCACCGGGCGTATTCATGCTTATGACAACTGCGGCTGTGTTAACCGTGTTGGAAGGCGACAGTGCCTGAGTGATCATGCTGGCTGATCCCGGATCTATCGCCTCATCAAGATTTATTATCATCAGGTTTTTTGAGGCCACCTGTGGCTGCGCACCGGAATGCAACGGTACTATGAGAAAGACCATGAATGCAAGGATCAACATAGAAAGGACTACGCGACCAATTTTCATTATATTCCACAATCCAAATTAGATTATAAGGATTTAACTTTACAGCTTAGTCCGGTACACTTTGACGATCACAGGCTCATTTAGCTATTTTTTATATGTGGAAATGACTTTACGGTGTCATGGACAGGACCTATATCGGAAGAGTGCAGGATGCTCCTTCAAATTCTACAGTGAAGGTCTGCGGCTGGATCCAGGAAATAAGAGGATTGAAAAATATCGCTTTCATAATATTGAGAGATAACACAGGTACTGTACAAGTAACACTAAAGCCGGAAAACAACATACTAAACCTCAGTGAAGTGAGGCAGCTTGAGAGAGAATCTGTGATCTGCGTCACAGGGATTATACCTGAGAACAGCAAGAGCACGAGCAACAGGGAGATACTGGCGAAAAGCGTTACTGTTATGAACAGGGCGGAGAAGCCTCTTCCCCTCGGGATTACTGATCCTGTATCTGCAGATTTCGAAACACGGCTGAATAACAGGTTCCTTGATCTCAGGAAAAAGGAAAATGCACTTGTTTTCAGGATAGAAAGCGTCATGCTCTGGGGCATCAGGACTTTTTTCCACTCGAAGAATTTTGTAGAGATTCACACTCCAAAGATAGTCGCGGCTGCCACAGAAGGCGGAGCCGACCTTTTTGCTGTCAAGTACTTTGAGAAGAGCGCATATCTTAACCAATCACCGCAACTCTATAAGGAAATAATGATGTCTGCTGGACTTGACAGAGTTTTTGAGGTAGGACCGGCATTCAGGGCAGAGCAGCATAATACTGTGAGACACCTGAATGAATTCACGTCCGTGGATATAGAGATGAGTTTTGCAGACCACAACGATGCCATGCACATGCTCGAAAATGCCGTGAGGGCTGGAATACAGGAAACAGTTTCCGAGCTGGGTGCTGAGATAGAGGCTGCAGGAATAAAGATGGAAATTCCGGAAGTCCCGTTTCCAAGAATAAGTTACAGGGAGTGCATTTCATTCCTAAAAAACAAGGGAATTGAAGTGAAATTCGGGGAGGACTTCTCGCCAGATCAACTTCGGGAAATTGGAACACAGTACCCTGGATTCTATTTCATAACGGAGTGGCCATCGTCGCTGAGGGCATTTTACACCATGCCATCCCCGGAAGACCCCGATATATCAAATTCGTTTGATCTGCAGTTTAATGAAAAAGAGATAACGTCGGGAGCGCAGAGAGTTCATGATCCCCAACTCCTGACTGAAAGATTTTTAAGCAAAGGATTAAAGCCCGAAGACTTCGACTTCTATATAAGGGCTTTCCGGTATGGAATGCCTCCACATGCCGGATTCGGTCTTGGTCTTGAAAGGCTGGTAATGATACTTTGCAACCTTCAGAACATCAGGGAAGCAACCCTATTTCCTAGGGACAGGACGAGAATTGTTCCCTGAACCTCTCTTCCTTTTATTTTCATCGTCTCCAAAAATTGTTCTTTCGAGTTCGTCGTAGCTGGCCACTTCTTCCAGGTCATCTTTGCCAAATCTTCTCTTGCCCATTATGACCGATAATACTATTCACAATCCGGTTATTTAACTTTTCTGTCCGGCATTTGCGTACATTCTGACGGATATAGCTGCGCATACAATCAGAGGATCTTCTTCTGGGAAAGTTGCTCAATTGTCTCACGCGAAAGGCTTCCTTTATACTTTTCCAGTATTTCCGTAAGAATCTTTGAAGCTTTGAAGCTACCCTTGAGGATGAGGTTATCCATAGAGCCTGTGAAAAGTCTTGTAGCTTCCTCGATTGATATGCTGTCTGTTTCGTCGACCTCTTTCAGGAACTCCGCCGCATAATTGGCTTCGGTGAATGTCATTGCGTTCGTGAAACCTTTTATTACATGGTCGTTTGTTATTATTCCCTTAGTATAAAGGAACTTGAGTAATTCATTGCACAGTGATTCAGTGTTTATTGACCCATCAGGGTCCCTCAACGGCTTGATGCTGGTGAACTTCCCGAGATATCCAACCGGTTCTGCTTCGACTGAAACGGATACTATTAACTTTGCCAGGGCTACAGCTGCTCCGCATTCCTGCATGGTCCATTCGGATGAGAAGAAGTTCCTGGTGAGCAGTGGAATAAATACAGTAGTTGTGGATATGTTCTCAAGTATCTTTTCCAATAAAATCGGTGATACATCGCGTTCGTTATGCGCGATATACACATTTATCCCGTATTCACCCAGGCGATTTCTGATTTTCATCGCCATGGAACGGTCAAGGTATGAGTTTGAAACGAATACCCTTATCCGATCCGGTGAATTAATATCCGGGATTTTATCGACCACACCGTATAGTATATTTAGTGCCTAATAAATGTTTACTGCCGCCCATTAACGTGAGAAATGAGTTCATCTGGACACTATCATGTCGAGCCCTTTCCATTTGACCTTGTAGCCCAGGGCGTTTAGGACGCGACCTGCAACCAGTCCCCTTGACTCTATGTAGTCTATTATCTTGACTGAGTCTGGATACAGGCGATCGATATTCACCTTCAGCTCTTTAATCGTTGATTCGTCGATCTCGTCCTCAAGTTTCACGGATTTTGCTGTCCCTGATACAATTTTCTTTCTCTTTTCTGTACCCGTTATAGATTCCTTGAGTTGATCCCAGTTTATTGAACCTTTGAAATAGTACCAGCCCTTTCTCTGCTGACGGGTAGATGCATTCGGGCATGCAACGACAAAATCTATTCCCGCCATTTCCAGTTTATGGGACATTTCGATGTCGTCTGCTTCTGAAGTATCCCCAGATATGAATACGTAAACGGATTTCCCCGAGATATTTGCCTCGAAACAGGGCATATAGACGGTTTCCCCAAGGCTCAACGTTGTCCTGGAAAGTGTTAACCACGGCGGTATTTCAATGGCTGGTGCAACAATCCTTTCCTGCAGGTAATAAGATGCACTTTCATTAAGCGTCAACATGAGCTGGTCCTTTCTCCCCCATGTCTTGTTTTCTATGGAAACCTGAGCTTCAATGGTCCAGGTTGGTCTGGACAGCACAAATCTGATGATATCAGATATGGTACTTGAGCTCCCGCTTCCCCTTGCATGTCTTGAGGTCTGAGTGTTGATCAGCATTCCGCGTACCTTGCCACCCTCCAAGATGGGTTTCGGAGCCATCCCGGCCATTCTTGCACGAGTTGACAGTTCCTGCCAGTCGATTATGTTTCTGACAATAAGGCTGATAGATTTGGAAAGCACAGTTTCCAGCATTTCCATGTTGAATTCCCTAGCCAGTTCCTCATCCGGTATCGTGTAACAGGTCTCCATTACCTGCTCAGTATCCTTGTCTCCATACATTCCAGCAATTACCTCTTCAGTGGATACCCCAAAATGTGATGCTGCTTCCCTGAGAATAGAATCTCTGTCCTCCGGACGATATGCCGGAAACTTTGCCTTCGTGAACAGGTAATCCCTGATCTCTGTCGCAGGGATCCGGGATGGGGGAACAAATAATGATTTCCGTAATACAATCGTGGCCAGCGCCCTGACTATTTTATGGTTTTCTGCCCTGGATTCGAGGTCTTTTATTTCCCGATCTATATCCCCTGACCTCTTTCCCACACATGATTGGAAGACCGAATTGACATCGGTACAGTATTGCATCTGGTCCTTTGTCAGGAAGACGGGGAAGACGAGTCCGTTCTTTTTTCGCCTAACCAACATCAGATCTGTCGGGAACACCTTTTCGCCTCCTTTTGGATGTGCCAAATTCCGACGTTCCCCTGGCAACAACTTCGTACATTGTACTTTTCTTTGAATCCCCGGGACGGAGTATTCTGCCCAGGCGCTGCCTGAACTGCCTCGTGCTTCCAGACCCGCTGAGGACGATTGCCACTGAAGCGTCAGGAACATCAACTCCCTCGTCAAGTATTCTTGAAGCTGCCATCGCGTTTATCTCGCCGTTCCGGAACATTTCCAGGTACCTCTTCCTTTCCCTGGCGGGAGTAAGATAGGTCAGTGCAGGTATGAGGAATTCCCTTGACATCAAATATGCGGTATTTGTATCTTCAGAGAAAATAAGCATCTTCTCACCAGGATGCTTCCCCATGACGTAGCGCACAACGTCGATCTTGACGCGGGAATTGAATGCTATGTCACGAGCCTTCCTCCACGCATTCAGTGCATCTCGACCTTCCCTTGACCATGAACGCATGATAAATTTCTCAAAATCCCATGGGCCTGCAAGTTTCACGCTATGGCTTCTCAGGTAATTAACAAATATTTCCCTGTTCCTTTCATACTCCTCTATTTCCTCAGGGGTCAGGCTGACTGGAATCCTGACGATCTTGTAGTCAGCAATGTATTCGCTCAGTTCTTCATAACCCAGTTCAAATATCTTCCCTCCCATGACGTCTTGCAAGGTTTCATGAAGCTTGTCACTTCTTTCATACGTAGCGGTAAGACCCATCCTGAACGGCGAAGCGAACTTTACGGCAATCTGCCTGAACTGCTCAGATGCGAGATGGTGAACCTCATCAATAAGGAGGAACTTGAACCTGTTCCCTATGGTATCTGCCATCAGGTAGGCCGAGTCATACGTGCATACCGTGATATCCTTTATCTCTTTTATACCGCCACCGATCTGGCCTATCTCTGTATCAAATACCTCAGCAAGTTTTTCCCGCCACTGCGCGATCAATTCTAATGTCGGAGCGATTATTATCGTTGTGGTGGAGAGCCTTGAGATTGCCTCCATTCCTATGTGGGTCTTGCCGGCCGCAGTAGGAAGGACTATAATGCCCCTGCAACCGTTCTTCTCCCACTGGTCGATTGATTCCAGCTGATAAGGGCGGAGTTTATCCCTCATCTTCAGTCTGAGAGCGGAATCTTCAGGAAACACCCTATCGGTGGCTTCAGGATATCGTGACTTTATTTCAGTATACATGTATCCTGGAACAGCTGACTGCACATCAGCATGTTGGGCATTGGTTTGTGCTGAATCCGCTCCTGATACAACGATCTTCCCTTTAGAAAAATTCAGGATCATTTACGGCCTTCAAACATATTCAAAATTGATTAATAAAACTATATGGGAATTGTGGGGTAACTGCACCACAGGAGACTAATCATAGAACGAGTACAGTTTTAATATCATTGCGCGTTAGGGATACGATGCGTCTTTCCACGGCAATGCTATCCCTTAACCGCACAACAAGAACATTCGTCTTCTCCATACTCGCATTAACGGCGCCGTACTATCTGTCTGGCATTGGGATTTCGGCCATCTACATTGCCCTGATAATCATGGTAAGCGGGATCTCGTCCACGATCTTCGTTTACGGATTCTCCCGCCTGAGAATCGGAGAAAAACCGAAGCTCCTTGTTCTCAGCGCCCTCTTCTCCTCTGCTCTCTTCCTTCTCTTCATGTTCCATGGCATAACCTTCTACATTGCTGCCATAGTGTT
This sequence comes from Thermoplasmatales archaeon, assembly GCA_016806715.1. NCBI lineage: Archaea > Methanobacteriati > Thermoplasmatota > Thermoplasmata > Thermoplasmatales > Thermoplasmatales archaeon. The sequence goes on along the minus strand of CP060531.1, from coordinate 1,500,101 downwards.
AGGGGGAATCCCGCTATCTGGCAGGGATTTTACTCACAACCAGGCAGTGGAGCAGTATTCAATCAGCATGAACGAGGGTGAAAGGAGAAGCAAGAATTTTGCATTCTCAATCTACAACTTTGGCTCTTATGCATCCGCAGCCATTGCATCCGCTTCCATTTTCTTCTTCTATGATGCAAACATACCGGTATTCTATGAATTATGCTTCTTCCTCTCCCTCCTGCAATTTGTTTCTTATGGATTAGTACTGATTCCACTCAATATCAAGAGGAAAGTTTCTGGACAGGAGCGAAAAGTGAAGAACCAGGATGTTTCCGTACTCACATGGCTCTTTTCCATCGACTCACTTGGAGGCGGGCTCGTTGTTACATCCATGATCACGCTCTGGTTCAAGATAGTATATGCTGCAACACTTTCACAGATAGGTTTCATCTTCATCCTCGTAAACATTGTTACGGCAATTTCCATCATACTGTCCTCAGTCATATCAAATCGCATGGGGCTGGTCAGGACAATGGTTTATACGCATCTCATAAGCAACGTCTTCCTTGTCATGATTCCGATCATACACTCATTCATCCTTGGCCAGATATTCCTGTATCTTCGCCAGACCACGAGTCAGATGGATGTTCCTGCAAGAGACAGTTTCACTAATACCCTGATACCGCAGGAACAGAGAATCCAAAGCAACGCAAGATTTGTGATGGTGAGAAATTTTTTCCAGATCCCGGGGCCGGCAATAGGAGGCGCCATCCTGGAATTCTATCCTCCGCTCCTGTTTATCGTTGCAGGGGGATCAAAGATCGTTTACGATCTGTTGTTCTTTGGTAAATACAGGAAGTCGGCATTATAATTCATGGAACTTGGATGCACTACAATCAGATTTAATAATAAAGAGATATAATCAATAGCTTGATTGACACTTTTAATGAAATAATTGGAAAAAACCGCGATATCATAGACATGATTGTGAAAAACGAATTTGTATCTTCCATGAATGACGGGTCGCTCAAGAGCAGCGAATTTATGCGGTTTCTTGTTCAGGATCGTCTCTTTCTCAAGGAACATTCAGGTAGCTTAGCTGTCCTTTCCTCGCGCATGGATACCGCGGAAGCTTCGCAAACCCTTCTTTCCCTCTCGAAGAGCATGTTTGATGAATACATGTTTCATCACCAGCTTCTCAGCAGCCTCGGAGAAATAAATAATACAGGACCTGATGTATACGAAGCACCCACTATGACCAACATTTCTTATGTTTCCTTCCTCTACAAAGCCTGCAGCCAGTACATCCCAAGCAATGCTCTGGCAGCCATACTCCCATGCTCAGTCACATACTACCAGATCGGAACCAGGTACAATAAGACGGCACACAGCAAATACAAGCCATGGTTCAGCTATTATGGATCAACAGAACAGAAAGAGTCCATAGAGGATCTTATCGCCGTATATGACGGACTGGCCTCTCATGATCCCAGGGATGAAAAAATTTTCAGGATGGCGGCTAATTTCGAACTTAAATTCTGGGAAATGGCACTCATGGGAGATCACTGGATCTGATTCCTTTGTCGTAACCCGCGCCTGAAATAATAACTAATATCCCGGCGGTGACTGAAACTGCGAAGGCGTAGATATATGCGTACGCAGGGTTGACAAAATATAAAGCGCCCATGACCAGATTTGCCACAAACAAGCCTGCACTACGTGAAGCTGAAAGCCAGCCCATTCCTCTCCCAACGCTTGATGAAACCTTTGAGATTATTGTTGGCTCAAATATTTCCGTGAAGCCGCTTCCAATTCCTATTATCACTATTGAAACGTAATAGATAGGCAGTCCGAGACCGTAAATGATGGTAAGTGCAAAAAAAAGTGCACCGATCCCCGCAAGTATATACCCAAGCAACCCCAGCGGGAGGATTTCGAGCCTGAACCTGAACCTTGACATCACGAATCCTGTAGCTGCGGAAACTGCAAGAAATACCGTGTATGTTAATGCTCCCAGCTCAAAACTGCCAGTTGCGGTTGCCACTGTGAGTATTGGAAAGCCCATGCTATAATAGCTGAACCCAAAGAGTGCGGAAGCGATTATTACTCCCCTGAATGTAGAGTTGTTGTTCCCCTGACCGTCATCGAGTTTACTGGCCCGCCCGGGTCCTGTTCTTACCGCTACTAGAAGCAGGGTGGATATGATAAGAGGGACTGCCGTTAGAAGAAAAATTAATCTGAACCTGTAGCCAAGAGAGATCATTGCAATGAACAGCAGGGTTGCAACCAGCCCTCCTCCAACATCAAGCCCGTGAAGGAGGCCATATGACCTGGATCTGTTTTCATCCTCTACTGTTTCACTCATCATGGCTCTCCTTGCCGGAGACCTGAAATTCCTGGACCACCACCCACCTGCGAATGTTCCGATTGCTTCCGGTACAGTGGCTGCGAATCCTGTAAACGAAAGCACTGGTATTAGCGAGTTCCCAAGTATGGCTATTTTTTTACTTCCAAACCTGGCACTCAGCCTGCCGCCAATGAATGCAAATACTGATCCTACTCCATAATTCAGGGCTTCTGCCATGCCGTAAATGTAAACAGGGGCACCGAGCACCACGACCAGAAAGAGTGGAAGGCCGACTATGACGGCCTGATACCCCAGGTCCGCAAAAAAGGCGGAGAAAGAGATCAGAAGGACATTCCTTGTCAGCACGGATTTTGACACTCGCACATGTTCGACAACATTTTAAGTAAATATAAAATTTTCTCGGAAACCCGGCTGGACTATTATTTTACTGGATTGTTAAACCAGCCGGATCAAACGAATGTGCTTTCCTATTTATAGAATCTGGGTATTCCCATATTATGGATCCGGTAGTAAGTGACATATACAATTATTCGTCAGATTTAAGAAGCAGTGGGCTGGACTCCCAGAGAATGGACGAGATAAAGAAGAGGATTGCTGATTCCATCTTCGTCGCGTATGCTGCATCTGGTTCCGAACCGATTTCCATTGAAAGAAAAGCTCTTCTCCCGTCCAAGGGCAAATACAACTCTACCATTTTCTTTACCGGAGACAGGGCCTCTTCGGAAACTGCAACTTTCATAAACGGCTCCATGACGAGATACCTTGATTACAGTGATACATACCTATCCAGGGAGGCTTTACATCCATCTGACAATATTCCACCGATTCTGGCCATGGCTGAGCCTTTTGAATCCTCAGGGAATGACATCATCCGCGCTATTGACGTGGCATACGAGGTGGTTGGGGCACTTTCCGATGCAGTATCAATTAGGGATAGAGGCTGGGATCACGTGACTTATATATCCCTATCATCCTCAGCCGGATTGGGTCACCTGCTTGATATGAACGAAGAGCGCTTCGAGAACCTGATGAGCCTTGGATTGAACAATAACATAAGCATGAGGCAGACAAGGGCCGGGGAACTGAGCATGTGGAAAGGCTGCACAGCTGCGGATGCCACAAGAAACAGCGTATTTGCTGCAAGCCTCACTCTGAACGGCTTCACAGGACCGTCCCCGATATTCGTTGGCGAAATGGGCTTCGTCAAGCAGGTCTCTGGTACCCTTAACCTGACACTGGGAAAGAAACGTGTAATGAAAACAATGATAAAGAACTATCCCGTGGAATATCACGCCATGAGCGCAGTGGAAGCTGCACTCAGGATACGTGGGAAGCTCAGCGGAGGAATCCGGAAGATTTCGGTTGAAACCTTCGATGTAGCAAACAAGATAATAATCAAGGATCCTGAGAAACTGAGACCGAAGACAAAGGAAACAGCGGATCACAGCATGCCGTACCTCATTGCATATTCCCTGTTATATGGAGATCCCACGCCTGATTCATACGGCAGTCATTATCTTGAAGACCCAAAAATACTGGCAGCCATAGACAAGATGACCTTCACTGTTACTGACAGATTTAACAAGATGTACCCTGAATTCCTGCCAGTGAAGATCATTGTTGAAACTGACAAGCAGACACTGACCGAGGAACTGGAGGTGCCCAAAGGACATCACAGGAAGCCTTACAGCTGGGACGACCTCCTGCTGAAGGGAAACAGGGTCATGAGCGAAAGAAGCGCTGCCGAGATTGTTAACATAGCGAAACGCTTTGACAGGAGCGATGTAACTGAATTGCTGGAGGTCATGAAAAATGTCCATAATGAGAGATAATATTAACCTTGGTCCAGGAGACCTCCGGAAGCAGATTGAAAAGGGTTTTGTTTTTTCTGCTGGCGTATTTAACGGAATGTCTGCCATCATAGCGCAGAGAAGCGGTTTCAGGTCAACTTACCTATCGGGCTCGGGAGTTGCTGGTTCCATGGGCCTTCCTGATCTCTCTGTCACCACACTGAAAGAAGTTGCCGATGAAGTTGACAGGATCACCAGCGTGACAACTGCCCCGTTAATAGTTGATGTGGATACGGGATTCGGGGAGACCTTAAATGTCACCCGCACGGTGAGAATCATGGAGAGGGCAGGTGCCTCGGCTATACATATTGAGGATCAGGTGCTACCCAAGAAGTGTGGACACCTTCAGGGAAAGAGGCTGATTGAGACGGGGGACATGATAAGCAAGATCAGGGCAGCGGTTGATGCAAGGAAAAATCCAGACTTTGTCATTATAGCGAGGACAGATGCCAGATCAGTCAACGGGCTTGATGACGCCATTGAAAGGGCTAATGCATACTTTGAGGCCGGATCGGATGTCGTTTTCACGGAGGCGCTTGAAACAATGGATGAATTCAAAACTTTTGCAAGGAAAGCAAGAGGACCTCTTATGGCTAACATGACAGAATTTGGAAGGAGCCCCCTTTTTTCAGCAGCTGAGTTGAAGGAAGCAGGATACAGGATGGTGATTTTCCCACTAACAGCATTCAGGGCATTCATGAAGACTGCACAGACAGTTTATGACGATCTATACAAACATGGCACCCAGCGCGATTTCATGGATAAGATAATGTCCCGTGAGTCCTTCTACGACCTTATCGGATACGATGACTACGAGAGGGAAGACAAAGAACTTGCTGGCAGGAAAAGATCTTCCCAGTGATGAAATTTATCATTCGCGCACCTTGACTGGCAGGTTACTGTGCAATAGATCCGCTCCCTATATCACATCGATTTTTACTTTCTGCGCACTCTGGTTGTATGCTGAAAAATCTTCAATCCCGAATGGATATCCTACTATAATGTGAATCGGACCGCTGTTCTGGAACATGCGCACATCTGCATCAGATGGCCTTGTAACACCGGAGGGGTGGGAATGCACGCTGCCAACAATAGAGAAGTCTATGGGCTTGTTGTAAGTCTGGAATATTGTATGCCTGTCTCCCTGTATTGTGCCGGGAAGAATAGAAATTTCATAAATTATATGATTCTCGGCACGCAAATACGCCCCGAATTCTTTTGGCATTGAATCCTTGGATGCTTCCATGATCATTCTCAGGGTTCTTCTTCTAATTGACCACAAGCTTTATCAGTTTCTCCCGGAGTTTCTCATAGAATGTCCCCTTCAGTGATATGAATCTTGCCCGATTCTTGGAGACAGAAATTTCCACAATGTCACCGTGCTTAAGAGGAACCTGGATCTGCCCATCAAGAATGAGGATCCCATCCTGCTCCTTGCCGATCTGCTTAACGGCGATGGTTTCACCTGAAGGAACAATCAGTGGCCGGGTCCTTGAACCAAATGGTGCCAGATATGATATCACCATTGCATTTAATGCTGGAAGGAGTATTGGGCCCCCTGCGCTGAACGAATATGATGTTGAACCCATCGGAGTAGCCACTATAACTCCATCGGCTCCGGTACCTTCAATGAAGTTCTTGCCAACATAAACATTGAATTTTCTTAATTTTGCAACCTTGCCCGTATAAATCACAGCTTCATTTGTGCATTCGGCCTGCTTGATTCCATTGAGCATGACGTCAATCTTCATGCTATCTGTAATCTTGTACTCTCCCCGTATTATCTGGTAAATTGATCTCTCAATTTCACCAATTTCAATTTCCGTCAGGAATCCAAGTCCGCCCATGTTTATCCCCAGTATCGGCCCATTGGTCATCTGTAAAGCCCTCAGGGCAGTCCCGTCACCGCCTATTGTTATTATAATGTCAGCAGAAATCTCGCTTATTTCCTTTCCCGGCTTTCCGACCAGCTCTGCTGTATCAGTGTCGAATTCCACCTCCCATTCCGGGGGAAAGATCTCTATTATCCTCTTCACTATGTTTGCGCACCTGATGCAGTCTCTCCTGATCACAAACGCTATCTTCAAAAAGTCACCTTCAGCAGTTCCTCGTTGGAAAATGCCAGCATATTCTTCCTGGTACTTACATTCATGTCCATGTCAAACGGACTTCCATCTTTTTCCGTGACAATGCCGCCCGCTTCCCTCACTATTGCGATCCCGGCCGCGACGTCGATATTTCTCAGCAGATTGTTCTTGCCGATATAAGCTACCAGGTCAATCCCGCCAGATGCCAGAGTTGCAAGCTCAAGTGATGCGCAGCCAAGTGTCCTGATTTTTGTTGCGTGCTTAAGCAGTTTTTTACCGAGTGGATCTGATGCGTAGCCGGAACTGAATGAGAAATGTCCCCTGGACTCACCTGAGGTCCTGATTTTCCTGCTCAATTTGTATGCTCCTTTTCCCTTATCTGAGTAAAAATATTCACCGTTTGACAAGTTCATAACAAAACCCTTCTCGCTATCCGTAATAGTGCTACCTGTGATTGCAATTGAGATGGAATAAAATGGAATGCCAGCCTGAGCATTGAAGGTTCCGTCAAGCGGATCCACAACCAGGTTTTTTTCGTAATGCCTGTCTATAAAACCCGCCTCTTCGCTGACTATATTATATGGGAGATCGTTTTCGTCAACTGCCTTCAGGAATATATCCTCACTCAGCTTGTCTATATATCTTGTTGGAGTTCCGTCGGCACCCATTCCGGTGATCTGCATCCATGAAGGTGGAGATTCGGTTTCCTCTATCTTCTCCATGATCTCGATTCCCACGCTTACGAATAACTCGAAAATGGTGTCCATATACTTGAACCAATCAGCGTAGAATCGTATATAATAATGTCTAAATCGAAAAAAATAATGGATAAAATCCCAGGTAAACTAATCAGCAGCAGCCATGCTGTCAAGCAGAACGTTCAGTCTCTGTGGGATTCTCTTAAGGGCATAATTCAGTACGTCTATGGCCTTCAGCGATCCGTCTGTTTCAAACTTGAAGATGAACCTGGTGTCGTCCTCGACTATTCTAACTGTATTCTGCTCAAAAAGGTCAGAAAGTTTTCTGCAGGGAAAATCATCTGTGAACGTTATATTCTCGTCATTTTCCTTAAGAACCGACTCCGGGCAGGCTATCTTGAATTCTTCCCACCTCTCAAAATCTGCCTTTTTAATGTTGAATTCCCGGTGGTACTTGTAAGAGACACCTGATGTGGCCTGCCATTTGGCATGATCCTTTGCCCTCCCCAGTATTGCTTCCGCACTTACGATCATGGCCTGGCTCTTTCCGAGCTTGACTATTGGTATATCCGGATCTGCGGGTTTGAGGTCGGGATTTCCTATGGGCTGAATGTCGCCTGATATAACTGTGGCCGGTCCGTTCTTGTTTATGGAGTATGTCATGGTGCAAAGAGAGCATCCCTTGCCTCCACAGGAACATTCATCCCTGAAATTCATTGTGAGGTCAGAAACTAGCGGCACGAGTGAAAGCCTGTGAGCGACGATCTCGTCAAAAAGTGGGAGCGAGGAATCGTAAACGTTTCCATCCACGTCCCTGATCTGCCCATGGTGAAATGTAACCTTATCTATCGCAAGTTTCGGTATGTCATTTATCAGTGTTCGCCTGAGAGAATTAGCTATTGAGGGCGTAATATCCGTGATAGAGAATCTTGCAAAGTTGTCTTTTAACTCAATAATTTTAAGCGGCATGAAAATCAGACTCTCCTGCCTCTTTTTCCTCCCTTCTTCTTTGTCCCATCATGCGGAACCGGGGTAACTTCTTCAATTCTGAGTATCCTGAATCCTGCCCTGGATAGAGCTCTTATGGCTGATTGTGCTCCTGGACCTGGAATCTTTGACTTATTCCCCCCCGGGGCTCTGACCTTGATTATGAGTTCAGTAACCTCTTTCTCACGCAGCTTTTCGGCAACAAGATCCGCTGCCTTCATTGCAGCGTAAGGACTGGATTCATCCCTGTCGTTCTTTACAACCATGCCGCCAGTTGCCTTTGCCAGAGTTTCAGCACCAGTTGTGTCCGTGACAAGAATTATAGTATTATTCTGTGAGGCAAATATATGGGCTACTCCTGTTTTATTCATTGTTTTTCACTTTCCTCTACTTCAGCTTCCTTCTCTGCAGGAGGAGCTTCCTGTTCAGGCTGTTCTTCATGCACCTCATTACCCAGTATGCTCTGCCTTATGGGGTGCAGTTCATCAAGAAGGGGTGAACCTACTGAATACCCGATGGATTCTTCCTCTGTTCCCTCGACAAGGATTCCTGGAATCGTGACGCGCCTTCCGTTCAGGAAAATGTGACCATGCGTAATGAGTTGCCTTGCCTGTTTAGGGCTTCTGGCAAGGTTCTTCTTGACCACAAGCGTCTGGAATCTGCGTTCAAGAATGCTTTCGACGTTAAGTGAAAGTACATCGTCAAGAGAAGCGTTGTTGCCCAGTATACTGAATCTGTTAAGTCTCCTTATCATCAGTTGGAACTGGTTCAGCGCCTTTTCATCATTATACCTTATTTTAGCCTGAAGATATCGTGCCTGGGCCCTGAATGATTCAAGGATCGACTGCGTTCTCCAGAGCTCCCTCTTGTTCTTTAACCCATACTTGTTTACGACTTCCTTCTCCTCGTCTATCCTTGTCTTTTCCCATGGATGTCTGGGGGCGGAATACTTCTTATGCGGAAATTTAGGATCACCCATTCATAATCACCTTACTGTTGCGGACCTTCTTTGCTCTTTACAACCCCAATGGCAAGTCCTCTTCTTCCATTGGACCTGGTTCTCTGACCTCTAACTTTATGACCCTTCTCATGTCTTACGCCTTTGTAGGAACGCATCTTCTTCATCGCGTTTGTGTCATCCTGCACCTGGATCTCGAGATCATTTGAAACCAGGTTCAGGTTCTTACCTGAAACTATCTCTCGTCTGTGGTTCAGCGCCCAGTCGGGAATGTCATCGTATTCTTTCTCCTCGACATACTCCCTCAACTTTTCAATCTGTTCCTCGGAAAGATCCCCTATACGCTTATCCTTTGGAAGATCCAATGTATTTACTATAATGCTAGCGAGCCTGTGACCGATTCCCTTAAGGTCCGAGAGAGCAAGGTAAACCGACCTCTCGCCGTCTAGATCACGGTTAGCTATCCTAACTATGTACAGGAAACTATCCTGATTCGTTTTTTCAGTATCACTCATTTAACCAGCCTTCACTTTCTTAATATGGTTTTCAACTGCTTACCATACAAACCAAGCTTGTTCCAAGCCTGAAGAATTTGTCTGTTCAGCATTCGGTGTGTACAGCTGATTTAAATAATATTATTAAACATTTCTAAGGCCGGGTTTTCGTATATTCATTCCAGAAGGGTGAATAGACGATGGTCTTCCCCGCCGTCAAATATACCGATTCTAATTCCGCTGTCTATCCAGCCGTATGAGTAGTTCAATGCCGCAAAGGCATTTAAGTAGTCTCCTTGATCATAGAAGTGTTTTGCATCAGAAAAATAGCTGTTTATCATTTCCAGGAAATTTGCCGCAATCCGGCCTCCGAATGAGTTACCGGGGGATGCTGTACGTAATTTAGAAAGTGCCTCCTCTTCGATCCTGATGTACTTTTCCACCCTGACCTTAATTTCTTCTATATCTGAGCTCATCTGAATTTGCTATAATCAAAAACCAGATCTATTAGCTTCTGTTCCATCTTGTCCTCGATAATGCCTTCCTCTCGCTTTTTCATTATGAATTCCTTTGCTTCCTTTGAACCTGTCTTGGATGCAATGGAATAAATGCTCCCTCTTATTGCCCCGCGTATGCTGTCAGGAAGATCCTCTACTATCTTTCCAAGCATGAAATTGAATTCATCCGTCTTCCTCATGTCTAGTTTCTTCACTCTCTTCGGTCTTGCTTTGCCGGAGGTGTCATCCCTATAATTTCGGTTCTTTATACTATTTTTTTTATTGTAACTATTCCTGTTCCTAAACATCTGCCTCGTAATAACCCTTTATTATATTTATACTTACGCGACTAATTAATGGTGCAATACTTGGAAGGCGATTACTGAAGCCTATCTATACTGAAAGTTGTGCTGACATGGTAATAATTTGGTCCCACTGATTTAACGATGTGAGTATCTACCAATTTTGCTGAAAAAGAAAGCCTTGAGATTCGCCTGATCATGTCAGCGTGCACTGTTTTTAATCGCTCTTTGGAGACCAGATGATGCATCACAATCAGGCCGCCATTATTTATCAGGCTGAGTGCTTTTACGATGAAGGCAGTAGAAGAAAAATTGCCCATGAGTATGATATCGTAAAGTGAATCTGATTTTAGCAGGCGTGAATCGCCGTTAAAAATGCTTATTTTTTCCAAAAGTTTGTTTGCTACAGCACTTTTGCGTAGGTAATCCGCCGATACCGGGTTTATCTCACAGCATTTTATGACAGACGGATTCTGGTATTTAGCCAGAGGAAGAGAGAAATAGCCAATGCCAGCAAACATATCCAGCACCCTCTTGCCGGCAGCATTGAACCCTTTCATTGAAACCCTCTCATTTACGTTGCCGGGAGAAAACATTATCATTGATGGATCAAACACAAACTTTATGCCGTTTTCCAGGTGCGCTATGGGTCCACCTGGACCAAAAACTAAGGTGAGTGTTGGTTCGCGGATAATTCCCTTTATCTTTCCATCTACCCTATATACAGAGGAGACTCCAACGGATCTTGCGTATGATTCTGCTATTTTTCTCTGTGTAGATTCTTCGCCGGTCAAGTTTAACACTATGGAATCCCCATACCGGATCCATTTATCGGGCACAATTTCCTCTGGAATTCCATTGGCAGTTGCGTAATCCATTACAATTTCATATGGAGACCTGCTGATATGCCGTGGGATAATTTCGGACCTGAAAGCTTTATCCTTCATCTCAAGCGGAATCTCCTTGACTGGTATGCCAACCCTACTTCCTCTACTGATGATTTTAGAATCGGTCCTCAGCAGATTACGCTTGCGCAGAGATCGGATTGCCTGATCTGCCTGCTCAGTATCCACTAGTATATAATCAACCATGTACAGACATTAATTCTTCCCGGATTCTTTTAATTAACGATGAAATTCAGGGTAAACCGTGCCTCAAATGCGGAACTTATGATTCGGGAAACTCTGCCCAGAGTCCCATAACTTCAGCGGTGGAAAAGAATCTTCAATGCTTGAGGAAATGTCTCGAAAAGCAAGAAAATACCGGTTCTGTTTGTTTTGTATTGTGGTTATTAATCCGTAGAAAAAAAAAGGTGGGAAATTAATATCAGTTTTTAACGGTTTTAAGGGCCTTAAGATCTGGCAATAGAGACCTGCCCAGCGAGATCACCATCAGCAGTATGGCAATTATAAGCAGTGCAATTCCAAATGCCTCTACATACCAGTACAGCGTCATCACAAAGATAACAACCCCGAATGAACCGAAAGTCACACCGGCACCCATGAAATAGGCGGTCACACTTTTCAGGGTGTCCTGACCTTTGATAGCATGCATGAATACAAGGATTATCCCCGCAAGCAGTGGAAGCATGAAAAATGCTAACAACAGGTGACCATCACTATATGCCATATCGTAAAGATAACCAGCACCCCCATCAGGCGGGGAACCCGCAGATCCAAAGCCATAATACGTTTCGTTAAATTCTATTGCATATCCAATGCCTACCATTACGGCCATGGTTGCAACCCATGTGAATAACTCAGATAATTGGAAAAGCTTATCCACTTTCTTTGAAGAGAGAATATAGTATAATCCTATAATCGAAACAAGCGCGCCAAATCCAATCAAACCACTCTGTGTGTCATCAAGGGCAAGCCCATTCATTCCTCCAGCGCCGAATGGAGCAATTGCAGGAATAACATAGGTTCCAAAGGATGAGATCAGGTAAAGGTATGTCATCGAGATGGTTCCCACAAGTGCTATTACCATCCCTAAATTCACCACGTTCCTCTTGGCTGAAGGGAGCCTTTCATAACCGAAACTTATGGCTGCAAGTCCTACTATTCCACCCATAACAGCAGGTAACATTTCATGAGAATGGGACGTTAATGTATTGCCAAGAAATGTTTGAAGCCCACCCCACGCCGTAACATCAGAATTAAACCAGCCTATGGATGAAAACCCAAATAGGTTGCCATACTCGTAGATCATCCCTATTACAGCGGCGATTCCAGCGGAAATTGTGGTTACAAAAATCAAAGTGTAAGCTCCCCAAATGTTTGTAAACTTTTTCCGGTTGCTGAAAGGCATAATTAACAGTGCAATCAGGAATATAATAGCCAGAATGAGCATCCAAACGTCTCTCATTGCCTGAATAATATAGTCAGCTGTCTGTGTGCTCGCTGGATAAAAGAATATCATTCCTATAAGGGTCAGGAATAGAACTGGGTAGGTGCTTAAGTTGACAACCTTTCTCTCGAACTGGTGAAGTTGCAGCAAATCAGACGCATAAAGTATCAGCAGAAATGCGAAAGGGATCATGATTGTATGATAGAAATTAACCATGTCAAGGCTGAAGTCACCCAAGCTGAACCAGCTTACACCTGGCAAAAACGGTCCAACCAAAAGAAAAATTGCTATGAATAAGAGTACAGCGAGGGTGTTGTATTTCATGTTTAAACCTTAACTCCGCAATTTTTTAGGGAATATATTTGTCCCAAGGCTGCTGTCTATCTTTTCAACGCTTGAGGGTATTTCGCTCAGTGTTTCCCTGTTTCCCCGGACTATCCTGTATACCTTTGAGAATTTCAGCAGGACATCCTTTACCGACAATTTACCGGTGAGATCAGCAGCCCTGATCAGCATAAATACGCTGTAATACAGATACAGTGACAGGAAAGATACGAAGAAATATCCCCTGAGAGAATCATCGTCACCCAGGTATGCCTTGTCATTTTCAAGTTCGTTTTTCATGGCGTCGAATGCCTGCTCGATCTCTTCACGCTGCTTGTATAGATTGTATATGGTTTCCGGATCATCCCTTACATTGGACAGGATGGATATCTTCCCGAACCTGATGGATTCGGAATCAAATTCCTTCTGTGTCCTCTTCTTCTCTGCAATCATCTTTATGAACGTTGAGGATTCTTCGGCCATGAGCATCTGGTCCTGGAACATGTATATCCTGTAACTATCGCGATTCAGGAAGCCCGACCTGATTCCCCTGTCCCTGTAGACGAAGCTTGATCGCATCTCCATGGTATAGTCAATCATCTCCTGGTTCCTGCGCAGTGGCATGATGAACTTCATTTCGGATGACATGATCTCCGCCAGATCCTGTGACGAGAATCCTGTATCAAGCACGAGGATGCCATCGAACTGGATCTCTTCAAGCACCTTCCTCAGCGACTTCACATCCCTCACCGATCCCTCCAGCGACTTGAGGAAAACAGGCCGGTATTGATCGAGATCGAATGCCAGTGCCATGTTTATCTGCGGCAGGTATATGTGATCGGCATTGTGCCCTTTCGCTGCCATATTGAGGTTCTCTGATCTGGAGAATATGCTTGACAGGTCGAAGGCAAGCTTCTTCGATTCTGTTATAAGGGACTGGAAAAGATCCATCTGTGCACCCTCATCAGATCCGGTATCCCTGAGAATGCCGGTGAGAGTGTTCGGTGATAAGTGAGCTTCCATCTCCCTTGAAACATAAAGCTTCTCCCACCGATCCTTTACGGATTTGAGGGGAACCGGTTCCATGAGCCTTACCATGGATAGGGCATACAGATCTTGCCACCTGTCAGGGAAATGTTTCTGCAGTCTTGCAATAAGATCTGCAGATAAAGAATATAGCAAGGCTGAATTGCCGTATTCGTATATTGATCTGGTCTCCCTTGCCTTTTCGGATACTCCTGCCCTGGTGATCCTTCCTATGTATTCAGAGACCTTGACTGCTTTCCTGCCGGCACGATCATATCGTGATGTGGAACGATAAAGGTAATAGTTCCCGTTGAGCAGCTTTGCCTCCAGTGGAATGTTCCTTTTCTTCCTCTCCTCATCCACTATTTCCCTGACCCAGTCTTCCACTAATCCCTATAGGGATTATACGCTTATAAAGCTTTTTGTTGCAGCATAGAGACAGTAGGGGATAAAATAGGTTAATCGAAAGTTCTATTCCCTAAAATTTGGGGTGTTAAGGGTTTAAAAGAAAATTCAATAGGTTTCTATTCGACATCTCAGTTTTATTCATCTAAACCGATATTGTTATTCTGGGACTATATTAAATTGATATCCATTACATTAAAGCCGAAGTGCTTAAATATTATATTTCTCATATTTGATAGTTTCGCATAATTTGAATAGACTAAAAGCACGGATGAAAGTTTACACTCTCGGAGACTGGAGCGCTAGCATATAGAGAGGCAATAGAACAGAACGGGATTCCATCCCAAAATAGATTCCGATCGTGATGAAAGGATGAATTTAATTACAGATTGGCAATCTTCGAGGAAGATGAACCACGGGCGAGTTATAACCTATTTTATTTATACAAAACCAAAGGTCTGGGGACTCCTCGTTTTCGTAGCAGCCATAGGTGCATTCCTTGCATTAAATGAAACCCGTTCTGGAAGCATATCCCTTTTAATTCTGTCCATTGGCGCAGTAGCACTGGGTTCAGCCGGCGCAGAAAGTATCACGAATTATATAGACTATGATATTGATTCCATAATGCAGAGGACAAACCAGAGGCCGCTTGTCACTGGAGCCATTCCACGGCTTCGAGGTCTCTCTTTCGGGTTGATACTTGCGTCGTTATCAATAATTTTACTCATTGTTTTTGGAAGGTTTTATGCAAGCTTATTCATGATTACTGGAATCCTGGATAATGTTCTTGTTTACAGTTATTTTCTCAAGCGCAGGACTCCATGGAGCGTCATACTCGGTGGGTTCTCTGGAGGTTTTCCTGTGTTAGTTGGATGGTTCACAGTATCGGATCTCTTTTCCCCCATTCCATGGTTTCTATTCACGCTTGTTGTTGTCTGGATCCCCATACATATATGGAGCCTAGCCTACCGATATAAGGAAGATTACGCTCGTGCAAACATTCCCATGCTTCCTGTTGTATTCAGCGACAGCACTACTGCAACATGCATTTCATTTTCTGCAGTCCTGCTTGTATTATTTGCCGTTCTCCCGTATTTCTTCGGTGTGGAATCCAATTACTATCTTATATCGGTATTATCCTTTTCAGTTCCATTAGTATATTATTCCTTAGACTTTATCGGTAATCCGAGCAGGAAAAGCTCCTTCGCGTTATTCAAGTATTCAAGCCCTTACCTGGCGGTTGTGTTCATCTTATTCCTACTATTCAAGACAATATAGAGCGCGTCTATACAACTATCCAATCATGGAACGTAGAACTGTAGAGAAACCGCCAGGATGGTTATTACGATCATAAGCCCCATCGTGACAAAAGATGCAACGTGGGTGATTCTCCTGATTCTCTCCATCTCATCGTACTTCTTCTCCTCGCTAAGGCGCATTATCTTCTTGCCGTGATAGATATTGTTTGCATACATCAGTATTAGCATTATGGCCACTATTATAGATTTTTCAAGCAAAATCTGCCCTCCGGTCGTGGTCTCAAGATCCGACAGTCTTGGCAGATACTCATACCCGAGAAATATGCCGGTTCCAACGAGGACTATCACAAGTGCATTGGTGTAATACCCGAACAATCTTCCAATGAGCCCTACAATCCTTGTCCTGTATGTTTCATCCTCCGTGAGTTTATACGAAACAGGCCAAACAATGAACCATATGAAAAATGAACCGCCGATGAAGAAGATAGCGGAGAAAATATGGACGAACAGCACAGCTATGATTATCCAAAGAAGCATACAGGTGGATTATCTGCCATCCATACTTATACCATGCGCCGAAAATATATCGTGAAGAGATGTCAACTGAGGCTGGATCTCATGCAGTCACAGTGTCTGTTTTCTTGCTTCATCGACGAGGTTTTTCAGGAGTTCTCTCACAAATTTTACTGTGGATTCATCGCTCAGATGGCCTTCCTGATCGAATTTTGTTTGTGCGAATGATACAAAAACTTCTGGCTTGTTGATAATTCTTGAGTTGAGCCCTCTGACATACTCTCCTCGCTGAAGCTTCGGAGGTTCTAAGGTCGCTATCGCTCATAACGTTGCCTCTCTGTGGGTATCAGTGCTCCCCTTGCATGCATCCCTGTCTGCATGCAATCGATCCATGCCTTCCTCAAATACCGGACGCAATGCTATGTTGAACGAAGCATTGGCATCGGCATGATCAACGTGCCCGCAATCGGGACACTTAAAACTCTTTCCTGAACGGTGGCCTACGAGTCCGCATCTTGAACACTCCTTTGAAGTGTTGTGCGGATCAACATGTTCCACGGGAACTCCAAGTAGTCTGGCCTTGTATTCTATCATCTGTTCGAGACGATAGAATGACCAGCTATTCAGGGAGTACCTGAAATTTCTGCCCGACTTTGCATTCCTTATTCCTTTTAGATATTCGAGCTTGATTCCCATCCCATTATTCTTCGCTTCCTGCACTATCTTCTTCGATACTTTGTGGTTTATGTCCTTTACAATCCTGTTTTCTTTATCCTTTGTTTCTTTCACCTTCCCGTATTTTCGCTTCTTCTGGAGATTTTTCCTGATATTCTTGTATTTCCCGTGGGTGTGTTCCGCCTTCTTCCCGAGCTTCATGACCTTTCCGTTTAGGGGATTTGCGACAACGGCAATGTGTGCCGTTGTATTCCTATCTACTCCGAGATATCCCTTCGGTTCGATCAATGCGTTTTCAGGTACGGTCACAGATATGTATGCAAATTCACCATCGAGTTCAACCTGGTTAATCTTTACGAAATCATTCCTGAAATGGTAGCTTAAGGTGAGTTTCAAAGAAGGTATGGTTATGGTCCTGTCTTCATGGTTAAAATGTATTCCCTGATTGGGCAATGTTAATTTTACACTACGGACATCCTTTGCTCTCTGGCTTCTGGAATATTTCCTGAGTATCTGGTTTGATATTACTGATTTAAGGCCAAATTGCCTGACATCCTTAGATGAAATGGACTTAGTTTTTATGGCAAACTCTGCAATCTGCTTAGCCCTTTCTAATTCTTTCGAGAAATCACTGCCGTGATTGATCTTATATGTGAGAATCATACGTGTTTTTGCTCCTCTATGTACTTCCTGACAGCTTCAAGGGTTACAGCACCGACAGAGGAAATGAACTTTGAGTGCGTCCACAGCGTCGGGAGCTTCCGTTTCAACGAGGGAAACTCATTCCTGAGGACAGAAGAACTGTAGCCCTTGATCCGGTTGACAACATAATACACGCCGAGTTTGGGGTTTACATCAATGAGAAGATGCACATGATCCGGCATGATCTCCATCTCAAGCACCCTGTACTCATATTCATCCTGTTTTTCCAGGATTAACTCCCTCAAGCGTGTATCTATTCCGTCTTTCAGCACACGCCTCCTGTATTTAGGGCAGAATATCACATGATACTGGCAACTGTACACCAAATGTGGTATGTGATGATATTCTTTTTCACTGTTTCTTATCTCCATATTCCTATTTAGATATATAACATATTATTATATATTATTTGTCTCCGCAATTCATCTCCTCCATGAAGGCTGGAGCTTTCTTGCTAGATTCCCCGTAAAAACCTATCGTAGGTGGTACTGAGCCCTCGAACCACCCAGAAGACCCGTGGAAGCACTCATTATTGCGCCTGCCTTTCAGACAAATGGATTGAGATGTGATGGTCTCGACACTACATCGATAACGTTCTTCAGGTAGCCGGGTATGGAAAAGTTGTACTCCGGTGAAACCACAAGAAAACCATGAGAGTTCCGGATCGCCTCCCTGATACGGGTTACGTTTTCATTTTCTGTGCCTTCGAGATCCTGGTTATATAGAGGTACGCCAGAAATGTCAACTATATCAAGGCGCGAACCTTCTGGCATATAATTTACGGCATCGTGAAGCAGAGTTTTGTTAAGCGATTCTCTTCTAAGACTGCCTCCAAAACCAGTAATTACTATCTTTTTATTATCCATTGGCTCCGATAATGCATCAGAGATATTAAAACGGAATGTCTGGAAGGCGTAGAATGAAGAGGCGGGAAGAACAGCAATGCTGTTTGGCAAATAATAAATTCATAATTGGAATAAGGAAGAATGAATTCCGAAACACTTTTCAGGGAATCTTCAAGCATTTTCCCTGGAGGGGTGAACTCTCCAGTAAGGTACTACGATCCATTTCCAGTCTTTTTCAGGAGAGGAAGTGGTTCCAGACTTGAGGACTATGAAGGCAGAAAATATATTGACTACAGCCTGGGGTTTGGAGCAATGATCCTCGGACATGCCAATCCGGAAGTGGTAAAGGGATTGCAGGAGAGAATCGGAGACGGGTACCTTTTCGGCACGCCCACCGAGGACGAGTTAAACCTTGCCAAAATCATAAAGGGAAGTTCACGCACCATAAAGAAAATGAGGTTCACCAATTCTGGAACAGAGGCAACCATGCATGCCATGAGGCTAAGCAGGGCGTACACTAAGAAGAAGAAAATTCTCAAGATGGAGGGTTGCTTCCACGGGGCACACGACTATGCCCTAATCAAATCTGGCAGTGGAACTCTCACGTTCGGCGTCCCGTCTTCACCAGGAATACCAGAAGAGGTCTCAAAAACCGTAATAGTGGCCGACTATAACGATCTCGACTCTGTAAAGAAGACCCTTGAGAGCAACCGCAACGAAACTGCCGCCATCATAGTGGAACCTGTAATGGGAAATGTTGGAGTGATAAAACCTGCAGACGGCTTCCTTAAAGGACTGAGGGAACTGGCAACAGAGCACGATGCACTCCTGATCTTCGATGAGGTCATTACAGGTTACAGGTTCGCCTTCTCACCATACCAGGATCTTGCAAGGGTTGAGCCGGATCTTACCACGCTTGGAAAAGTCATTGGTGGCGGTGCTCCTATTGGCCTCTTTGGAGGTAGGAGTGACATCATGGATATGATATCCCCATCAGGACCGGTTTACCAGAGCGGTACATTTTCCGGAAACCCGCTTTCTATGGCTTCCGGCCTGCAGACCATGCAAATACTGAAAAATAGCGATTACGGGAGATTATCGAGAAACACAGAAAAAATTGTCAACGCACTGGATTCAAGTATGCAAACATTAAATATAAACGGCGCAATAAATTCTATGGGATCAATGTATCAAGTCTTCTTCGGAATCAGGAATGCGGATAACTACAAGGAAGTTATGACTGCCGACAGGGGATTTTTCAAGAGATATTTCAGGCACATGCTAGACAACGGGATTTATCTCCCACCCAGCATGTTCGAGACCAATTTCATGAGTTTCGCACACGACAGCCATGACATAGAGTTTACGATATCAAATATGGAGGAATCACTGAAACATGCAAGAGATAACGCTGGGAACTAGACCGAGTAAACTGGCTCTTGTTCAGACTGACCTAGTGAGAGCCCGACTATCAGAATTGGGATATGCCCCAAAAATAGTTGAGCATCTTACAACAGGGGACAGGAACAGGGAGGATGCCATATACAGGCTGAAAGGAATCGGCGTCTTCGTCAGGGAACTGAATAAGATGGTTCTTGATGGACATGTGGACTGTGCGGTCCACAGTGCCAAGGACCTCCCTGCCAAGCTCGCAGACGGGCTGGAAATATCAGCAGTTCTTCAGCGGGAGGACCCCGGAGATTCACTCATAGCGGATAAGTCGCTGGACTCACTTCCCTATGGCGCAAAGATCGGGACCTCAAGCATAAGGAGGACAGCAGAACTGAGGAGCCGCAGGTTTGACCTGGTCGTGAAGAACATAAGAGGTAATATAGATACTAGAATCTCAAAATATAAGAGCGGAGAATATGATGGCATCCTGGTTGCTACCGCTGCCATAAAGAGACTGGGTATATCTGACAAGAATTTTCCGCTTCCGGATGATATTTTTGTGCCCGCACCGAACCAGGGTATTATAGCAGTGGTTTCTGCAAAGGGTGGAGACGCTTCAGAGATACTTTCGAAGATAGATCACGCTGAAACAAGAAGAAACATGGAGATAGAGAGGTCTGTCATGCAGAAGCTGAACCTGGGTTGCTCGTCTCCCGTTGGCATAATAAGCAAGACAGTAGATGACTATAATTTTGTTCTCTCCAGATTCTACTCAATGGATCTCATCAATCATGTTGACTTCAGGGGCGTAATTACGAGTAACGCCGATCTGGATGCGTATCTGGATTCAATCAAGAATGAGATCCCCAAAAATTTTGGCTACGGCGTGCTTGGAGTATGACTGGTAAGAAACTGATCCTGATCTCTACGCGCCCCAGCGTAAAGGATTCTGGTTTCCGAGAAGCAGGTTGCCTGGAAATAATAAATATACCGGTGACGGAAACCGTAACATATCCATACAGCAGTTCGCTGAAAGAGGATATAATGGAATTTCAGCCCAGTGCTCTTGTCTTCACGAGTTCCTTTGGCGTAATGCAGTTTCATCTGCTGTATCCGGACGTCCTAGAAACTTTCCATGGCAGCACTTTTGCAATAGGAAATAAGACTGCCGAAGCTATTGGAAAGACGGGCTTTACAGCAGTGGTACCTGAGAGGAAGGATTCTCGGGGACTGGCAAGCCTGATAATCAGTAATACTAAAGGTACAGGAAATATCGCATTAATAAGAAGCAGGAATGCCGACTCAATCCTCTTCGATTCGTTGAACAAGGCAGGATTTAAGGTGAGAGACTACGCAATCTACGAGGTTTCCGAAAGCACGGATGCCAGAAAAATTACTGCTGCTATCAAGGAACCTGGGGTATCAGGAATCATCCTTACGTCGCCAATGGAAGCCTCGATTGTTGCAAAACTTACCGGACCTGAACTCAGGCTGGTACCGATTTATGCAATCGGCCTCACCACGCGGACTAAGCTGAATGATCTCGGTTTCACTGTTTGTGAGCCACTCGGAGAATCACACTTCGAGGATCTCGTGAGAAAAATAAGCGACAGGTTGTGCCGCTGAACAAAGGATAGCGGGGAATGGATTTGAACCATTGATCTACGGGTTATGAGCCCGTCGGGATTTCCTAACTACCCTACCCCGCTTCAGAGGGAGATGCTAAAAACTCATATAAGGCTTATTGCGGAGTTGCTTCAGATCTCCAAGGCGTTGACAGATGCACATACATGAAATTTATAACTCTAAGCAGCTATTCAATTACTACTAGAGTTAATCATTCTTAGGGTAAAGAATCCGGAAAGCAATTACAGCGAAAAGCATGTTTCTGCTCTATATTCCGGCAAGGATATTTCCATAAACCTATCCAAAAGTCTCCTCGATCTTCCGGAATTTGATCTCCTTTACTCTCTTTTCAAGGTACTGGTAAACCGATCTGTGCTTTTTCCCGGCAATTATCATGCTAATAGCCTCCCTTGAATACTGAACCGACACATAATCGCCGATTATGGAGACCGTATCACCGTATACAGAAATTTTTGTAGAAGTGAGGTCTTCTATCACTTTTCTTGTCTTTCCATCTCTGCCTATAATTCTTCCCTTTATCTCTTCAATTCTCCTGGAACCGGGCTTTGCAAATTCCCTGAGCGGTATAATTATAAGTTGCATGTAGTCATCGAAAAGGGTCTTGGCGATTTCAGGGTTGAACCCCCTTGCTATTGCCTGTATCGCATTCACTGCCAGATTTGCCTTCAGTGCATCTCCCCTCTGGTCTATGGAGACGCTGCCATCGACTGAGTCGACGGATATCCTGACATCGCCAAGATGCTCCAGACCTTTCTTAGTCAGTCCCTCCTTGCCTATAATGATGGGTATCCGCTCCTTTGGCAGCCTTACAGATCCTATTTCCAATTCAATTGTCACTCCTTATGTAACGAAGCAAATCTTCTGGCGTGCATTGCACACCTAACTTAATAAAATAATGAGTTATATTTTTTACGTCCCTTTCCAGAAATAGGTCTGCCGATGGATGCTTCACAGATACGGATTGCCCAAAGTCTATCAGGTAAGGTTTTTTCCGGTAGTACAGGATGTTATATTCACTCAAGTCTGCGTGGACAATACCAGCATCCCGGTACAATTTTCTCATGTAGACCTTTACCTTATCGTAAACTGTATCAGGGTCGAATACAGCATCCCTCAGTGAAGGGGCAGGTGAAACTTTTGTGCCAACGTATGACATCAAAAGCAGGTTCTTGTGATAAGCAATTGGTTTCGGGCATGCAATTCCAGCTCCTCTTGTGGCCTCCAGATTGGTGTATTCCTTCTTAGCCCATATGAATACCAGGTTGGACCTGTTAATTCTTTCCTTGGAGAACCTGTAATCCCCTTCAATATATATCCCTATATTTGAAAATTTAAGGGTAGACATCTTGTAAACCTTCAGGACAACGGGTTTCTTCTTCATGTAAGCCTTGAATACAACCGATTCCTTGCCGCTGGATATGGGAAAATCTATGTAATCAATTCCCTCCCTGCTGCTGAGTTCGTAAATTGACATCAGCGTGCGCTTATCGAATACGAGTCCAGAGGTCTTCCTGTCAAGATTGAAGCTGTTAAGAAACTCCCCCGAATCTATGAGCTGCTTCAGTGCCGACCTTTCTTCCGTCATGCTCACTTGAAAATATTTATGACTTCAGGCAAGAGGTTGTTCCTGCTAAGGTAGCTAGCCTGTGTCTGTGTGTATCTGTACACTACGTCTGCTCGCTCATTCTGAAACTCCCAGGGTTTTACTATGACAAGATCGTGCTCCCGTATCCACATCCTCTTTTTCATCTTGCCGGGAATCCTGGAATTCCTTGTGAATCCGTCCTCGCACATTACAGTCAGCCTTGAGGCGCCGGACAGTTTTTCAACTAGCCCGAACATTTCACCCTTCCTCTTATTCGGGAGGATGACACGCACCTGTTGATCGTTCTCATTGGCCTGACTGTTGTAACCCATTGTTAGCTTCCATGCATTGGTAGGCTGAATATAAACATGTTCCAGATTGAATGTACATTAAAGGCCAGAGTAATATAATTGAAACGCACACTAAAACTGGCGGGTTTCAACCTGACTGTTCAAAACCAGTTTCCAGCCCTGCCTGACCAAACCACTTTCACGTTAATAATTGCCAGAAACCCTAATCTGTGCCTGTATCTGACTCAGGCTATAGCGAGTATACCAAATAAAACGACAAATGCAACACTTGCCCAGTAAGTAATTTCCCTTTTCTTTCCGGTTGCAAATTCCCTCATCACCCGCTTATCCTTTGATATCATCCCCATCATTATTACTGGACCAAGAAGGATAAACACGAACAATACCAGAAGGTACAGAACCGCGTTTATCAGCATTGTCTGGGGTATTACAATTGCAGTTATCAACGCAGGGAAACTCTCAAGAATATAGACAGAGTTGGCGCGGGTTCGCTTGAATCCAAGCGCCTCAACCAACCCCCATGCACTGCCCATAGATATTACCACAAGCGCGAGAAAAGCGGCGCCTATCAGCCCTATCCCAAAAAGATATGGTGAATAGCTGTTCGCCACAACGGACAGGGCAGTGGAGAGCTGACGGGCTGATGCAAAATTGACCCCTGTACTGACCCCGCTCATTGTCATCTCAACGACAACCATCAGCAGCTCACTCACAACCGCGCCTGCGAAGGTTTCAATGCGCATGGACCTCAGCGCGGTTCTTGTGAAAGAGCCCTGGCCCGTACTATTTCCGTCAGTCCGTGTCAATAGATTTTCTTCTTTCTTCCGGACGGCACTTACTTTCTCTGCAGTTGCTGAGGTCTGGAAAAACAACATGAAGGGCATTACGACCGCCCCTACGTTAACAGCCAGGATAAAGAGATAATCTGGCGTTGCAGCTATGTAGAAGGGGTTATATGCAACTATTCCCCTGATGAACAGCGTAGCAACAAATGATACGATCAGAACCAGTGAAATTGCAATAAGAATTATCTCTGTTGTCCCGTACTTTCTCTTTGTCACAACTAATATGTGGATAATGTACACAACTGGAAGGGCAAGCAGAGGTGGGATACCAAGAAGCTCCAGCCCGATTGCAATACCGATATACTCAACTGCATAGGTCACCATGTCTGTGACAACCATGGGAACTGTCATGATCAGGGTGGTCCTCCTGCTGTAATTTTCACGGATAACCTCCCCAAGGCCCTTCTCAGTCACAGTTCCGATCCTGCCTGAGACTTCCTGTATCAGGAAGAGAGGTATGATCAGAAGGATCATGAACCAGATGAGGCCATACCTGAACAGTGCACCGGTTTCTGCTGCACCTATTGTGCTGCTCGCATCCATGTCTGCTATCATGACCAGCCAGGCAGGGCCAAAGAACTTCAGGTAATGTTTGATGCTACGCAGAGAAAACAGGCAAACACCCCGGCAAAACGTTCTTGCGTGGTTTTAAAGCAAAAAGCTCTGTCATGCATAGCAAGTGGATCATCATATCACGTAAGGATGTCCTTACATTGCTAATCTCTATTTAAAATCATAGCCTGATGCTGTGCAAATCGCCGGATGGTATTGATAACTCATTTCACCCTGAAATATTTCATTGCCGACGCTATGTCTCCAGGTATAGCTTCTCTTCTGTCACCCTGGAAAAAATAGACTGTTCCGTCCTCAGCGACAGTCAGCGTTGTTCCTGGCGATATTGAGCTTGACTGCAGGTAACGGAGCACCTCATCACTTTCGAAGATGACTCTGGACACGCGCACCTGTGTATTTCCAGCTATTTCACGCAGGAAATAGTCTTCCGGTTCCTTCACGTTCCCATACCTGTCAGGAACCGGGTTACCATGAGGACATTTTTCGCAACCATAAATATCGCAGACAAGGTCGGATATGGTTTCCGTAATACCGTGCTCGATTCCCATGGCTTCGTTATCCAGGAGATCCCATCTCATCCTCAGTGCTTTTTCCAGAAGAATCTCAGCTATTCTGTGTTTCCTCAGGAATATATTGGCTTCATGTTTTCCCTTATCGGACAGGACATATTCACCCTTGTTCGTCTTCTCTACCAGGCCTCTCTCAATGAGGATATTCATTTCGTCATACACGCTCTGCCTGGTAACGGAGAAAAATTTTGAAATATCGTTAAGAGTTGCGTATCCCCTGTAATTCGTGAGTTCATCTATTATCTTGAGATAATCCTCAGCAGTTACGGAGCCGCGTTCCATGGAAGTGTAACGCTGGAGCATTATAATTGTTTACCAAATTACCGGAAATCCGTGAGAATAGAGCGCTTCCCTCATTCCCATAAGCCATAAATTGCTGTTCTGTATACAGCATTAAGTTGAAACATGCGGATTAATGTCAGAGTTCGGCACGGAAAAGGGGAAATAAAAGAGGTCGCAGAAGGTATAGAGGTTTTTACTTCCGAACCCATGGAAAACAACCGCGCTAATGTTGACATAATCAGGCAGCTTGCAAGGAAGTACGGAGTAAACAGCGCAAACGTAAGGATAATAAGCGGAGCAAGCAAAAGAAGAAAAATAATTGAGATTGAAAAATAGATGTGAGCCCCGTATAGAGAGTTACGGAGTCCTGGCTTATTGCTTTATATTCAGGGAATGTATTGGAAAGAACCTTCCGACCGCTTCCTTCAGCAACTTAATGTTTCTGCCTTCTTTGCCTATTGCTTTTCCTATCTCAGTCGTCTCTACAGCTACGAGGATGTCTGTCATGTTTTCCTTCCATGTTATGTCTATTTCCTTGACCCCATACCTGTAAAAGAGGTTCTTCACAAACATGAGCAGATCCCTTGAGGTTTCTGCAAGCAGGATGTGTTTGTTTACTTTCTCCTTCAGCTCGGAAACTATATTCTTGTTATGGTTGAAAATGTCTGCGAGGCGTTTTTCACCGACTATGAAAAGCACCATGTCATCATTTTCCAGACACTCCTTGAGTTCCACATGGCTCAGTCGTTCGAAAATTGCTATATAGCCCATCATCTTGTTATCTATAGTGATCTCTTTCATTACTTACAGGCCCCCGATAAAAAATACAGGTAAAATCATTTATTATTCCCTTTGTAAATCAGGTTAATTGCACCCGTTCCGAGTGTTATCGGCTGACCAACAATTATGTTCTCAGCCACTCCTGTCAGTGGATCTATCTCTCCGAGAAGCCCTGCCCTGAGGAGGTGCTTCGTTGTAATCTCGAACGCTGCCCTTGCAAGGACGCTGCTTTTCCTACCTGATATGCCCTGCCTTCCAACTGCCCTTACTGTGCCTGAAAAGGTCATCATGTCTGAAACAAGCATCAGATGCCTCTGGTCAACAATAAGCCCCTGCTCAGCAAGTGTATTAGCTGATTCCCTGAAAATAGCATTCCTGCCTGCCTCTATTCCCAGTACATTGGCGATTTCTATTATATCGTTAGTATACGTGCGCGTGGAATCAATTTCATCAAGTTGCAGTACATCCTTGAGGTTGGATCCCTGCGTGTATATGATCCACTTTCCATCGTTCTGCTTCCTTGCTATTGCCCTGTTTATACCCGTAATTCCTTTTATTGTAAGTTCCTTGAGTTGTTCCTGCACCTGGTAAAGTTTCTTGAAGGATTCCTGCTGGGGTTTCACGGTTATGTTCTCCTCTGATTCTCCACTGAACACCGTGATTCCCTTCATCTTTTCCAGGGCCTGTGTCAGGTCAGATACCACGACCAGCCGCTCCTTCATCCGTGCCTGGTCCGGTTTTATAGTGAGCAACATCTCTGCTACGTCAGTTACGATATCTGCTACATCTATAACAGTGGTATTCTCGAGTTCCTTAACCACTTTTAGAACTGCCTCCTCGTCTTCCTCTATGTCCTTGTTAAGGTATACCGTCATAGAAGGTGTACTTGGAATCCTTCTTGCGTCAACAATCTCTATGAGCCTTGGAAGACCCAGGGTGACGTTCATCTCCCTCACACCTGCAAAGTGGAAAGTCCTCATTGTCATCTGTGTTCCAGGTTCACCAATGCTCTGCGCTGCTATTATTCCCACCGCCTCGTATGGATCAATCGACTTTACCTGGATATCCCTGTTAATCTCGCCAAGCACTTTTTCATAAACCGATTTCTTGATGCTATCACGCTTTGATGCGAGTTCGGTGGCTACGGATACCGGCACTTCGTATCCTATTTCCTTTGCATCCTCGATCACTCTCTTGACCTCTGGTGCAAGTGCCTCAGCGTAAGCAGATTTTTCCTCCATCTTGGCCTGGACCCTTGCGGCTACCATGAAATCCTGGAATTCCTTGATTTTCTTGGATCCTGCCTTGAATTCTCCAAGGGATATTGGATCAACTTCTCTGGCCGACTCCACCTTCAATACGCTCTTCAGGCCGGTTTTACGTTTCAGGAAGATGCTTTCCTGATCCTTGTATTCTTCAACAGCAGATATCTTCAGGTAATAGGTGAAATACTTCTGGTCTGTGGTTACATAGGCTTCCTTTGGAGCCTCACCGAATTCAGCCTCAACTGCGTAGAAAGCAGGAGTGTGCTTGATCAGATCCCTCATGTTCTTCTTCGTGTCTTTCCATAGAACTGCAGACATTACTGCACCTCCTGTTCGGCGTCGAAAATCAGGTAATCCAGATCAACCGTTTCTCCCCTTTCGCTCCTTGTGGGGTCCACTCCGTCTTCGCCATACTTGAACTGTATGACTGTTCCAATTGTATCCTCCACCCTTCTTGTCTCATCTACCTTGAGGTCTTCAAAAGCATTGATCAGCCTTCTCTGCATGTATCCGCTCCTGGACGTTCTCACAGCAGTATCGACCAGACCCTCTCTTCCACCAATACTGTGGAGGAAATATTCCAGAGGATCAAGACCGGATTTATAGGACGATTTAACGAACCCCCTTGCCTTCCCGCCGATGTCGTCAACCTTGAAATGCGGAAGCGTCCTTCCATAGTATCCCCTATTGAGCCTTCCGCCTCTAACTGACTGCTGCCCGACCATTCCTGCGACCTCTGATATGTTCAGCATTTTTGCCCTCGCTCCGGATCTTGCCATTATGACCGATGGATTCGTCAGACCTAGGTACGCGCTTGCCACCTTACCAGATTCATCTCTTGCCCCACCCGTGACCGAGAGTATTTCAATCTCGAGAGTTTCCTCGACCGATCTGCCCGGAGCAGGCTGAAGCATGCCTTCCCTGTATGTTTCTATGAGCTTGTTTATCCTTACAGTTGCTTCATCTGAGATTTCCTTGATTCTCGACACTGCGTTCTCAGGAATATCATAGTCTTTTATTCCGGTTGAAAACCCTCTTTGGCTTATGAATCCGACGGCCAGCCTTGTCATTCTGTCGATGAATTTTGCAGTCTCTGTTGGTCCGTACTTCCTGAAAATTTTGTCTATGATTATTCCAGAAAATGGCCCTATGGCGGTTTCATCTATTGTACCGTGTAACATCCTGCCATTTATGATTACTACCTCTTTGTCCTCGGGATCGGATTCGTACTCGCATTTAGCCTTTGAGGATGCACAGAGCTTGCTGATGAATCTTAGATTCAGTCCGTCCGGAAGTACCGCGGAAAAAATGTCCCTCCCATGATAAAATTTTTTGCCGTTCTTCATCACATGTTCAGGTGTTTTCTCTGGGTTAACATAACTCATTATGTGTATCATCTGTTCTTCAGTGAAAAGCGGATTTTCATGAGTGAGCAGAAACAGGGACGTGATGTGATCGTGTATGCCTCCGATTATCGGGCCGCCGAATCTGGGTGACATTATCTGTTCCTGAACTTTCATTATTATCCTGGCTTCTGCCCTGGCTTCCTCTTTCTGCACAATGTGAAGATTCATCTCGTCTCCATCAAAATCTGCGTTGTATGGCGTACAAACTGCAAGATTGAACCTGAACGTCTGCCCCGGTAGTATCCTTACAGTATGTGCCATCATAGACATCCTGTGAAGCGAGGGTTGCCTATTGAAAAGAACTATATCACCTTCCATCAGTTGCCTCTCCACAATCCAGCCGACTTCCACCCTCTTGCTGCTCTCTTCAGCATTCTGGACTGAAATCCTGATTCTCCTTCCATCAGGTCTTATTATATAATTTACACCCGGCAGGTATTTTCCAAACTCGTCTCTGGGTGTTGGCCCGTTCTTAACAAAATCCCTAGCACTTTCCAGGTTAAAGACGTTCACTGTCAATGGAACGGTCAATTCTCTGGCCGCTTTCTCCGGTACCCCCACCTCATTGATAGAAAGGAATGGTTCTGGAGAAATCACGGTCCTTGCTGAGAAATTGACTCTCTTACCGGACAAGTTGGATCTGAATCTCCCCTCTTTACCCTTCAGTCTCTGGACAAGGGTCTTAAGTGCCCTGCCCGACCTGTGCCTCGCAGGTGGAATGCCTGCTGTCTGGTTGTCGAAGTAAGTCGTTACGTGGAATTGCAGGAGATCCCAAAGGTCCTCTATAATCAGCTGTGGAGAGCCATTATCCCTGCTTTCTCTCAACCTTTGGCTTATCCTGATTATATCCACAAGCTTATGCGTCAGATCATCCTCGCTTCTCTCCCCGGTTTCAAGCGTAATCGAGGGCCTTACGTTTATTGGCGGAACCAGCAGTACAGTTAGGACCATCCATTCAGGTCTTGCGACCTCCTTGTTCAGACCGAAGAAAATCAGATCATCGTCAGGAATCCTCTCGAGTCTTTCCCTGATCTCCTTTGGCGTTACTTTTATGCCTTCCTCCCTGAAGGTAGTAGGTTTGTCAAGTATGACCTTTACCTGCTGGACACCGCAGTGCGGGCATACCATTCTCTGTGATGATTCATCAGTGACCTTCTTCGACATGAGACCTATGATTTCGGGATCGGAAGATGAAAGATTCATTGTGTCAAATTTCTTCCTGTAGGATGCAATCTCATCGTCTGTCAGTTTAATTCTGCCGCATGCCTTGCAGGTTGCATCCAGGAATGTCTTTATCTCCTTTATGAAGCCAACGTGCACAACCGGCATTGCCAGCTCAATGTGACCGAAATGACCTGGGCATTCATCCACCTTTCCCCCGCATGTAGCGCATTTGAGTCCGGGTTCTATGACTCCCAGATGCAGATCCATAAGCCCTCTCTCTATAGGGTAGCCATCGTCATCGTACGTATCCGCAGTAATTACCTTTACCTGCGACATCTTCCTGATCTCTTCAGGAGAAAGAAGCGCAAACTGTATCCTGTATATTCTTTTTGATATTCCGCCCGTCATTTCATATCACCTAGATTGAGTCTCATAATTACACCCAGAGAATTCAGCTCATCCCGCATCAGCTTAAACGCATAGCTTGTCTCAATTGGATGAATATTTCCCGTGTTCCCGCATACTGGACATCTGAGCGTTCCTTTCCTTCTGTCGAGGATCGCTATGTGCCCGCATTTTGGGTTCCCGCATACATAGAGAATTGTGCCATCACTCTGGTCAAGCAACCTGTCTTTTATGACCATTGCAGCACCGTGAGCAATGAGAGTATCTCGTTCCATTTCACCGAACCTCAGTCCACCCTGTCTCGATCTTCCCTCTGTAGGCTGCCTTGTTAAAATCTGGACGGGACCACGAGACCTTGCATGGAACTTGCCGGCAACCATATGATGAAGCTTCTGGTAGTAAATGATTCCCGTGAAAATGTCAGCCTCAAACTTCCTTCCTGTGATTCCGTCATACATGGATTCCTCAGATGACTGCCTGAAGCCAAATTTCTTCAGTCCGTCTCTAAGGCTCTTCTCCGGCTCTCCGCTGAAAATTGTACCATCAATGATCTCTCCCTTCATAGCTGCAACCTGCCCGCCAATCATCTCAAGTATGTGACCTACAGTCATCCTTGAAGGAATGGCGTGCGGGTTTATCACCAGGTCCGGGATAACTCCTTCTTCAGTGAATGGCATGTCTTCCTGCGGCACGACTGATCCTATGACTCCCTTCTGCCCATGGCGTGAGGCGAACTTATCGCCAAGCTCAGGAATTCTTTCGCTCCTTACCTTTATTTTCACTACCCTGCTGTTGCTTTCAGACACGGTAAGAATTACGTTATCCACGAAACCATTCTCATTGGGCCTCATGGTTATTGACGATTCCCTTCTCCTCTGCGGGCCAAGTTTGTCCCCTCCCTCTTCCAGGAATCTTGGTGGCGAGGTTTTACCGACAAGGACATCTGCCCCTTCAACGTATGATTCCGGGAATATTATGCCGTTCTCATCCAGATTCTTGTAACTCTCTTCCGCTCTTGCTCCAAGAACATCGTGAGTTGGTATCTCAAACCGGTCTTCCTGACCTCCCGGGTACCTTCTCTCTTCTGCAGTATAGGTTCTGAAGAATGTACTTCTTCCAAGTCCCCTTTCTACAGCAGCCTTGTTCATGATGAGGGCGTCCTGGATATTGTAGCCCTGGTACGACAGGATGGCGACCACAAAATTCTGTCCGGCAGGCTTCTTTTCATACTTTATGAAATCCATTATTTTTGTCTTTACCAGCGGAATCTGTGGATAATGAAGTACGTGCCCTCTGGTATCAGTCCTTATCCTGAAATTAGTGCTGGAAAGACCAATGGACTGCTTGGTCATAGCTGCCGCCATCGTGATTCTTGGAGAAGAATTGTGCTCCGGATACGGAGTTATGGATGCAACCACTCCTAGGATCAGGGACGGGTCGATTTCCAGATGAGTGTATTCCTCTGTCAACAGGCTTTTTCCCTCAAACGTTGCCTTGCACTCCTGGCACTGAAGCATAACCTTTTCGCTTCCACTCTCGCCATGGTTAATCCAGTCCAGTTTGCTCCTGTAAAGATATATTCCACAGTTTGGACATCTTTCCGGGAAATCATAACCGTAAACAGCGATGTAGAGATTTTCCTCCTCCTCAGCGTCGATCCACTCCATTGCTCCTTTTTTTAATAGATCCTTCAGCTGATACTCGCCGTTCTCCAGTTTTTTCAGCATCTCCCTTGTCAGAACCGTGGTCCCGTTGTTTAGGGCAAGCAGTGGGCGCCTGATTCGTCCCCTGTCACAATTGATTATAACTTCCCTGGTCTCCGCATCGAACCTGACGTTTACATCATCCGGCAGTTTTCCCCTCCGGCGCTCTCCGCGTATCTGGTTTGTAAGTTTTCCTGGATCGTCATGATATCCTATGAAATCACCATTCAGGTAAACCCTTCCGGTATTCGGGTTCTCCTCAAGAACCTCCTTTACATCCATTCCCTTGAGAAACTCAAGGACAATATCCGGGTTTATTCCCTCTGTAACATTGATTATAAGAGCTGCGTTCTTCACCAGACCACAGTTCTGCCCCTCAGGAGTTTCATTAGGACAAATTCTGCCCCACTGAGTCGGGTGAAGATCTCTCGCCTCAAAGTGAGGTTGTGAGCGCGTCAACGGAGAAATGATTCTCCTGAGATGACTCAGCGTACTTACATTTGAAACCCTGTCCAGAAGCTGAGAAACCCCGGTTCTTCCGCCAATCCAGTTGCCGGTGGCCATTGCGTGGAGTATTTTCTGGGTTAGAAGATCCTGCCTTACTGCCGGCCTCAGCCTGATTCCTTTTTTCCGGTTATATGTCCTTTCAAGCTGGTATTTCAGATCCTTCAGCACAGACTGGAAGGCGTTCCTGAAAAGTTCATCCAGCAAATCTCCAGCAAGCTTTATTCTCTTGTTAGCAAGATGATCTTTGTCGTCCTCTTTCCTCAGGCCAAGGTTGAGTTCCAGCAGTGATCTGGCCATCCTCCCGAGGTAAATAGCTTTCTTGAGCCTGTCTGTCTCTGCATCACCGAGGTGCGGAAGCAGCGACTTGTCAAGCATCTGGGAAACTTTCTTCTCCCTGAATTCCTTGGCCTGGCCCGCTGCAAACCTCTTTTCTATGTATGATATGGCATCCTCATTGTTTGTTATGCCGTTTGGAGGGAAAATCTTGGGGTTTTTTGCTTCTTCTATGTTTGCATAGATGATTGGATCCATTTTCTGGACAGTGGATATTGAATTGTGCACATCCACATCCTTCTCCAGCCCGAGTGCCTTCATCAGGATAACGAGCGGAATGGTGCCTGCCACGCTGGGAATTGAAACGTTGATAATCCCGTCATTTCCTTTCTCAATAGAGGTAAGTGCCCTGAATCCTCCCTTCTGGGAAAATACCTTTGCAACCTCTATTTTCGACTCGTACTTCTCCTCAAATTCAACAAGAATCTTGTTTGGGGCGAGATCCTCAAGCGAAACGATGACTCTTTCGGAACCGCCTATTATAAAGTATCCGCCAGCATCCTCAGGGTCCTCCCCAACATACTGGAGCTTCTCTTTCCTCGTTGCATTAATTGGACCGTTATTCTTCTCGATATATGTGTCGAGATTGCCTTCAGCCAGGGTGCATACCTTTGACCTGATCATAACGGGGATGTCTCCTATCTTTATAGTTTCAGGATCTTTTTCAACACCGTCTTCTATGACCCTCAGTTCAAGGTTAATTGGAGCCATATAATTCAGGTCTCTGAGCCTTGCCTCATTTGGAGTAATCTGGTTTGAAGCCCCAGATGCTTCCTTTATCTCCGGCCTGTCAACCCAGATGGTCGCAGGCCCTATTGGCCTGTTTTTCTCCCGCACTCTTCCGTACCTTATCTCTATTCTTCTGTTCTGTGTCTTTGCGGGATCCAGCGTCATAATTCCAGGTTCGCTTTCATCTGAAATCTTCGTTTCGTCCACTATCTGCTGCATAATATTGTCAGGGTTGTCCTTTGACGCAACAAAATAATTCATGGATTCAATCTGGTGGTTTACGACACTTTCCTTCTTAAAAAATATATCAACAAGTTCTCTCATTTAAAAACCTCACCGGTTACTATTCTATAATATGTTGAAAGGCCCACTGTAGGGCTCTTTCTGATAATCTTAATCATGCGTCCGTTTTCAAGAGGACCGTGAATCTCCTCTAGTGCCTTTACGGCCGGGTCATTCCTGCTAATCTTTGGAAGCAGGTCTTTTGCTGCATTTAATTCCTTCAAAATTTTTTGCTCCTCTTTCACATCAACAAGGTGATGTTCTGGCACCAAATCATGCTGTAATACGTTGAACTTCCCCATTTTAACCGCCGCCAACTGCGGGCCCGGGGGGGTTCGAACCCCCGACCACCTGGTTAAAAGCCAGATGCTCTACCTAGCTGAGCTACGGGCCCCGCCTGTTTAATAGCAAACTTTATGGATTCTCAGCATATAAACATTCTTACTTTGCGAGAAAAACACTACGGCGCAGATATCTGGACATGAAAAATTACATCTGCGGGAAATAGTATAACGAAGCTGAGCAATGGATGTTTTCCTCACAATTCCATGCTATCCAGCAGTGCTTCCAGGTCGAATGACTCGTTTAGCATAACTACTTTCATTATTTCTCTTTTCCCGACTTTTTCATAATTTTTCTGGAATTGCTCAATCCTTTGGCTCAGTCTTTCAAACAGCATTGTCTTCAGCTCCCCGCTGAGCACTTTTCCCTCTTTATACTGGCCATAGAGCAGTTCGGATTCTTCCGGAGAGAGAAAATAGCTCTTCAGGTACTGATATGATACATCTATCTCAGGTATACCACCAAGCTTCCTGTGCTCTTCCACGGATATCCTGCCGCCGCTGAACGAGTTCATCACCTTTTTTCTCATTGTCTTCATGCTGTCAAGGAGGAAGATTCCATTGTCCTTGGATTTTGACATCTTTGTTCCATCAGTTCCCATCAGGAACCTTGAATGAAGAACTGCGGGTTTCTCGAACCCGAATTTCTCTGCAACATCCCTGCAGACGCGCAAGTGCGCATCCTCGTCCGGCCCTATTGGCACCAGAACATTCCTGTATCCAAGCGTGTTTGGAAAGACTATGTGTGCTGACTGTATTGCAGGGTAGAAATGCAATCCTGCATTCTGTTCATTGGAATAACCATAAACAGCCTTTATTTCAGACATGTTTATGCCCCTTGAAAGCTTGATCGCAAGATTGTATATTTTTGTATACAGCTGGTCTATAATCACGTGAGTCCTGCTCAGGTCAAACCCGTAGGCTATTATTGCCCTGGTGATGAGGATCGAGTTTTTCAGCCCGTCTGCCTGGTCCTTTACTTTTCCTGAAACATAGCTCTCGTCCTCCGATATGGGTATGAAAACATGCAGGTTGTGTTCCTTCTGAAAGTACAGGTTCGTGTCAAAAACTGAAATATGGCCTATGTGAGGAGTTGAACTGGCATTGAATCCCGAAACAATTGCGCTCTTTTTCCCATGATTCAGCCCGTCCATGAACTTTTCAAAATCTCTGTGGGAATAAATGAGCCCATTCCTGAACGTATAGAAGTCGGGAAGATTCTGCATTTCTTCAATCCGGCTTGCCCCGAATTGAGTGACCAGTTTCTGGTTGTCTGAATCCAGTTCCTTCAGTTTTTTCCTTTTGTCCTCCTCGTCGGTAATGCTATCTATCGCACTTTTGTCTTCCGGATACGAAACCATCTGATCCGTTCCCCATGCATCCTGAGATATTAAATTCCTTTTTATACAACCCATAGGTTGTAACGATACTGCTATATCTCCGTTGATTTCTATGACTGTTACTGATTACTCAATGATTCTTGAACCAAAAACTCTTAACATAAGATCAATTCTCATAACATGGCAAATATTGTAACATTTTCGAATTTATCGACGAAAATTTGACACCTATAAAAGATATTGGAACATCCCATTTCCACGGAAAAGCTGATTTCTCAAATATGATATTTTGCTACGTTATTTCCACTGTTTCTGATATAGTGTGATGCTCTCATTTTAAGAAATTATCAATCAGCGATCTTACGTAATCGCCTGGGTTCGTGATATTATCGTCCCACCATATCACATAACATAGCAATGCCCCGAAGAATGCCCGTCTCATTGGAACCGGAATATCCCTTCCAAGAAGTTCTTCGACCCTGGAGAAGAAATCATCCATTTTGCTCATGCATGCCTCCCTAAGTTTATCCTTCACTCTTGGATATCTCTCCTTTACGGATAATGTTTTTAACAGGAGCGATCTTATATTAGGGTCTTTGTACTTTTCCATAAAACCTGTAGCCAACGCGTCTAAGAGCCCAGCAGGCGAACTGAACGCATTCAGATCAATGTTGCTTATGATATCGTAGGGTACGGAAATCAGTGCAACTTGCTCAATGAGATCACTTTTCTTGTTAAAGTGCAGGAATACTGTGCCTTTACTGACCTTACTTGCATTAGCCACCTGGTCCGTAGTTGCAGTGTCAAAATCACCTTTTCCAAATACCTCTATTGCAGCTTCAATTATCCTTTCCCTAGTATCTTTGCCCTTGTCCATCATAATAGATTATGCTATTCTTGGATTTAATCATTGCTGACCAGTCAGTAGAAAATGTTATATATTAACTGACTATACAGTCAGATAGTGATAATATGACTGATACAATTACCCAAGGTGGTAAAAAACTTAGAAAAATTGGCCTCGATTTTGGCCTGATCAGCGGAGCTGAATGGCTAATCATAATCGCTGCATTTCTAGGCAGATATCTGCTTCAGTTCTACCAGACATCAATAGGATCATTGGGGCTGGCATTCGGAATGAGTTCATTTGAGATTGGAGTTGGGTTCGCACTGTTCACTCTTGCTTTTGCGGCCGCAGCATTTGTTATGCGGAAGCTCAGGCCCAGCCAGCTCAGGAAAGTCGAGGTCGTATCTCTGTTGTTGTTGGGCATTACGATGCCCCTTTACACCATAATAAAAGGTTACACTGAGGTTTACACTCTAATGATCGTAGACGGATTCATCACAGGCTTCGTGATGGATTCGTTCATGACGATGGCAGGAATGGCATCAATGGACCCGTCGAAGAGACAGGTTGAACAGGCATCGTTTTCATTCTGGGTAGCACTTGCGCTCATAATAGCACCGTTCACAACGGGTTACCTGCTAAACCTCGGAATCAAGGAGATTTTTCTGATATTTGCCGTGATGGCCTTTGTTGCAATCCCGTTTGTTCTCCTCCTCACTGGGAAGTATTCCCTGAAATACATGGAGACAAAAGGTCACAAGGGATCCGCAAGCATTTCATCCCTTTTCAAGAATAGACAGTACAACTGGGCAGTGCTTGCAGCCTTTGCATACACCATACCATTCTACATAATATTCTCATATGGAGTCATCTACGGTGGCGTTCTTGGCCTTTCAGCGACAACGGTCTTCTACCTCTTTGCTGTGATGTTTGTCGGAGACGTGGTAACCAGGTTGATAATAAGGCTGAAATCACCAATACAGAACCGGAGACCCTACATGGTTTTTGCAGTCTCCATCGCGCTGGTTGCAGCCGTATTTCTAGCACTCAGTGAGGTGTCAATTGTATTCTTTGTGCTCGCTTTCCTGATTGCCGCGATACCTGACGGAATAGCATGGACTTTGGGAATTCAGATTGCAAACACGACATTCAAACCCGAGGATATCGGCACATCAACATCATTTTTCAGCTCGTCCATGATGATCATGTCAGCCCTCATGCCGCTGGTGGGATACATGGCATCAGTTAAATACTTGGGATTCACGGATACGTTGTGGATATTCGCCGTAGTGACTGCAATATTCTTTGTATGGGAACTTCTACTCAGGCCAGTTAAGATCCAGGCTGGACAGGCTGGAAAAATTGAAGGGCAGGTATGATCCAATAGCAAAGATGTTGCTTATAGTGATGAGTGGGGATGGGGACAGGATAAGAATGCCCCTCATTCTCGCAAAATATCAGATGAAAAAAGGAAACAGAATATGGGAGAACCCGATGGAGAGACTGAAAAGATACTCGAGGCCAAAAGACAGAGAAGGAATCTTACAGACATAGTATCAGCAAGGGTCCTGTTGAGCTTCAGTTACGGTTTTCTCAATGTACTGCTCAGCCTTTACCTACTTCATCTTGGTTATTCTCTCCTTGAAATCGGCGTGATACTGGGCGGGGCAATAATCATCAGTGCGGCGCTGACTTTCCTGCTTGCAATGTTGGCAGACCATTATGGCCGGAAGCTTGTACTCATTGGCCTTTTCATGATGTTCTCCATAGCTTCACTGCTCTTTTTGAGCTCAAAGGATATACTCGTGCTCATAGTTCTAAGCGGAATCGGTGGGTTTACCGGCTCTGGCGGAGGCCCCATAGGATCCGGTGGTCCCTTCGGTGCAGTGCAAACAGCCCTTATAACCGAGTCCACTGAGAGGAGGGAATTTTCAAAAATGCTGTCTCTCGCCTCTGTCATGGGCATAATAGCGGTCAGTGCAGGATCATTCCTCATAGATCTTGTGGAAGCCGAGAGAATAGATGTCTATTACCTCTTCTATCTCGCCGGCATTTTGGGAACAGCAGGGGCTGTTATTACGGTTTTCCTCAGGGATAACGGGGTGAGGAGCAGACACATCCTTCCGGACCTATCATGGAGGAATATAATCAAGCTGTCTCTACCAACTATTCCCAGTGGAATAGGTGTGGGTTTCATTTCACCAATATTTTCACTATGGTTTCATCTCAGGTTTGGCATATCATCAGGCGAGATAGGGATAATCTTCGGTCTCTCCAATCTCTTTGTCCTGCTGGTCATGGTAGTTCTGCCAAGATTCATTCATCCTGAAAAAGAACTCGTTTCCATAATATGGACAAGAATAGTTGCATCAGTTGCACTGGTTGCACTTGCAGTGATACCAGTACTGCTTGTTGCAGCAGTTCTCTACGTGCTGAGGCAGGGGATGCAGATGGGGGCAGTCCCGGTGAGGCAGTCATTTGCGATGGGACTTGTGGATCCATCAGAGAGGGCAACCACTTCCGGAGCAGGATCGATGACAAGGAGTGGTTTCTCGGCGGCTTCACCTCCTGTTGCAGGATCTCTTCTGGCCATCAACGTTGCATATCCACCTCTAATTGGGGGAATAATAACAATATTTGACCCTTTCCTGTATTATTTTCTGTTCAGGAAGAGTTTTAAAGGGAAAAAACGAGATAAAAACAAGTAACAATATGGTAGAATTTTTTTCAGGTTCAATCAGCTTTTCTTCTTCTGGCTCCCATAACTGTATGCACTTACTAATGCCACCGCAGCCATTATCCCACCTACATAGTCAGCAGATCAAAAATCACCTCCAGAGCAGTTATTTGACCGAACAAGATTGGTGACGAATGGATTTGTTTTGATCAGTATTGAGGCAATGTATATCCTCAGGTTATCTGCCAGGAATGAGGAAAAGATTGGAATGCCTCTCAATTTTGCAAAGAAGAGTGATACTAAAAGCCAGAAGAGGTAAAAAAAAAATTAGAAAATTTGGCCTGGATTTGCCTCGGCCAGAGAGGCAGGTATATGGGCTGATAATCCTAAACGCAATAACATCCGCGAGTCTATTTGACGACATTAAAACAGGAGAGGGGTTCTAACACACTAAGCAGTTGTAACATAAAATTAATCTGAAATCATGGATTAGGGCACGAGGTATCTGAATGAAGGTTATAGTAGATGGGCAGGAGAAGAATCTGCTCGCAGTCTGGTACGAAGACCATGAGGTCAAACTGGTTGATCAGAGAAAGCTCCCGGAAAAAATAGAGATATTTGAGGCTAAGACCACGGATGATATAGTCCACGCGATTAAGGACATGCTCGTGAGAGGTGCACCTGCTATTGGTGTTACCGCAGCTTATGGACTGGCGATGGCGAAACAGAACAAGGAAGATATGGAAGCTGCAGTGGAGAAAATTTCAAAAACACGCCCAACTGCTTTTGATCTCTTCAAGGCAATAAAATTCATGAAGGAGAACAACTTCGATTTGAATTCTGCAAGAAGGTATTCCAACGAGATTTCCGGCAGAAGCAAAAGGATCGGGGAATTTGGAAACAGCCTGATCAAGCAGGGAAGCAGGATATTGACCCACTGCAACGCTGGAGCCCTGGCTGTTGTCGACTGGGGG
The DNA here is from genome assembly GCA_016806715.1 of Thermoplasmatales archaeon. Lineage (NCBI taxonomy): Archaea > Methanobacteriati > Thermoplasmatota > Thermoplasmata > Thermoplasmatales > Thermoplasmatales archaeon. Next base: position 1,459,823 of record CP060531.1, on the reverse strand, counting down.
ACTGCACTTGCACCAATAAGGATAGCCGCAGGGGAAGGGAAGAAACCGTTTGTTTTTGTTGATGAAACCAGGCCAAGACTACAGGGTGCAAAGCTGACCGCTTGGGAGCTCAAGCAGGAAGGGATAGATCACGCAATAATTGCCGATAATGCAGCAGGATACTTCATGAAGAAGGGCGAGGTTGACCTCATAATTGTTGGTGCTGACAGAATCGCGGCCAATGGTGATTTTGCCAACAAGATAGGTACTTACGAGAAGGCGGTTGTAGCAAAGGCTAACAGCATCCCGTTCTATGTCGCGGCACCTGGAAGCACATTCGATTTCTCCATTTCTTCCGGAGAACAGATTCCCATCGAGGAAAGATCACAGGAGGAGGTCCTGATTATAGGTGAAACAAGGATCGGACCGACTGAAAGCAAAGCAAGAAACCCCGCCTTTGATGTAACACCGAATGATTATGTCACAGCATATATAACGGAATATGGAATTTTCAGGCCGAATGAACTCTCAAGAGTAAAAGGTATGATGGCCAGCGATCTTTTCATGAGGTGAGGATTAATTTCTTAAATTATCTCATTTCAAGCTGATTCTCTATATAAATTGCAGTTTTTCAGGTGAAATCATTATATCAAAATTTCCCATAATGCCCTGTGATTGATGACTTATTTAGTCCCCAGTCCATAGCTATAATTGGGGCTTCCAGGGATGAAGAGAAGATAGGAAACGTTATCCTGAAGAATCTTATTGCGTCAGGATATCCTGGAAAAGTTTATCCCGTCAACCCATCCACGCCTGAAATACTGGGAATAAAATGCTATCATTCAATAGTGGAGATCAAGGCACCGCTTACCCTGGCAATCATTGTGCTGCCAGCCCGTATGGTCCCGGAATCCGTGGATAACTGCATAAAATCCGGTGTCAGGTTTATCATAATAATCAGCGGTGGCTTTTCCGAGACTGGACCGGCTGGAAATGCACTGTCTGATGAAATTTATTCCTTAATATCAAAATCCGGTACCCGGCTCATAGGGCCGAATACAGTAGGGTTATACCTCCCGTATTCGAAAGTTAATACAACCCTCACATCTTACGAGAGGGTATCGTTCCCGCCGCCCGGGAACATAGGGTTTATCTCACAGAGCGGAGCTCTTGGACTGTTGACGATGGATGCAATATCGGAATACGGGATCGGAATTTCCGCCTTTGTGAATCTTGGAAACAGGCTTGATCTGGATGAGGCGGATTTTCTCGACTTTTTTGAGTCTGATATAAATACGCGCAGTGTTGCCATGTATATGGAGAGTGTCAGGGGAGGAAGGGCGTTCTATGAGAGAATAAGGAAGTTCAACCGGAAAAAACCACTTGTAATCCTTAAGGCAGGCAGGACCGAGCAATCCGCCAGAGCAGCTTCGCTTCACACGGGCGCTATGGCAACCAACGATTCGATATTTGATGGCATGTTGTCCCAAGCAGGCTCCGTCAGGGCATATGATGAGACAGAACTGATGGATTATGCGAAGGTGCTTGCATACTCAAAACAGATGCACGGTAACAGGATAGCAATACTGACAACTGCAGGTGGAGTTGGCGTGATCTCAACTGACTATGTCTCTGACACCCAATACATAAAACCGCTTCAGATGGCGAGTCTAAGCGATGAGACAAAGCAGGAAATCATGAAAGTCATCGTACCCTATGGGTCGGCACAGAATCCAATTGACCTGACCGCGGATGGAAGCGTTGACGACTATGACAGGGTGCTGGAAATACTGGAAGGGGACTCGGGAGTGGATGGGGTACTTGTTTATGCGCTTCCGCAGACTCCAAAGATGGGAATGGGCATAGTAGATGTGGTAGAAAAGCACATGGAGTCTGGAAAGCCAATGGTAGTGGGAGTGCTGGGCTATAAAATTGCAAAGCAACTTCTCGTTGAATTCGAGAAGAGAAAAATACCGGCGTTCCCGTCAGTATCCAGGAGCGTCAAATCTCTCAGGGCATTGTACACATACAGCGTTTCAAGAGGTGAAATACAGTGAACGCAAAGATTCTTGGCATGCTGCCCCAATTTGGGAATCCGGATGAATATACCGTAAAGAAAATAATAGCATCGTACGGTATTGATGTCCCAAGATCAGTGCTGATTAGGACCGGTGATGAGGAATTTGATCTCGACTTCCCCCTGGTAATAAAGGTTTCAGATCCAAAAATTATGCATAAGTCAGATGTTGGAGGAGTTGTGCTGGGCATCAATGACTCAGACCAGCTTCATCGCGAGATTTCCAGTATGAGGTCAAGGTTTCCTGAGTCCAATATAATGGTAGAGGAGATGGAGCACAAAGGGCTGGAGATCATCGTCGGACTGGTAAATGACGCTAACTTCGGGAACACCATAATGCTCGGCATGGGTGGAGTTTATACCGAATTGTACCGCGATGTGGTTTTTCGCCTTACACCCATAATCGAAAGAGATGCCGCTGATATGATCGATTCGGTAAAAATCAGGGATTTTGAGAAGGGATTCAGGTGTATAGCGGTTAGCCGAGAGGCAATAATAAAATTATTGCTGAGAGTTTCGCAGATTTCAGAAGACCTGGGAGATAACCTGGAGATGCTTGACCTTAACCCCGTCATTGTGAATGGCGATCGTATATTTGCGGTCGATGCAAAACTTGTAATCAGAAGATGATTCCGACTCAGGATGGGTGAAGGGAACCCAGAGTATCGTATCATCCGCAGGGGTGCTGAAATTCTGTGTGCACATGATTAGCATGACCTAAAATTAAGGCTCTTATTTAAAATAGTTTAAAGTTATAATAATATGATTGAAATGAGCGAACTCAAGCAGCTGCTGATCAATGAACCTGGCAAGAAACTTTTCCTGCTTGGTAACGAAGCCATTGCCAGAGGAGCCATAGAAGCAGGGGTAAGAGTTGCAACAACCTACCCGGGAACTCCTTCCAGCGAAGTTGGCAATGTTCTATCAGAACTTGCAAAGCAGGCTGGTATCTATTTCCAGTTTTCTGTCAACGAGAAAGTTGCCATAGAGGTGGCATATTCTTCTGCAATTTCAGGCCTGCGATCATTCGTTTTCATGAAGCATGTGGGGCTCAATGTTGCAGCTGATCCACTAATGAGCATTTCCTATACAGGAGTAAGGGCAGGACTCGTGGTTATGTCAGCAGATGATCCTTCGATGTTCTCTTCACAGAATGAACAGGATAACAGGAACTATGCTGAGCTGGCACATATCCCGCTTATAGAACCATCCAATTCCCAGGAGGCAAAGGACTTCCTGAAGTATGCATTTGAAATATCCGAGATGGAGCATATCCCGGTTCTTTTCAGGACAACCACAAGGGTAAGCCACCAGAGAGGCATGGTTGAACTCGGAGAAATTGCGAAAAAAGAAGAGGCGGGATTTTTCAAGAGTGACCCGAAGAACTTCGTCGCGCTCCCGGTAAATTCCATGGGACTGAAGGAGGGACTGATCAAGAAGATGGAAAGGCTGAAAACCGTTTCAGACAATTCCAGGATAAACAGGATTGAGTCCTACGGTTCAGGCAAGTATGGGATTATTACCTCTGGAGAAGCGTATAATGTACTCATGGACACGGTATCAAAGTATGGTCTTGACGTTTCGATATTAAAACTGGGATTCACCAACCCTTTGCCGGAGAATATGGTTACCACTTTCCTGAAGGAACATGAAAACGTGATAGTTGTTGAGGAGCTTGATCCATTCCTGGAAACAAGAGTAAGGATGATAGCGCAGATGCACTCAACGGGAACCAAAATTTTTGGCAAGATTGATGGATACTTTACCTTCAGCCATGAATACAATCCGGATACAGTTGCAGGATCACTCTCAAGAATAATGGGATTCAATGTTGAGCAGGTTCCTGTGGAGATAGATTCCTCCATGCTCCCTCCCAGGCCACCAGTGCTCTGCCCCGGCTGCCCTCACAGGGCGACATACTATGCTGTGAAACGTGCCGTAAAGATGTCAAACATAAAGGATCCGATATACTCATCGGATATCGGATGTTACTCGCTGGGAGTTTATGACCCCTACGATGAGGCCGATGTAATGATAGATATGGGGTCATCCATTGGAGTTGGAGGCGGATTCTCGAACGCAACTGGCCAGAAAGTGATCTCATTTATAGGAGACTCAACGTTTTTCCATTCAGGCATACCCGGACTCATAAATGCAGTCCACAATGAAGCGAATGTTGTTCTCATAGTGCTGGATAACAGGACCACTGCAATGACCGGGCAACAGCCAAATCCTGGAATGAACATAAATGGAATGGGGGATGCTGCACCAGAAGTATCAATTGAAGCGATAGTGAAAGCCATAGGAATCCAGTATGTGAAAGTAGTTGACCCGTATGATCTGAAAAGCACCCTCTTGGCGGTTTCAGGTGCATTGAGGAACGAGGGTGTATCGGTGATAGTTGCCAGAAGAGAGTGCGCAATGATCCGCGATGAACGGATGCGATCCAAGAAAGAGTGGAAGACTTACCAGGTAGACCCTGAGAAGTGTAAACTGTGCATGAATTGCGTGGAGAAATTCTCATGCCCTGCAATCTTCATAGAAGGGGGTAAAATAAGGATAGACCAAAATATCTGCGACGGATGCGGAGTTTGCGCAGAACCATATGTCTGTCCGCCAAAAGCAATTGAGGAGGTGCAAACAGCATGATGACTAACATTATAATTTCCGGAGTCGGTGGACAGGGTGTTGTAACTGCAGGGTTGCTTTTGTCCGAAGCTGCAACAATAAAGGGCATACACGTTGTGATGTCGGAGATACATGGCCTGGCGCAGAGAGGAGGTTCGGTGTCTGTTGACGTCAGGATGGGTGACGTTTATGGCTCCATCATAGGAAAAGGGGAAGCTGACCTGATAATAGGCTTTGAGCCCATTGAGACAATGCGCGCCATAAGCAGGGCTGGAAGGAATACCTTTGTAATCATGAATTCCGAGAAAATTACGCCGATATCCCTGAGCATGAATGACAAGGAATACCCGAGCAATGCTGAACTGATTGGCTTAGCGGATAAAAGCGTAACTATCAGGGAGATCAATGCAGTATCCCTGGCGAAGAAGGCCGGGAACTACAGGGCAGTCAACACCGTGATAATAGGCGCAGCACTGGCACTTAAGGTGCTTCCATTTGATAAAGCAGAAGTTCTTGCCGCACTGAATAACAAGTTCTCAGGAAAAATATACGACATAAACAGGGAAGCTCTTGACCTGGGGATCGAACAGATTCAGCTTAATCAGACCGCCTAATCTCTTGAGTATTCATTATTTTCTTTCCCATTTTCCATAGAAGCAATAAGTTACAAGAACGTTAAACAAAAATGTGACAGCGAATCGCATTTCCCATGCCCTCGCGGAACATAGTACATGTGCGATACGCAGTGGGCTTTACCGTCGGGTTCGGGATGAGACCTGGTGTGACCCCACTGTTATGGCCGTCACGAAACAGTTATTCCAACACACTATTTAATAATTTTCAAATGGAATTCTATATGCCAAAAGACTACCGGTGCAGTCAGTAAACCATTTCAGGGATTCAGTATCCAGTAAACCGTATTCATTCCTACATGATTTCTGTAATATTTTGACCTGAAATGTCAGGTCACTGGTTTATCTCAATTTGCGACATTATTTTGAGTGAATTTATTCAACTCATCCAGGCAAAGGAGTGAAATAAGCCTCTTTATGCTTGCAGTAATCATTGCTTTGATTTTAGCAATTGTCTCGATTATGATATCTGATACTTCCAGTTACACTACACCAATCCCCGATGAATTCAGACTCTTTGCGTACACTATTGCATGGTTGGCCATAGTATTGATCCCTATCCTCCTGATTGCCCATCGTGAAAGAGGTATTTACAAAGTTGAGCCTGGATTCAGGCACATGCTCAAGATCGGAATCGGCGCCCTCTGGATACTGGACGGCGTGCTGCAGTTGCAGCCGGAGATGTCATACGGATTTCTGTCATCCGTTATCATTCCGGCCGTATCCGGCCTCCCTGCATATGTTCAGCCATTTTTTCTGGGAGTTGTTTCACAATGGGGAGCACACCCAATCTTTTTCGACGCTGGATCTGCAGTTATCCAGATATCCATCGGAGCAGGGATACTATTAAGCAGGAAGAAAACCAGTCTCAATATTTACCTAATTGTTTCAATTGCATGGGGTACAGCTGTGTGGGCACTTGGGGAAGGGCTTGGCGGCATCGTTTCGGCTGGCGCATCATACCTTTCAGGGTTCCCCGGTTCGGCCCTGGTATATGTTGCCATTGCAGCATCACTTTTATTGAATATAACAGAGAAAAACGCAAAAAAGATATTGTCTGCATTCCTTTCTGCTGTATTCCTGTTTTCGGCTTTGGAGCAGGCCTTCCCACCTAACGCATACTGGTCGGGCAACGCCCTTTCATCCTTGGCTGCAGAATCTGCGTCAAATATCCAGCCTCTTATCTTTCAACGCGCTATCTCAGCAGTTTCCGGTGTCCTGCTTACCTACCCACAGATCTGGAACGCCTTAATAGTTTCCATATTCCTTGTCATCTCTGCAATGTGGATATTCTCTACGAAGATAGCTGCCTGGCTTACAATGGCGGTTTCATTCTTCATCTGGTTTATCTTCCAGGATTTCGGTATTCTTGGTGGTTTTGGCACTGATCCAAATACAGCTCTTCCCGTGATACTGATCTCCGCCTCGTTTATATTATCCCTAAGAGCAGTAAACGAGTATAGAAGCGCGGACGGGAACATGGACGCTTCGATCCAGTGAAGTTCACACTGAAAAGTAAATCCGTCCCTGATCCTGTTAGTATTCCACCAATTAAGATGCATTTATTCAGGGAATGTTTGTGAACATGGGGTTAAGTTTCCCGGTAATGGGTATACTATACTTCTTATATAATATAAACAGATATATGAATATGGCCTATCTTGTCGTTACAAGCCGCTCCCCCGTCAGTCATGAAAAGGTGAACGGCAAACATATTGCCAGGGAGAACATCGGCGGCGTTGTAACTGCAATGCGAAGGATAATGCAGAGCGAGGGGGGAACATGGGTATGCTGGGGAGATGGCAGGCTGGATGGGGAATACCAGCATGAGGATCTTGGTGCTTACAGCATAGAGCGAGTGTTGTTGTCCAAATATGAGAAAATTGGATTTTATGACGATTTTTCCAACGGGACACTGTGGCCATTATTCCACTATTTCAGGGAAAGGATAAAATTCACCCTGTCAGGTTTCAACATATATTATGACGTCAACAGGAAATTTGCCAATGCAATCATGCAGAATCTGAGAGAGGGAATGACTATATGGATCCATGATTACCAGCTGAGCCTGGTTCCTGGAATACTGCGCGAAGCAGGAGTGAAGAACCGCATAATTTTCACGTGGCATATACCTTGGGTTGCAAGTGAATTCTTCTCCACACTGCCCAGATCGGAGGAGCTCCTTGCCAGCATAGCAAGATCAAACGTAATAACATTCCACAATGAGACTTATGCTGAAAATTTCATATCCAGTTACAGATCAATCATTGGAAATTCTGAAGACATAAGAAACAAGGTCCATTCCATTTCTCTCGGGATTGACACTTCCTATTATTCAACTAATAATGTAAAACCCCTGGGCGGGCATTCCTTCACCGGCAGGAAAGTCATATTCTCCATTGACAGGCTTGATTACACCAAAGGTCTTACAAAGAAGGTGCTTACCATAGAAAGGCTCCTGAGGATGCATCCAGAATACAGCGAGAAATTCGTATTCCTGATGATAGTTACTCCCAGCAGAACAGGTGTACAGGAATACATGATGATGAAAAGGGAGCTGGAAATGACCATAGGAAGGATCAACGGAGAGTATGGATCGCTGAACTGGTATCCTATTATATATATCTATAGAAAAATAAGCCAGAAAACTCTGCTCTCGTATTATGTATCTGCCGATGTGGCACTGATAACCCCACTTTTCGATGGACTGAATCTTGTGAGCAAGGAATTTATCAATGCCACAAAAAAGGGAGTACTCATCATTTCCAGGTTTGCTGGAGCTGCTGCAGACCTGAAGGAAGCGCTGATTGTGAACCCTAATGATCTTGAAGGCACTTCTGAGGCAATAGTCAGGGCATTCAGGATGGGGCATGACGAGAAGATGGCGCGGTTAAATAAGTTGAAACAGAATGTACAGGAATATGATATCAACTGGTGGGTGAAGAAAATAAAGAAAATCTCTGAAGGGGTCCCGAGGTAAATTGGCGTCACCGGAAGATGTGTTTATCGCTTTCAAAAAGATCGTATCAGGCGACCCCATAATATTTCTTGACTACGACGGCACGCTTGTCAATATAGTAATGAATCCGTGGGAAGCCGTTGCGGACGGGGACTTAATAAAAACACTTACGGATCTCTCGGCAAGGTTTGAAACGTTCATAGTTACCGGGAGATCACTTAAGGACATCATGGAACTCCTTCCACTTGATATGAATCTCGTTGCCTTGCACGGGTCCGTTACAAAGTTCAAGGGCCGGCAACCTTCCTTCGTACCAGGATATGATAGGTATCGTGCGATTTGCGACGACCTGTTCAATGATCTCGATCCGATAAGGTCAAAATTCCCTGGCCTGAGGATGTTCAACAAGCATGGCGGGCTGCTTTTTCATTATGGCCTCATGAACATGGATCTTAGGGGTGAGCTTCGATCAGCTGTTGATGAAATAGCCCGTAATGCCGGAATGTACCTTTACAGCGGATTCAATATTTTTGAGTTGAGAATCCCCGGAGTCAGCAAGGGAAATGCTATCGTGAAGATAAGGCAGGACGGAAGAGGTGCGATGATTGCAGGTGATGAGGGAACCGATGAGGAGGCATTTGAGATGAACATGGATGCATTGAAGGTCAAAGTTGGAGAAGGCACTACCCTTGCAGACCTTGTTCTCAGGAATCCTGCTGAAATGAGGGCAGTACTCAAGCTGATTGCTTACTCATGAACTATAAACCCTTGATGTCGTATAAATCAAGCCTCCTGGAGCGAATGACCGGCATTTCTTCCCGGTATATGTCAACCTCGGACAGGTCAATATCTGATATGAGTAAAGTCTCCTGGTTTTCTGCCTCTTCCATGATATCCCCGTATGGTGACACTATCATCGAATGTCCCGTGTAATTCTGTCCGCACTGAGCCGCCCCTATAACGAAGGCACCGTTTTCGATCGCCCTTGCCCTGAGGAGTGTTCTCCACTGTTCAAGCTTGTGCTCCCCGCTGAACCAGCCAGCCTGGTATACCAGTATGTCAATACCCTGCACAGCAAGAATTCTTGCAGTCTCTGGAAATCTCAGATCAAAGCAGATCTGTACACCTATCCTGAATTCAGGAAGGATGTACGGAGCTGGAGCTTGAAGGCCAGCAGAATAGGCATAACTTTCCCCTTTCCCGAGTGCATCGAACAGGTGGATCTTCCTGTATTTCCCAACAATATAACCGCTCCGATTGATCAGTATGGAAGCATTGTAAGGCTTGGCTAAACCGGGAAGACTCTCTGCCATGTTGCACAGTATGTTTATGGAATTTTTCTTTGCATATTCCATGAATGTCTTCACGTACCTGCCTTCATCCTGCTCCGAATTTTCAAGTATTGCCTCTCTTTCCAGATAATCCCTGGAGATCATCTGGTATTCCGGAAAAACAACAAGGTCTGATTTCCTTTCCACAGCTGTGTCAAGCATTGATAAACTCCTTTTCACGTTTTTTTCCTTGGATTCTCCGGATGACATCTGTGCTATCGCTATCTTTACCATTTTACTGCTCATCTTATCCCTCCAACTTCACCAAGCTTTTCTGGCAAATATTTGTCGGTGACATAATTCAACCCGTATTTTGCAAGAGCTTGTTGTTCAGCCTTCTTGCCTATTTGAAGCATGGTCTCTATCTCGGCCTTCCAGAAATCGGTCTGGAATCTTGGGTCCTTGAGTTCTGCGTTGAGTGCTGCTATGTCCTTGTCTGTCAGTTTGTCGGTGGGAAGGTCGTAATTGAGTATGTCTGAAGCAGAAACTCCAATAAATTCGGCGGTGGGCACTGCGAGATACTCTGAAATGTGTGCAGTTTTTATTGCCCCGTAGGCTATAGACCCGAAAATCCTGAAGGACCAGGGGTCACCATCGGTAAAGACATAAATGGGCAGGTTCATTTCTGTATTCATCCTTTTCAAGACCCTTCTGGTACTCCTTGCAGGTTGGCCCTTGAGATGCACAAGTACGCACCCGAATTTTTCATCAAAACCATTTTCCACGAGCCTGTCAAACATTCCACCAGTTTCCAGTGCCAGAACAAATTTTGCATTGGTTGCTTTTAGCCTGAGTTTTTCGCTCTCCACGTTATTTGGTATTGTATATCCGGCTTCACCTACGTCATCCTTGCAATTTATTTTCTTGAAGTCTCCTTTCCTGCTCTTTTCCTCTATGGTAATGTCACCAATGATGCTGGCCCCGTTTTCTTCTGGGCGTAACCTGAAGTCCTCCCTTATCAGTGATGTGATTACCTCTAGATCCTCAGCCATAAGGTCTGATTCGTCCTGGGTACCGAATTTTCCCTTCCCCCAGCCTTCGGATATATAGTACATTTCCCTGAGAGTGGAAGATTTACCATCCCTCAGCATCTCGAGAATGAAATCAATCATGTAAATGTTCTTTAGAACGTAGTTGGCACCATCAATGGTCCTGAGGCTCCGCGATACCTTAGACTCACCATACTTCCATACTGAAGATATCTGATCTAGAACAATGTTATCCCTGTTCCTTGATGACATCCTTATTTCCGGGACCTCTCCCCCATCCAGTGCGTTGTATATCGCTTCAACCATGGACTCCAGGGTCTTCTTCACTTCACTGCACATCTTCTTCCGCCTCCTCTTCACGCAGCGACCAGTCACCTGGCAGTGGTTCGGCTCCGTGGACAAGAACAGGATTGATGCCTGTGGTATAATAGTCCACGCCAGGGTATCTTTCCGGGCCTACTAGCAACTTAAACTTTAACTCAAAGCTTTTTGCTGAAAGTATAGGAGGAATTACCCACTTCGCATTTCCTTCTATTTTCCCGAAAACCGGCTCAGCATAAAGTTCAAACGTGCGATCTTCTGTTGTGAAGTTGGATATTTTTACCGTAACATCAAACCCATCATCGGTCCGGGAGCTTGCTTCGTTGATGAAAACAACGTTTGCGACTAGCGAAATCACACGATCAATATTGGGCTCATTCCGGCCGAGTATAGCGGCGCATTTTTTACCTATCTCTGGAATGATATTCATTACAAGGTTAAATTTTTCATTTGCCTTTTCTTTCCTGTCATTTCTGTTCATGAATGAGCGTAACCCGCGTCCCACGGACCGGAGAGCTAGCTTAATTTCTTCAATAATTTCAGGAATTGCCGCAACTGCCTCCTTCGATTCTGACGTATACGGCACCCTTGTTCCAAAGACATGGACAAGTATTATCATTGGACCGAATGGTACTCCAATCCCCTGCTTCTGATCCATTCCGTATGGTCTCCAGTCTATTTCCGACACCGCCCTGGTAATAGCACAGGCACCACCCTGATAGAGAAGAGGGACCTTATTGGCATACCTGATTATCCTTATCTGGTCATCACCACGGATTTCTCCGCCATATACGATCCCGACTTCAACCGAGAACGGGTTGCCGTTGTATACAGACACCGGTCTCTTCACTGGCTTTGAATAGAATGCGGGATGCAGTTCCTCGTATATGGTCTTAAGCCCGCGCCTTATAAACTCCTCTCCCAGAGGGGAAAGGCAGTCAACAGGTGGCGGCATCAGCTTTACCGTCCCGAAGACCTGCCGGAGTTTTATTGCTGTCTCTGCCTTCATTTCCCTCGGGGACAAATCACCATCAATGCCAGATACCCTGAGAATTTCATCAGCGATATGATCGCTTACCCTGTTGAACTCCCCCGTCAGGAATGCCCTTAGACTCTTTTCACCCGATACAGAAGCCAGGCCGATAATCTCCCCCGGTTCCAGCCCTAGAGGATGCGGCTTGATTGACCTTGCTGGCACAGGAAGCATTTCTGTGCTTCTACGGAATACGGTTTTCTGGCCGTCCGGATCCATAAATGTCAGGTTCATGTTAGGGTTAACAACCGCAGTTTCTCTAAGGTATTCTATTATGGACTGTTTTCCTGTCTGGTACTTTCCCTTTGCGGTTATTGAAATTTCCGTCCCATGGTCTTGCCCCATTATGACTGGCTTTTCAGAAACCACCGTACCCCTGTTCTCCTTAACATTTATTTGCAGGAATATCTCGAAGCCGGTATCCGATTCTGCTATTTTTGTGCGTATCTTGGCCGATTCTCCGGTTGTGATCTGTCCATAGAGTATTGCCGCCGTGATGCCGATACCCTGCTGTCCACGCGACTGCCTGACAGCGTGGAACCTCGATCCGTACAGGAGCTGCCCAAATACTCTTGGTATTTCAAGCCTCTCAATGCCCGGGCCGTTATCTCTAACTGTTATGCAAAAGGTGTCACCTGTTTTCCTTGAAACCTCCACATAAATTTCAGGAAGTATCTTACCCTCCTCGCAGGCATCGAGGGAGTTGTCGAGAGCCTCCTTCACGATCATGAAGAGGGAGCGCTGCGGGGAATCAAATCCAAGGATATGCCTGTTCTTTTCGAAGAATTCAGCAATGGATATTTCCTTATAATGAGAGGTGGTTGTTTTCCCCGCGACCATGACGTTCCAATAATTCACTTGCATATATTGTTTTCCAGAAATTCCTCCTGCTCAGGTACAATTTTTAAAAAATTGTACCAGAATTAATTTATTGCGTCATAGGGTCAATGGACGATAGTATATGAAAAGCAGATACGCAGTTGTTGCTGCAGTGATCATAATAGTCGCGGCCCTTGTTGGCAGCTACTATTACCTTGGTTACGAAAGCAACGGGACGGCAAACGTGTCTGTTGCCGATACGTCAATCGCAGGTGTATCAGCGGTAAACATAACGTTTTCCGAAATAGCGATTCACGGCAACACGACTGGATGGACCAACATCAGCACTGGATCAAAGACAATAGATATACTGAATGTAACGGCAGCCAATGCAGTGCTTCTGTCAAGCATGTCGCTAAAGGCACAGAAGTATACCCAGATCAGGCTTGAGATTACAAAGGTCACTATTATCCTATTCGGGGTGAGCATCACGGCCACAATGTCAGGAAACAATTTCGCTGTAATTACGCACCCCTTCAATGTATCAGCACACGGAACGACTGACATAGTGATTGATTTCAACCTGAGCTCATCTCTACACTTCAATGGCTTGTCTAACGTAACATTCACGCCAAATGTTGGATCTGTGCAGATAAGTTAGGCAAACAGGACGATAGAAAAATAATATACATCCCTTCTTTATTTTTTAAGAAATATTGTTTTCAGCGGAAGTAACCCAGGTCTTCCTTGGGCTGGTTCTTGCCCTGAACCTCTTCCTGCATTTTTTCGGTAATCTGTTCAATCTGCTTGCTTCTTTCCTCAATGTCTGTAAGGTCAATTTCTATTCCTAGAATCGAACCTAGAACCTTGAGCATTTCCCTGGCACCTTTCGGGTCAGCAAAATAGCCTGAGGTTTCTCCCATGAGGCACGCCCCTTTAATGGAAAAAAGTTCCCTGGCAAGCCCGAGCATAACGCCCGCAGACCCAACTATACCGCCGCCAGGTTCTCCCTTTGGGAAGACAACCCCGTTTCCCTGCAGCTGTTCCCTTAATTCAGGAGTTGTCACAGCCCCGAGTATTCTTGGCGATTCAATTATCTTGCCTATGCTGTATCCTCCAAGGGTATAGACCATGCTGACATTGTATTTCCTCGCGATTTCAAGCACATTATATGACATCTCATACTGTCCTTCCTGCGTAGTGCCCTGAAAATCGCCTACGAGTATCATCAGGTCTTTCTTTCCCGGAAATTTCTTGTAATATATGGAGTTCCGCACAAGAATTGTGGTGCTATCTTCTCCGATAAACACCTGCGGTGGAAGATATTGCGAGAAAATGTCAATCATCTTTTGCATCTTGAGTTTCTCTATAAGGTACTCCGCGGCAATCTTTCCAATGTTGCCTATACCGGGGAGCCCACCTATAAGTATAGGATTATTCAGTTTTGGTTTTTTATATTGATTTATTATTATCTTTTCCATTTTTCTCGCCATCCATTAACTTGAGCCTGTATTTCTGGAACCTGTCTGATGGAGAATATTTCGGCGGTAGGGCGAATTCTGTACCCGAGCCACATACTGGGCAAATCTCCTTCATAGTGTAATGCCCATTCTGAATGCATTTTCTTATCAGTGAGTGCATAATCTTACTGTTTTCTCGTGAATTCGAAGTTCACTGAATTCTTCTTGGCAGCGTCCGCGATGGACTGTACAGATTTCTTCAGCAAATCCTCGGCAGTCTTATAATCTTTTTCAGTTACAACCATACGATACTTAGGTGCACCGGCATACTGTATATTAACGCCCGGGAGCATACCCTGAACGATAGTATCCCTGACGGATTCTGCGCCGTTTCCAGCTACAGAATAAGCCTCAATCATCCCATTGATCTTGACGTACGGTGTGTTGATGTTCTCCTTGGCAACCTTGATCATTGCGTTTTTCCATTTTGCCTTGACTTCTGGCATCCAGATCTCATTCAACGAAGCATCCTCAAATGCGTTATACAATGTCCCGTACCTCTGCCTCAGGTCATCAGCAAATTCCTTATCGCATTCTTCAGGTGTCTTCTTTAAGGCTTTAGCAACTATCTCCAGAAGCTTTTCTGACTTCTGATCGTTTTTCCATTCAGATATCTTTTCCCGCTTCTGGTGATCATTAACCCGTTTGAGTGAAAGATCGACGTATCCGCGGCTCTGGTTTACTCCAAGTACTTTACAGACAGTCCTCTGTCCCTCACGCAGATAGTCCCGTATGTGCTTTACCCAACCGGTTGCAACTTCTGCTATGTGTATGAAACCCTCCTTTCCGGGGTATTCATCAAGCTTTACATTAGCGCCAAAATTCTTTACTTCTCTGATGGTGACAACAACCAGGTCACCAACTTCTGGAAGATCTTTCCGCATTAGGCTTCTCCAGTATAGTCACCAGAAACTGCCAGGGTTCCGCCGGTGGGTTTCGCTATGGTAGCACCACATATATTGCAGACAACTGTGGACGAGACACGGGAATAAGTTATCTGTTCATTCCCACAGTCCTTGCATTTTATTTTTATGAATTTATTCCCAATGCTTTTAAGTTTTACAAATTTCTGTTCTGCCATATTTATGCCTCCACAAGCTCAAACTTCTTGGCTCTGTCAGTTGGGTGCGTAGAAGCCCTCTTGCACGTTTCGCATCTGAATCTAACACTTACCCTTTTAGTAGGTTTCTCTCTTCCCTCGAATTTCGGTCTCGGGAATCCTCCAAACCCTGAAGTTGCTCTCCTGAACCTCCTCTGTCCTGCCTTGAATTCACTGGCCTTCTTTTTTCTAACCCGTTCAACCTCATGCGGAGTGTGCTTATTGCAGAACCTGCAATACATCATCATTGTTTTTGGCATCTTCAACTAAATCACCATCATACAGCCTAACTCTGGCTTCTCATGTGCTGTATTCCACATTTTCATCGTCCTTAATAGTTTTATCATCGGAGGATGGAAATTTATGAAACCTACACTATCGCTCCTGATTTCAAGCATGGATATAAGTTTTTTATCTTTAGCGACTTTGAACAGGTAAGCTTTTACGCTACAATTAACTGAGAAACCATGATTAACTCACAAAAGCGTAATGTCTTGATTGTCGGAGTGAGCGAAGGACTGGGGTCTGCGATGGTCTCCAGGTACCTGAAATCTGGATGCAGGCTGTTGATTTCTGCAAGGAACGAGAGTAAATTGAAAAAAATTGCTGAGGAGATGAATGCTCCCACTCAACTCTCCTATGTATCAACAGATGTATCGACGAGGGAGGGACTGGATGCTCTAATATCCAGCACAAAACATGTTCTGAAAGACGTGGACGTTCTCGTTGTACAGATCGGAGGTTATGGTGAGGACAGCATTGCAGATTACAGGATGCTGGACTCAATGCTAGAATCCCACCTGAAGATTCCTGTTGCAGTCATATCATCTGCACTATCTGTTATGACGAAAGGGTCATCCATTATCCTCCTCAGCAGCGCAGAAACGCTGGGATATCCAGAGCCTAAAAAGATGTCATATTCCATAGCGAAGACCGCATTGAACCGGCTCGTTGGATCACTTGCATCGCAACTCCTTGCGTCGGGCATAAGGGTCAACGCGCTGGCCCCCTCATACATTAACGGTAATGCCAAGAATTACTTTATCGGTAGCAGTGACAACCCACCCGAGTTGATTGCAAAGGTTGTTGACTGGATTACAAGCGACGATTCAATCCTAGTGAACGGCTCCATACTTGCAGTTGATGGGGGACACAGGTTCAGTCGTTAGGATTTCTCTGCAGCGACGATGACCTTAGATGGACTCATCATGTGAACATCCATGTTTATCACAATGGATCTGACAGGTTTCTCCGAATGTGTCTTTATGACCGCCTCGAGCGACCTGTCGGAATCGTTGGCTATCTGGCACAGTGCCCTTGATTCATCCTCAGTTATTATCTTCCACGAGTCTGCCGCATATTTGCCTGGCCCTTCTGAAGTATATTGTATCGTTATCTTGTGAATTTTTGAACAGTCATACATAAAGTTCCCTCAGTTCTTCCTCGGTAGGATATCCCTAATGAGATAAAAAAAATTTGCCCGTAATCGAATTTCATTACCGGTTGAAGAACATCTGTGACACCAGGATCATGACCTCAATGTTCCCATCTCTATCCTGAACTGGGTGGATAATTGAATTGAGGAATTATAACTTCCTGCAAGAAATCAGCAATTTTATTTCTCACCGCTTAATCGCTATCCGCACCCTTTCCTGTTGTTAGCGCCCAATTCTAGAACTATGTATTTTAATGTGCAAACTAGATTGGTGCTAAAGGAGCCATTAAAGCGGGAACCGTGTATCCAATGGAACCTGACACCCCTCTTTATGGGAAACCCTTCGCTAATGGTTATAGAGTACGAGAAAGCATTTTACTGATCCTGAATAAGGATCATTTCTTTTTTCTTGGTTTGAATCCGGGCACATCTTTGGGATTCCATGAACCGTCCTTGTTTCTGCTGTATCCGTAATCGTAGTTTTCATCCAGGTCTTTCGCACTGGTAATTGATTCGTAAGGAAATGAATCAGACCAACCCAATCCCCTCAGCAGGACTTCTTTGTGATCCGAGTAATAAACAAAGTCCTTAGATGTTCTTGTGGAATCCGGCCAGACTTCTATGTCCAGTACCTTAAGCTCCTCTCCTCTGTCAGCAATAAACTGGCTGGTCAAGTCCGGCCCAGTTGGCTTCGATATCAATGTCCCTGGTGCAATAATCATCGTTTTTTCTCCTACCCTGAGAGATCCGGTTCCGCTGAGTACCAAATAATACTCATCCACTATAGAATGGCTGTGGAGCCGGGAGTATGTGCCACCCTTAGCTATCCTGTAAGTCCGCATGAATGCGCGGCCCATACCTAATAGCGGCATGAGAAAACTTGTGGTTCCTTCGGGTTCCTTCAGTGTTAGGGCCTCCTCCTCCGGCTCTTTGTCCTTGTCAGAAAATACATTTACTGTTGGTGGGATCCAGGCATCTCTCTCGAATGGAGTTTCGTCGCCCCTCAAAACATATTCAAGAACTTCGTCTGACCAGAATGAGGCTATTCGCTCCACGAATCTTAATGCGGACTGGTCTAGGGCAGGAACAATTATCCACTGTTTTTCAGGAAGGTCTTTCCTCAGCCTGCCCGCATTATTTCCCAAGGTGTTCCATAGCCAATTAGAGAGAAGAATTAAGTTTGTGTCGTTGCCTTTCTGGGGAAGCGAGCTTAAAGATTCCGGAAGGAAGAGTTCCCATGCCAAGTCCAACCTTATGGAAAATTGTGGTATGTTCTTCAAATCCGCTTTTCTGGCTATTTCTATGATCACACGAGCATCGGTTCAACAGCTCCAAGAAGTTATTAAATTTTAGCGTCTCTTTTGTGATAAGGTCTATAATTACCGGTGATACGAGAAAGATGTGTTAACTCTCAAGAACTCGGTGCATGGCCCCTTACTAGATCGCAATAGAGATTGTGTTTCTATAGTATCTCACGCTATATGCCCAAAGGACTGCGGATAAAAAAACTAATTTATAAAAATGTAAACGTTAATGCTAAGCTACCTTATTTTAGAACCTATCTTTGCCCCTTTGTATCACTACAATTCAATTGAACTCTTTTGGAGCACGGATTTCTGCTCCTTTGTGAGTTCCACTGGCGCATGCGACCCATTGCTATATACAACTTCCTTTATTCCTGAAAGGATTCTTTCAGTCTCTTCGTATGAAAGATCGCACCTGTGCGCGATCATCCTCATCATGGAATATCCCAGGATGGAGAGGAATATCCTTGCCCTGGTGCCTTCCTCTGTTCTTGCATACACCGGTTGCATGGATGGCCTTGAATGCATGAAAGCTTTCTCCACCACGTCCTTCTCCCTGTATATCCTGAGTATCTCATCTGCACCGATCATCGTATTCGTGAAGAGGATGAAGAAACCCATCCTGTTGGTTCTAGCCTGTATGGCATTGTGCTTCAGCCTGTATGTGAGCGACCCTTCCGATGCTCCCAGGTCAAAGTACCTTGCCATGTCTCCGGTTGCAGAAATCGCAGTGTGCATCATGTCCTGTTCTGAGTCGAATCTCTTGCCCTGGAGGGCTTTCAGATCTCCTTCGATATCCGACAGATGCGAATAGAATGCCTGCATCCTGTCTGCCCTGCTCTGTGCGGAGAAGTACACAATGTACCGTATGGAGTCAATGCGGTGTTCCCTGAAGAACACCGTCTCTTTATGGTACTGGATGTAGTTCCTTGAATTCTCAATCTTCCCGGATTTAGCAAGCAGGTCATGATACATCTTCAGGGATGCAGGTATTGCACCTATCAGCGAATAATCCTTGAGGTCCTTGATATTCTGTGTGGAATAGAATCCCCTGTCCATGACTACCATGATTGTACTGATCCCGAGGTCCCGCAGTTCCATGGCGAATGCCCCGACGGTGCTCACCGATACAATGTTACCGGGCATGATGCGGTGATGCACCGGTATGCCCCCCTCTCTCGTAACGGCGAGAACGAAGTTGATCTCCCTGTTACCGCCATTCGTACGGTAATAGTGACCGTACATGGCAAGATCGTTCTCAGAGCCCAGATACCTGACTGCACTGAGATCATACACGATTCCGTGTGAGCCGTATGCCTTGACAATCCTTTGGGACATTGCCCTCTCCAGGATCGATATGACATCGGGATCCTTAGATCCAATGAAATCGACAAGATCACGCTCCTCCTTGACAGTTGAATCCCTGATTCCGGTGTGAAGTTCCAGGGATCCGAATGTTCCCGTCATGTGAGAAGCGGCAAGCATGATGATTCGTCTGGCAGCTTCCCTCATGTTTGTCAGGCCCTGCATCGCAGTGATAAAATCATCGTTAATGCCGAAATTCTCGGCATTCCTGTATAAGATATATGGTGCTGACTCCAGCACCCTTCTCACCTGTATGCGGTTCCTCGGCTTCTGTATTGTCTTTACGTTATCCTTGATGATCTCCTTCCCCTGGTACTCAGATCGCTGCCTCACCTTACCGGTATCCCTGTCCCTGAAGCTCGTTACCCGGTACAGGTAGGTATTCTCGCCCCTGATGATTTTTCTGGTATAGGTCAATGTAATGATAATATCACTACATAGTATAAAGATCTTTTTATTACCAGAACCGGTCAAATAACTGATAATCAGAAAGCTGTAGTACTACAATGGGGCAAAGTTAGGTTAGAAATTGAGTCCGGGTTTGTATTCATACCAGCGTAACGTCTTCGCTGTCTACCTGCCCGACTCCGGAGATTGAGGAAATTGCCTGTTCAACACGGTCGATCTTTCCTTCCTCGTCGGGGACAACAACCTGTATCTTAAGGGCCTTTATCCCGAATCCAATGTCATCAACACTAATTTTGTTGACTTCACATATTCCATTTATTTTTTCAACAATTTCTTTTTCAAGCGTCTCTATTTTTAGCTCGGAATCTTCTGGCAGGACCTTGAAAACTACACAAACGTCTCCCATAAGAATCGCTATGGTCCCTGAAAGCCGCATGAACCGCAAACGTAATGAGTGGAGTGTTCCCTGCAGTCCTTGCATCGCCCTATGACTTCCTCACCGCAATTTGGGCAGTCGAATATTGAGTATCCCACTTCAACGAGTCCGATTCCGCAGGATGTGCACGTATCTTTATACTTCATTTTTGATCATTTCCCGAAGCAGTTTTCCCTGACAGCAATATACGAATTACTGCTTGTCGCAGAACGATCGCTCCGAATAATCGGATATAAGAAAGATATTTAACAGTTGCTAATTACAAGTTTGCCTGAACAAGATAAGCAAAATAAGAGCGGTTAAATGAGCACGGGGAAAACAGCAGAATATAAATAGTAAAAAATACGCAAAGTTTGTATAAGCGCTTGAGCTATTAATAAATGGCATTAATTCGACCCGTTGTTGCCCGGGGTATACTGAGGTCCATGAAAGTTTCTTCCGGTTCCCGGATGCCATTTATCGCAGGACATAAACTTCTTTATGAATGCAATCTGAGATGCAAAATGTGCCCATTCTGGAGAAGAAAGGACGAGCAACTTCTTGATATTGATGAAGAGGTGAGGATGATGGATTCCCTGAAGCGCGCGGGAATCTCTTTCCTTGGATTTGAGGGTGGAGAACCGCTGCTTAGAAATGACATAGACCAGATATTACATGAATCATACAGAAGGTTCCATACTTCAATGGTTACAAATGGGTGGCTGCTGAAACAGAAGATCGGAAACATAAAGGATGACCTGAATTATCTTTTCGTGTCCCTTGACGGAATAGGAGAGGTGCACGACAGGCTGAGGGGCATAAATGGGTCGTTCAGGAAAGCTGTTGAGGGAATAGAGGCTGCGCGTGACCATGTCCACATGGCAATAAGCTCAACCATCACAAGGGAAAATATGGATCAGGCTACTGACCTCGTGAACCTGGCAGTAAAGCTCGGTGTGAGCATAAACTTTCAGATAGCGTATGACTATTCAACAGCAGACCCGATGTCACCGGAACGGAACAGGCTCAGGGATACAATATCGCTGCTGCACGAGTACAAAATCCGTGGATATCCTGTACTGAACTCTAAAGAGTACTTTGAGGCACTGTTGAACTCATGGTATGGCACCGAGAAATGGGTGTGCAAGCCATGGTTGACCGTAAACATAGATCCGACCGGCAGCATTGTGCAGCCCTGCTATGTACTTAACGAGTATAAGGGGTCTGCAAAAGTCTGGGATGTTGATCTCGCGAAAATGTGGAACTCGTTCGACTGGAAACCTTACGAAAGCTGCAATAAATGTGCACTTGCGTGCTACCTTGAGCCATCGCTCTTCTCCTGGAAAAACCCATCAATGGTGAAGGAGAGGATTGTCGACAGCATGGTATCCTTCATAACAGGGAACCTTACCTGACATACTCTCCTCGCCGAAGCTTCGGAGGTTCTAAGGTCGCTATCGCTCATAACGTTGCCTCTCTGTGGGTATCAGTGCTCCCCTTGCATGCATCCCTGTCTGCATGCAATAGATCCATGCCTTCCTCAAATACCGGACGCAATGCTATGTTGAACGAAGCATTGGCATCGGCATGATCAACGTGCCCGCAATCAGGGCACTTAAAGCTCTTTCCTGAACGGTGGCCTATGAGTCCGCATCTTGAACACTCCTTTGAAGTGTTGTACGGATCAACATGTTCCACGGGAACTCCAAGTAGTCTGGCCTTGTATTCTATTATCTGTTCAAGCTGATAGAACGACCAGCTATTCAAGGAGTACCTGAAATTTCTGCTCGACTTTGCATTCCTTATTCCTTTTAGATATTCGAGCTTGATTCCCATCCCATTATTCTTCGCTTCCTGCACTATCTTCTTCGATACTTTGTGGTTTATGTCCTTTACAATCCTGTTTTCTTTATCCTTTGTTTCTTTCACCTTCCCGTATTTTCCCTTCTTCTGGAGTTTTTTCCTGATATTCTTGTATTTCCTGTGGGTGTGTTCCGCCTTCTTACCGATCTTCATGACCTTTCCGTTTAGGGGATTTGCGACAACGGCAATGTGTGCCGTTGTATTCCTATCTACTCCGAGATGTCCCTTCGGTTCGATCAATGCGTTTTCAGGTACAGTCACAGATATGTATGCAAATTCACCATCGAGTTCAATCTGGTTAATCTTTACGAAATCATTCCTGAAATGGTAGCTTAAGGTGAGTTTCAAGGAAGGTATGGTTATGGTCCTGTCTTCATGGTTAAAATGTATTCCCTGATTGGGCAATGTTAATTTTACACTACGGACATCCTTTGCTCTCTGGCTTCTGGAATATTTCCTGAGTATCTGGTTTGATATTACTGATTTAAGGCCAAATTGCCTGACATCCTTAGATGAAATGGATCTGGTTTTTATGGCAAACTCTGCAATCTGCTTAGCCCTTTCTAATTCTTTCGAGAAATCACTGCCGTGATTGATCTTATATGTGAGAATCATACGCGTTTTTGCTCCTCTATGTATTTTTTCACAACCTCGAGTGTTACAGATCCAACGGTAGATACGAACTTGGAATGTGTCCACAGTGTTGGAATCTTACGCTTTAACACAGGAAACTCGTTTCGCAGGACGAACGAACTGTACCCCTTAATCTGATTGATAACGTGATATACACCACGCTTTGGATTGATGTCTATCAGGAGATGCACATGATCGGGCATAACTTCCATTTCAAGTATCTTGTACTGGTATTCATCCTGCTTCTCCATAATTAGCTCTTTTAGTCTCAGATCGATGCCATCCTTCAGGACGCTTCTTCTGTATTTGGAACAAAATATTACATGGTATTGACAACTGTACACCATATGCGGTTCATGATGATACTCTTTCTCTTTATTACTTATCTCCATATACTAAAATAGATATGCTAAAGTTATGTATATATATTTTCGCAATTCATCTCCTCCCTAAAGGTCGGAGCTTTCTTGCTTATCCGTCGTAAAGACATCTGGCTTCTCCCTCTTTTTCTGATGCTTTCGCCGTCTTAACCGGGATACATGAATAGCTAATTTCCATTGAATAAATGCGATCCTGCCATGTGGCACAATGTCAGTGCAGATAGAAATTATTTAGCTGAACAGGATACGGAAGAATGGAAGTATCTGCCTCTTTCTATTATAACGGAAAAACCAACGAGGAAAAACTTAACAATGCGTTCGTAGCATCCATGGATCCGCCATACATAGGCCTGATCGTGAAGCCGGGTATTGGAATCTGGGAATACCTGAAAGGTCATGATGAGCTGATATTACGACTGCGGGACAGCAGCGTGACTGCCACAATAAGATACCGCATAGATGTTGGGGAGAATTCAATTTTTTTCCTTACTAGCGAGGATGACGGTTTCAGAAAGCTCCTGTAATCACTATCCAATGAAGATATACACATTCATCACGAGGGACGCAGCCACAAATATTGCATAATAACCGATGTTCCAGCTTATGACCTTCGAACCGTCGAGTGGCGGGA
The DNA here is from genome assembly GCA_016806715.1 of Thermoplasmatales archaeon. Classification (NCBI taxonomy): domain Archaea; kingdom Methanobacteriati; phylum Thermoplasmatota; class Thermoplasmata; order Thermoplasmatales; species Thermoplasmatales archaeon. Next base: position 1,436,002 of record CP060531.1, on the reverse strand, counting down.
AGGGAATCATGTTAAAGAGCGAAAACCAAAGGTTAATGGTTGCCACAAAGTAAGATACAGCTCCGATAAGTGATCCTGGAGCGGATAGGAAAAATACTCCAAGAGCTGCAGTGCCCAGTACCAGATTTGTCATGGGTCCTGCAAGGGCTGTTTTCCCAATCTGTTCACGCCCATATACCCCGGAGATATTAACTGCGCCGGGAGCCGCGAATATGAACCCGATCAGCGATGTCACAAGGGCCAGCACGATTCCGAACGGCCACATCCTGAAATACGCGATCCCGCCATAATTCCTGGCCACATATCGGTGTGAGAGTTCATGCAAAAGGAATGCCGTGACCATGCCAACGAAGGCTTCCAGCAAGTAAACAAGCGCATTGTACCCATTCATTGGTGCACGGTCCTGAACAAAATTGTAGACAAAGAACGCAAGAGTCAGCGCACCGATTGAGATCAGTATGTCCCTTGTTTCTTCCCTGCTTGTTGAAGTGAAATAACCCCTAAACATTTCCTGATCTACCACCTGCATTTACGGCCGATACATAATTCATCAGGGCAATAACCTCCATTGCCTCAGAGATTCCTGTATTCAGTTTGCATGCTACCCTGAAAGGATCATGGTCCACATCCTGCTTGAGTGCAATTTTAAGCAGTTTCTGGAGTTCCTGGTCCTCAATCCGCGGTTTCCTGACCGTACCAACCTCTTTTTTGATATAGGCATAAATGTTCTTGGCAACAATTACGTCTTTCCTTGCCATGTTGTTGTAAATCACGCTGATGCTCAGGTCTGAGATACTGTTGACCTTTGTCTTCCTGCAGGCCTTCTGTATTATGTCCCTGCTCAGTATTTCGTATTTATCCTCATTAATGTCGGAATATCCGCTATCGCTTGCCAGAAGGGAGAACACATCCTCTACTGCATCAATTGGAATGTCTGCCACCGATACAGCTTCTCCTGTGGAAAACTTCTTTCCCAGCTTATATTCAAGCTTCAGCATGCGATCCATGTACCCCATCACAGCCTGGGTTTTCTTTACGTGATCTATCTCTTCCATGAATTCGTTGAACGCTTCATTGCTCACAAGTGAGCCATGAAAATGGCCAACAATTGCCTCAGCGGTATCATATTCACCAAGGTTGAGATAACTACGCACGATAAAGTGAATGTTGGTTGAATCCACAAATTCCCTGTTCTGTTCATAGAACTTCCTGATTTCCAGGAACATATTCTGCTGATAATATATCCGGAGCAGGTTGTCCACTATGATTAAGGTTGAGTTCCCTGTCCTTGTGTGTCTCAGTGCTGAGTGAAGAACGTCTATGGATTCATGGAACTTGCCCATTTTCTCGTAAGCGCCTGAGAGCTTTACCAGATTCTCCACGTTATCAGGATAATTTTTTTGAATGTTTTTCATTACTTCTATTGCTTTCTCAAAGTCGTTAGATTCAATCAGCCTGTCAGAAATTATTTTCCCTAAAAACAGGAATCCTTCCTGCTGGTATATTCCAATAAGCAAGTCTCTTACCTCGCGGTTTATCCAGAGTACCCTCGATACATACGCAATGCGTTCCTCATCATCCTTCGTTTCTACCCTTATCTTCCGGAGGAGGTCTATTATTTTCTGGATTTCCCCGGTCTTGTAGTAAAGCTTGAGCTGTGACATGCCGTTAGGATCAGCTATTCCAATCAGCTTCCTGGCTTCATCGAAATTCTTTGTTTCCAAAAGCGTTTCCACGTAGTTCCCTATTTTTTCCTTACCGTAGCCCTTTGATATGGCTTCGGAATAATATGAAAGAGCCTCCTTGTAATCAGTCTTTGCATAATACCAGTCGCCGATCATTACCTCAATAGCTCCGCCTTGGATCTTTCCCTCTTCGCGGATGAGGAAATCAATGACAGAATCTCCCATTTTAAGGGCATCCAGGATAGTGACATGGACGCGGACATCTTCAATACTGACTCCTGTCCCGCCTACGATTCTCTCGGAATAATTCAGGGCCTCATCGAAGTTCTTGTTTTCTACGAACTTATCCCTATTAATCCTGAAAAGCCATACGCTCGAAATCTCCCTCTTGCCAACGATCTCTACAAGTTTGTCCCTGAAAGCTGCCGCTCCGTTTTTCTTGATATACAGATCAATATTTTCAAAATTGATTGAATCCTCTCCTCCTATCGCAAGAGCAAGTTCAAAGGATGCCAGAGCATCTTTTTCGTCATTCTCAGCGAGATTCAGGGCGATTTCCAGGTCAAAGAAAATTGCATTTGAGAGCATTGAAATCGCTCTCGATATAGATTTGGATGACTGGGCGAGGTCTCCTTCCTTGAAGAGAAGAAATGCCTCAGCATAATTATAAAACGGGTCCCTGTTCCGGAGATCCGACATTGTCAGAAGCTGAGTCCTGGCCCTTTCCAGGTTACCACTGTTTATGAGCGCCCTGACGACCGGAAAATGAAACTGCGAGAATATCAAAATGTCCTTGGGCACTTTACCAGAATATATCTCGGTAATTGTATCCACTATAACCTGGATCCTCTTGTACTTTGGATTGGAAATGAATTTCCTGATAACGTCAGGAACAACGTCAGGGAAGTTCCCGACGTTATCGAATGTCAGTATTGCGGCTATGGACAATGGTGGCGACTCCCCTATGATCTGGGGCGGTGTGTCAACGACAACGATCCTCTTTCCACGCAAGTTTCCAATTACCATGTCTATCAGAGGGTTTTTGGCCTTTAGCTTTGCCATTGCGTCCGTAAGATCCTGAATTTCCTTGTCCTTGTTCAGGCTCGAATACACAGAATCTATGAAATATTCAGAATCAAGTACTTCAGGATTTGATAACACAGTATTCATGGCGTCATCAAGCCTGCCGGTACTAAGCATGCTGGCTGCAACCATCCCTGAAAACCTTGACCTGATCTCATTACTGGTAACATTTGATACCCTGGCAAGGAACTTTTCGTAATCATGCTTGTCAAAAAGGTCGCGCAGGATGAATGAAATTGCATCCACATCATCAGGATTGGTTTCCAGGATACTCTCGGCTGTATTAAGCGCCTCCGTAACTTTTCCAAGTTTCAGGTTCAGATTCATCAACAGCTTGGAGAAAACAACATCCTTTACTGGTGAGTTCTGTTCCCTTATGTCCCTGTATGCATCGTCGAACATGGATAGTTCGATCTCAGCGCTGATTTTTTTGATAATCTCCTCCTTGGAGCATATCAGCTGACTGCATAGCACATTGATCCATGATATCATTCCATTCAGGTCGTGGAGTTTTTCGCTTATGTCTATCAGTCTCCTGACGGCATCGTAATCATCCTTGAATTTAGAGTGAATAGCAGTGAAAACCTCAAGAGATCCCTTGTAGTTATCAGAAAGATACAGGGATTCCCCGAGAGCTGTCATAAGCTGGTGATCTTCCGGGTATTCCGAGAGAGCATGCCTGGCAATCTCTGACGCCAGAGAATAATTTCCGGATGCCATACTTTTCTTTATGAGTATAAGGAAACTGTCAACGTCCTCAATCTCATCATAGTTCAATTCACCAAGAACCTTCGACATCTTTCCGAGTTCGCCGGTTCTCTGGTATGCGTTTATGAGCTCGATAAGGTACGTTATTGATTTGTCCCTCCTGCAAAGTTCCTCAAGAAATCTAGACAGGTCGTCATACCTGTTTTTTGCTTGAAAATTTTTTATTATCTGTGAATTAACATCATCATCCAGATCACCGTCGAGGTATCTTGCGAACATCTTCTGGTCGTATTTTCCACACATGGAAAAATACACGGCCGGTTTCGCAGGGTCTGTAATATTATTATACGAATTGAACAGCCTCACCTCAGTGTCGGCATCCTGGCAGAAATCGCTGTCCTTGTAGACCAGATCTACAAAGGCGTCAGGTTCAGACTGATTGAAAATTGAAGCCGAATAGAAAAGCTTCACATCTCTGTCATCCGGAGCAATTTGCATAAGCTCAAGCGCAAGGCCCGCCGTACCCGGGGAGTTAATTTTCTGTATGCTCATTATGAGCTTCTTGATATCCTGGGAAAACTCCGGGTACTTCAATTCTTCCTGTGATGGTGGCGAGCTCTCGAGTTTCCTCACCAGGTCAATAATCCGGCTCTCCTTCTCCTGGCGGCTCCTCGAGGAATAAATTTCCCGGATTAATATTCTCAGCTCTTCCCGACCATGAAGGTCTGAATCAGCGTTTGGCATCTTACTCCCAGATTATTAAAGGTATAATATGCTTGTCTGATCGGAATGAATTGTGTTCATGTATGATACAATACCGTGTATTCTGAGGAAATACCCGAAATATACCAGCCATTCATGTTGAGTCAGGCTTTGAAGTTCTGCATGGCACCTGTTTTAATGCGGTATGGTTAAATAGCTTTTTACAATTTGTCAGCGAAACGAATATGCCTAAACCCACAATTAACGTAATTAAACCACTAGATGTACTGAAAAATTCAATAGAAAGGAATGTTCTGGTCGACGTAAGGGGAAACAGAGGATATTCTGGTATATTGGAAGGATATGATGTATACATGAATCTTGTTATAAGAGATGCCGGTGAGGTCATCGGCGGCGAAACAAAGGGAGTTCATGAGAGAATTCTTGTAAGAGGAGACAATGTGATATTTGTGTCTCCATCAAAGAGTGACTGAATATGAGTACTGGAACCTATTCAATGGGAAAGATGAACAATAAGAAAGTTCATATTATATGCAGGAGATGTGGTCATCATACATACCACATCAGGCAAAAGAGGTGCTCTCACTGTGGATTCCCCGCAGCAAGAACAAGATCCTATAACTGGGCAAAAACCAAGTGATCACTGCGCTGTGGTTGGCGTAATATCCAACGAGCAGGCGTATGGCTACCTTGTCAGTTCCTTGAAGTCGCTTCAGCATCGTGGACAGGAAAGTGCTGGAATCGCCGCTTTCGACGGCACTATGATGAAGCTCAAGAAAGGCATGGGTCTTGTCAGTGATGTTTTTAATGAACGGGAGAGCCCAATATCCGGGAATGTAGGCATTGGACATACGCGCTATTCTACAATGGGAACAAAAACACTTGAAAATGCAGGACCATTTGTTGTATCAAGCGCCTCAGGATACCTTGCGATCTCCCATAATGGTGAAATCACAAACGCCGAACAACTGACTGAGGATTTGAAGAAAAGGGGCGCAACATTCTCAACCTCCTCCGACACTGAGGTAATGTTGATGGAGCTGTCGAAAGAGATAGCCGAAAACGGCATACCAAATGGAATGAAGATTGCCATGGCGAAGCTCAGGGGTGCTTATTCTGCAGCATTCATGATCGATGACAGACTTTTTGCCATCAGAGATCCTCTTGGAATCAGGCCTTTAATAATAGGAAGGGCTGGTAACACATACGTTATTGCTTCCGAAAGCTGTGTTATGGACGTGCTTGGCGGAGAGACCATAAGGGATGTCCTGCCGGGCGAGGTCGTGGAAATCACTCCCCTTGGACCGAAAAGAATTTTCATTGCCCCCTCGAGATTCGAGGCACACTGCATGTTTGAATATGTTTATTTTGCAAGACCCGACAGCATAATAGACAACATAGAAGTTTTTGAAACTAGAATTAAATTAGGCAGGGCTCTGGCAGATGAAAGCATGGTAGAGGCCGATGTCGTGATACCGGTTCCTGACTCCGGAAGGGCACAGGCTCTTGGTTATTCCCAGAGGTCCGGCATCTTTTACAGTGAGGGGCTGATAAAGAACAGGTATTCAGGCAGAACCTTCATAATGCCTTCCCATGTACAGAGAACAGCCTCTATAAAGATGAAACTTAACGCGATCAGATCCGTTGTTGAAGGAAAACGCGTGATACTTGTCGATGACAGCATAGTTCGCGGGAATACAATGAAGCACATCGTTATGCTGTTGAAGAAGGCAGGAGCAACCGAAGTGCATGTCAGGATTGGGTCACCGGAGATAATAGCGCCATGCTACTTTGGAGTCGACATGAAGACTAAGGATCAGTTCATAGCCAGAGGAAGGACACGTGAGGAAATCACCGAAGAAATCGGCGCAGACTCTCTAGCATACATTTCTATTGACGGGCTTGTAAAATCCATAGGAATGACAAGACAGAACCTGTGCCTTGGATGCCTTACAGGAGAATACCCTGTAAGCATACCGGGTGAAAAATACCTCTACCAGAAGGATCTCACAAATTACTGACCCGATTTAATTTCTTTCAGCCTCTTGTCAAGCTGCTTTCTGATCGTGTCCACATCCATTTTTGTACCGAGGAAATCGGCTTTTGATGTTATGGCGATTTTGTTTGCTATTGCCCTTGAAGCTTTGCCCCTCTTTGAGGGTTTCAGCGGAGAAACATCCGGATGCCTGAAAATGACTCCATGCTTTGGAGGCGGCGTACCCATAGTCATGTGCTTGAAGAAGGCTTTTTCTGCACCAAGTACCTGGATTGTGCTTGATGGATACTTAACAAGGTTTTTGAGGCCACCGCTCCTTGACAGGATGTCAAGGGTAAGATCCTCACCAACAAGCGATGAAGTATTCTGCATAACCTTCCTGATCTCAACCTTCAGGTACTCGGAAAGCCTGGTCCGATAATTGCAGAGACCTATGCCGGTGGTCCAAAGCTCATGAAGTATACCGGATTCATCGTTCTCCCCCTGCATCCTGTCCAGATTCCTGGAAAAAAATGAACACGGATCGTCATCGTGATATGTGATGCCGGACAGGGAAGCGAATGGCAGTACGCTTTCTAGATATGTGTTTATTATCCGATCAAGTTCAGACTTGACTCCCTGAAGCTTAATTACCACCTGATCGCCCGCGAATTCGTCCTTTATCCTTTTTTTTCCGTAGCTGATAAGGATTTCCCTTAAATCCGGTATTTTTGTCGAACCTGCCGGGGATGTCTCCGGTACGACTCCGTTCCTGAGGCCGTCTAATATCTGTGTGAACCCTGTTTCCAGGTCTTTGAATGGAAGTATATCCCTGCCTGCCCTCTTTCCGTACCACATTATTTCTCTCTGATTTTGCTTCATTTTTAACTACCACCTTAGCTTTTGGTGAAATAAGGATTCTGTCAAAATCCACCACCTTGAGATCGTTTATATCATTGAATGGAACCATCATCTTTCCTGTGCCGACAACGTAATTATCCTCGGAAACAACGCATACGCGGTCTCCTTTCCCGGGTTCCCCCACTATGGCCTTTATTCCGCCGGGAAAGAGATCAGACCCATGAGCGATATTTTCAAGGGACGAATTCTTCACGACTATCTTCGGGTAGCTGCGGAAAAGAAATTCTATGGGAAGCATGACATTGGAAAACTTTTCTCCGGATGACTGGCTGTTCATATATACTGCGTCCTTCAGCTCTTGAAGCGTTATCATTCGATCTTCCCTGAAAGGGCCGGTTGCTGTTCTTCTCAGTTCAGCCATCTGGGCTCCGCACCCTAATGCGTAGCCGATATCCGTACATAGAGTCCGGATGTAGGTGCCTGATTCGCATTTTATCCTGATAAGAGACAACCTGCCGGTGAATTCCATCAAATCTATCGAGAAAATCCTCCTTATCCTTACCGTCCTGGATACTGCAGATCTGACAGGAGGAAGCTGATAGATGTCTGTAGTGAATTCCGTCAGTACCTCCCTGAACCTTGCCTCGGAAACCTCAGAATATGTTCTGATTACACAGATATATTCCTTAGGCTCCTCATGAGCTATTTCTATTAGTTTGGTGGCCCGCCCGATTGCCATTACAAGAACTCCGGAAACGTTTGGGTCAAGTGTTCCAATATGTCCTACCTTGTCGTGACCGATGATTCTCCTCACCCAGAAATCCACCTGATGGCTGGTCGGCCCTTTCGGTTTGTCTATTACAATGAATCCTTCCGGATCATTTTCTTCCGCCTGATGATATTCTGTCATATAACTCATCTGCTATTTCCTGAGCGCTACTGCTTCCCGAATCAATAATCAGGTCGTAGATATCCGTTCTGGAATAGTCAATGTCGTAATACTGCTTGTATCTTTTCCTTTCAGACTGTTCCCTCGCACTGATGTCAGACCTTACAGTCGTTTCTGAAAGATTCTCCCTGTACATAACTCGTTTGACCCTTATGTCCATGGGTGCTGTAATGAATACCTTGAATGCATTGATCGAATTGATGAAGCATAGCCAGCCGGAGAGTCTGGAATCCACTACCATATTTTTATTCTTCTTCAGCGTGTCAAGAAGCAGCTTGTCAAGATCCCGGTCTATTTTCTCATCCTTCTCGGCCAGGGTATCGAATTCATCAACGGTCATTCCCCTGTCCCTCGCAAGGCTCCTGAATATGTCTCCGCCAGAAATATAAGAATATGCAAGCTTTGCAGAAACGAGCCTGGCTACAGTTGATTTGCCACTCCCGATTTCTCCACTAATCGTTAATAGCATCGATCTCTCTCTTCTCGTACTTCCTTAGCTTAAATGTGAAATCAATGTACTTTATGACCATAGTGGCGAAGTATCCGATCACAAGGCTTGCTATGAAATATATCCCTATCCAGTATGGGGCTATTAAAATCTTGGCGGTTGCCAGATTAATGTTTGTATCCCACGGTGTCGCTATCATCTGGTATGGTAATGCAGAAATGTACACAAAGAGCCACATGTAAATCAGGAAGATAAAAACCGTGAGAATCATCAGAGGCTTCATGGTGTTCATTGACAGCTGTTGCTGTTCCATTGTTACGTCCATCCTCATCTTGTTGAGTTTTGCCAGTCTGTCCTTCTGGTTTGACCTGAAAGCTTCCCTGTAAACCTTGTTGAATGCCTTCATCCTGTTCTGGGCCCTCCCCATGCTTATCCAGTCTGTAAAGAAGTACCTGGGTACTGACGTTATTAGACCTATCAGAATACCAACCAGGAAAAGGGTCATGAGAGGAGTAGTATAATTGAAACCTATAACGGGCATTAGAACCTTGTTCATCATTGACCCGATGGCATTCCTTATTGAAACGTCCGAAACCAGGACAACCATCAGTATCATAATGAACAGGTATACCATCTGAAAGCTCATCGCCTTCTTCATGGCGTCCTGGGAACTTGGCCTTTGTGTCCCTTGCTCAGTCAACTACCATCAACCTCTTTACTATATTATCTGCAGCTATTTCTGGTTTGCCTTCGGGATTCTCTATGTAATTTACAGTGGCACCTGAAAATACGGCATAGGCGGCCGCAAAGTACCTGTTGATTTCCTGGTGCTCTGCAATAGCGTCAGCTGAATCCTCATCCCGGCTTCTTGAACTGTCGTTCATTCTTCTGTGTTCAATAAGACTGGAATCTGCTTCAATGAGAAAGTATGAGGATACTTTCAGTTCCCGCAGTACCCATTCAGGAAGACCCGGGAGGTATCCTTTAGGGCTCTTGATAGCCATATGGGTATCTATAATAACGTTGTCCATGCGTCCTATTGCGTTTGATGCTTTTTTCTGAAGGTTAATCTGGGTATCTATCCCGAGCTTCCTCAGTCCGTCCCTGTCCTTCACCAGATTGATCTCCTTCGCCATCTCGAACATAAGGGTGCCAAAATTTATGATATCATACTGCGTCTTCTTTGATACAAGCTCAAGAACGGTAGATTTCCCTACACCGGCAACGCCGGAAATCACAACTCTCATCTATGATCCGCCCGCGAAGAACTGCCTTATAACCGGATGCATTTCCATCAGCTGCTCCCTGCCCATTGCCTCATATGTCTGAATCACTATGCCTACGGCAAGCAGCAAGCCTGTTCCACTCGTGTCCCCCACGGTACCGATAAGGTTTGCACTGGCTGCAAGCAATCCTACAGCAGCACCGCTGAACACCGTTATCGTCGGAATATACTTAGACAGGACTCTTTCCATCACCTTCGGGTCACGCCTGAAACCTGGTATCTGCATACCGCTAGACTGTATTTGTTTAGCAACGGAGCTAGCTCCCATGTTAGTTGTCTCAATCCAGAACTTGGCGAAGATTATGGAAGCTATGACCATGAACAGGACAAACACCAGTATATGCACCCCCTCTTCCCATGGAGCATGCCCTAGAAGTATGCTCTGGCTCGATGCAGGCTGAAGGATTGGAAACAGCCAGTCAGAGAGACCGTTTGGAGTGAAGAGGTAGAATGCCAGCCCCCCGGTTGGCGTTGTACTTTGCAGTACATTTGACCCGTAACTTGCAATCATGGCGGCAGATGGATAAGATCCTAATAATGCGTTATGCCCCAGTAGCGGGATCCTGCTCAGTACAGGGCTATTCCAGAAAAGTAGTGTCCACATAGATACGTTGGCAAGCAGTGCCGTCGCAAGGATCACAGGTATATTTGACGCATAGAACAACTGGATCGGATAACGTCCTCTTGCACCCCTTACCCTTTCGTGAGCAATAGGCAGCTCTATCTTGCTGCTCTGGAAGTACGCAACTATGAAGAATATAAGCAGGGTGCCAACCAGCGCAATCATGGGATTAGGCTGCTGGAAGAGTACCTGAACGCCACCATTGCTATACATGTAGCTGGCAGAGGAATGTGTTATAATGTATATCATCTTTGGAAGCGCACCCGCAGGCGTATTTGTTGTTATATTAAGGGGGAGTCCGGCTGTCTGCGGCAACCAGTTGAAAGTACCCGTGAAGAGCTGCTGTGAAACCCCAGCAGCAATGAACAGAGAAATACCCGAACCGATGCCGTACTTCGACACAACCTCATCCATGAGAAATACCAGGTATGACCCAAGGAAGAGCTGCAGGATTATTATGGTCTGAGAGAGGAATTCGCCATATCCCGGAATAGCCGCATTTATAGATGAAACCAGCCCGACATCCGGAACAAGATACCCGAAAGCCTGAGGTATGGCCTCAACGAATATCATGACTATGACGAGAAGCTTCTGGGTTCCCTGATAAACAGCTTTGTCTTCAGAATTCTGAAGATCGATATTGAATATCTTCGCACCGGCAAACAGCTGCATCACTATACTTGCCGTAACTATAGGCCCGATTCCAAGATCCATGAGTGATCCGGAGGCACCGGCAAAGATAGCCCTGAACGAAGCAAAGACATCTATTGTCTGGGAAGCGTTCAGTCCGTAAACGTAAATATTGGTCAGTGCGAAATAAAGGATCACGACCAGGGCGGTCCACATCAGCTTATATTTGAATTCAACGTGCCCTTTGGCCTTCTTCACGGCTGGTAGTTTCGCTGTGAGTGTCTCAATTCCATACAGCTTGCTTTTCTTTGGCCCTTTGTAACTTACGATAAGGTATGTTATGTAAAATAGCGGGGATACGAGAAGTGCAGCTATGAAAAGCTTGAATCCAGTATAACCGCTAAAATAGTAGAAACCTGCAATAACAATTGCAAATATAATGATAATGGGAATTGCTGTACGATTATTCCGCTGTATCTCCGCCGCCATTTACCTCTACCGTAGTTCCGAAAGTGGAAAGCTTACTTATAGCCTTTTCCGTTGCTTTCTCGACCTTTATAACACATTTCTTATTGAAAAGCCCTGATCCAAGTAGCTTGGTATAGCCTGCCGAGGTCAGGTCAACTTCATAACCGTCCTTGTTTTCCTTGGCAAATCCTCTTGCAACAAGTCTTGGAAACTCATTGTCTAATTCGTTCAGGGTAAGGGGAATATCCGGGTTAGAAGGATGATGACTTGTAAATCCTTTCCCGCCAAAATGCAGAGGATCGTTGATGATCGTCCATACCCACCTGTGCTTGTGAAGGCCGGCCATGCCGGACCCGCCTCTCTTTCCCTTTCCTCTTCCGGCTTTCATGCCTCTTCCGTAATGTCCGCCCCTAAGTTTCTTAGTTCTCGTTCTTACCATTAAGATCCACTCCTGGTTTTATCATTCTCTTGATCAGCTTGTTAATTTCTGCACCGCGGTATCCAGCAGAACCACCTTTCTTGAAGTGCTTGCGTATAGCCTCGTATCCTTTGTATGGAGGGTTGAGTCTTATCACAGGAACAATATCCTTGATGTCCTTGTATTTTACCTCACCCTTCAGGAGTGCCTCAGCCATTGAGCCGTAGGTATCGTATCCCGTGGATTCCTTCAGGTTGTCCTCCGCTATTCTTCTTCTACCCTTGAACAGGGCTTTCTCCTTGAGGAGTACAGTAAGCGTATCCTTGTCAATCTCGCCCCAGGTAACGTAGTTCTCGACCCTGTTCATCATTCCCCTGCTGATGGGATTGTCCTCAATAACAACCAGATGATTAATCTTGTGCAGTCTCAGAAGTTCTGTGGTCTTCTGCGAATCTGGGCTTAATCCCGTTTCTCCTCTAATTCTTATTACTGCTAACATTTGCCACACTACCTAAGTAAATTGGTGTACTCAACTTTATCGACTGATTTATCTTTGTCCTGGACGTCTCTACTAGTGCATTGAAAACAGCCAGAGAATAATTCACTGTTGTCTTGGTGTGTCCCTTTACGAAACCCCATGCATCATCAATACCGGCGTGCCTGAGTATGATCTTGGCCACATCGCCGACGGCTTTTCCGACACCCTGTGGGGCTGGCTTCAGCGTTACTATCACTGAACCGGATTTCCCCGTGACCTCGAAAGGCAGAGAGTGCGCTCTGCCACATCCACATTCCCACGACCCACAACCTCTCCTGATCTCAACCAGATTGAGCTTTGCATTGTTGACTGCTTTCCTTATTGCTGGTGCTGCCTCCTTTGCCTTGCCCATTCCGACTCCGACAAAGCCGTCCTCGTTCCCCACCACTGCGGTTATGGAATAATTCATTCTTCTTCCCGAGTCAGTCATCCTCTGTGCTCTTTCTATATTCAGGACTTCATCTTTCAGGTCAGGGAGCAGGTAGTCAACGATCTGGTACTCCTTCAGAGGTAGCTTTGTTCTAAGTGCCTCCGAAATTGTCTTGATCTGCCCGGACGCAACCATCTTTCCCAGTTGCGTTCTTGGAATCCATGTTTCTTCTGGCATTATTTCACCTCAATTTTTGATAACAGTTCATCGAAATTACCTACTTTCAGTTTTGTGGAAGAGAGATGTTTTCCCCTTATCCTTTCATCTGAGGGGAAAATTGCTGGATCGTGAGGAATTTCCATGCCCGAATCTACAAATCCCTTCAGTGCAGCAGCCAATCTGCCTCCCTTTGTGAATTTGTACCTACCGGTATCGAGTATTGCCTCCTTCTCTCCGAGTTTCTTTGCCTTGACGCCAGCAGCATATCCGACGAGATATGATACCGGAGTGCTGTTTCCAAAGACATCCAAGCCCATCTTCTTAAGTGACTTGTCGGTGACAGTTACCAGGACGTTGTCCCCTTCCGGCTTGTACTTAATGAGCTGTACCATTACGCCCTTACCGGATCTCCTGACTACGAACCTGGGTTTACCTGATCTCAATATTCTCAATCTTTTTCTGTAATCTGTGAGACCAAGCCTTTTCCTCTTGAATATAGTAGGAGTCTTCATTTACCCGCCTCCGTCATCAGACCAGTTGACTTGATCTGTGAATTCAGCTGAGCCCTGGACCTTATCGATCCTCCCTTGATTAGCCTGTAGAATTTCCTGTAGGTTTTAGGATCTATCGACTTTTGATCTTTCAGCTTTACCAGCTCATCACGGAGTGCCCTCACGGTTTTCACCCATCTTACCTTACGTGGAAATCTTGCGTTCTTGGTTCCTCGCACCGAGCCCTGTCCTCTCCTTCTCTCCTTTGAAAGCTGGACTATCCTCTTCTTGTGCCTGAAAGTTGAATTGCCCTTCTTAGGAATTACCTGAATCACATGCCGGTTGATAAGTTCCTTTATATCTGATCTGGTTGCAGATTCTGAAACCTGATCAAGGCTGTTTGTGTCTATCCAGACACGTGATATTCCGGATTTAAATTGGTCAGCCGCTATTCTCTTTGCTGTATTTACTCTCATTTACTCCACTACCTTCCTGTTCAGCACCTTGATATTCATCTCATCTGCCTTTTCCTGGATGACAATCTTCCTTCTTGAGCCTACTGTTGCCGAGATTCTAGCAGCCTGGAATTTTGGATCTATGGTATTGAGATCATTCTCGTTATGAACCAGTACTTCGAAAAATCCTGATGGGTGAAGCCCTCTCACCATTCTCGGTGATCTGAACCCGGCATCAACCATCGGCGGCCTTCTGTCCTGATGTTCGCGCAATTTCGAATGCTTTCCCCTTGGTCTTCTCCACGTATCGCTGAATTTTGCATACCTGAACCATTCCTGTCTCCTGAAAGGGGTCCTTCTCCTTGATCTCTCTATCTTGTACTTCAGTAACTTCTTTTGCTTCTTATCCAGCTGCGGTTTTGGATCTGCCATTTCAGTTCTCTCCCTTCAGAAGGTACACTCCGTCCTGGAATATTCTCAGGTCAAAGCCCTTTATCTTTGTAGCCCGCTCTATGTTAGCTGCCGTTTCGCCAACATGCCTCTTGTGTATACCTGTAATTATCACTCTGTCTCCCTTGATGCTTACCTTAGTGTTACCGATGATGCTGGCAAGCCTCGCAGATCTTTCGCCAAGGAAGTTCTCTATCAAAACGCTATCCCCCTTTACCGATACCCTGGTTGGGAAATGCGTGTAATCTATCTTCATTTGATACTCAAATCCCTCGCTAACACCTTTCATCATGTTCCTGACCTCGGATGACCATGTTCCGACTATGGCATTTGTCTTCTTGTTGCTCTTGCTGGCACTGACAACTAACTTGTTTTCCATTTTCGTCAGCCTGACATAATTGTTCCTGAAATCCATCTGGGATTCTCCCAGCTTGCCCTTTACCATTACGACGGTACCTTCCATCGTGAGCGAAACTCCAGGCAGTATGTCAACATTTTCGACTTCTTTCCATTTAATCATTTCATTCACCTAATAGACGTAAGCCAGAAGCCTTCCACCAAGTCCCAGTTTCCTGGCCTCGACATGACTCATTACTCCCTTTGTCGTTGATATTATGAGTATACCGAAATCCTGAGCAGGTAGGTATCTTGACTCATATTTTTCAAGATTGACCAGCTTCACAGGCAACCTTGGCTTTATTATTCCACAGTTGTTTATGGTGTCGCTTAACACTATCTTGAATCTTCCACCCTTGGACTCTTCCACTATTTCGAAACTCTTCAGGTAGTTATAATCCTGCATGACCTTGAGTATCCTGCCTACCAGCCGGGCTGCAGGTTCTGCCATTACCTCTCTCTTCCCAATTCTCGAAGCGTTCTTTATTGTGTTTATTATATCATTTAACGGATCGTGTCTCATCTCTTTTACACCTCTTAGCTGTATTTTCTGAATCCGATTTCCGGAGCCGTTTCCCTGAAGCACTGCCTGCACATCATGAGCCCGTAACGTCTCACTATCCCACGCTTGCGCCCGCATCTTACGCATCCATCTTTATGACCAAATTTCTTCTTAGGTTCAAGCTTTATTTGTGACATCTGTTCACCTTACAACCGTAACATTGAACGTTCCGGAAATAAACTTCATGGCTTCTTCCTTTGTAACCCTGATTTTCCTTGGAATCTTTGAATTCCTGATCATTCTGCGTGATAACCTGAATCCGCCCCTTCTCTTCAGAACTATGGCAACATCCATACCGAATATACCAATTTCCGGGTCGTATTTCATTCCCTTGAACTCAGTATAATCGGGTATCCCAAAGTAAGCATTACCGTCCCTGTCGAATGAGTATGCCGGAATCTTGTTATCCTTTGCATAAAACGCCCTCTGAAGGAATTCAACGGAGTCAGGCCCCCTTATAGTTACCTTTGTTCCTATCTGGAGTCCGGTTCTTATATTGAAATCCCTGACAGGCCCTCTCGCAGTGGTTAATACCGCCTTGTGCTCAGTAAGCATTTCCAGGACCCTGGCTGCCTTGTTGAGCCTCTCTCCGGCCTGTCCAACACCTATGTTGACAACCACTTTTTCGATTACCACTTCATTCATGCCCTCAACCTTGGTCTGCCGGGGGGTTCTTTTCTTTGTTTTCGGGACTTCCACTTTCTTCTTTGACGTGGTGGATCTTACCTTCGCAGATGTTTTCTTCACTGGAGCAACCGGGTTAGGGTTTTTCTCAGCCTTCTTTTTTTGTCTTGCTGCGGCTTTAGGGTTTTCCATGTTCATTGACCCTCAACTCCTGCTGTTGGAATTTCAAAAGCATAACGCGGTCCGCTGATTGGAAATGCATAATCAGTTACTGTGGAGAAATCTTCCTGGAAATGAACAAGATTTGCGTGCGATGACTCCTTTATCTCTATCTTCTTTACAGTCGCTATTTTCCCTACGTGACTTCCGCCGATCAGGAATACCTTGTTTCCTGGCTGCATCTTTATGATCTCTTTAATCTCTTTTTCCGGCATCTTCATTATAAGCACATCGCCGGGGTGAATGCTCTTGTCTTCTGTAAGTATGTTCTGCCCATCGTGAAATGAAAGCTGTATTTTTCCTCCTGTCGTTATTACCTTCTTCATTACCTTCATTGGCTTGATTTCATTGTTCTTTTCACTTTCCAGCCTGATGGTCAGTCTTCCCTTTGAATCGTAGATTACTCTGTAGCTTTTCTTGATAGATGGTATGGTGATTACATCCATGAATCCTACTGGTGTCCTCCTTTCCTTTGTAACTCTTCCATCAACCTTGATCTCGCCCGCGGCCAGTATCCTGGTAATTTCGCGTTCCTTGTCGCCAAGTTTTGCATAATCCCTGAGTACCGTCAGTAATGCAACGGACGACCGCCTGTTATGCCTGCCTGTAATGGGAGTGGCAGACCAGAAATAGGTCTTCCTTGGTATCATAACAGTCGGAGGTACCATCTGTCTCTTAGTTTTGTTGATCATCTTCGTTCTCACCTTCCGCTTTTTCCTCTTCCGTCTCTTCTTCTGGCTCACTCTGGGACTCTGGTACTTCCGGGATCTCGGCTTCCGGAGCCTCTACTGCTGGTGCTGGTTCATCTTCAACAATTATGTTCTTCCTTGCCGCAAGATCCTTTATCTTCTGAAGTCTTTCCTGCCTGGAAAGGTCAAGACGTGTTATCTTCAGGTTGCTAGGATCAATCATGAATGCCTTTTGCTTTCCATCCGCCTTATTTGCCGTTATCCCTTCAATAGAGACCTTTGCGTCAACGTGATTTATGTCGAGCACCTTTCCTCCTTCACCTTTTTTCGAACCAGCCTCTATAGTAACTATATCTCCCTTTGCAAGGGAAAATGATCGTATTCCATATTTTTTCCTCAAGTCCTTGCTGAGGAATACCTTGAATGTGTTTTTAACTGCCATTTGAACCCCTCATATTATTGATGATGCCACTGAAGCGATCCTTGGCCATCTTTCTGCTGCTTCTCTCGACACCGTACCCTTTATCTCAGATCCCCTGACCTCTCCTTCCGGGGTCACGAGCACTGCTGCGTTGTCCTCGAACCTCATCATGGTTCCATCAGGCCTCCTGTATGGCCTCTTCTGCCTGATCACGACCGCGTAGACTATCTTGCTTCTCATTTCCGGTGTTCCCTTCTTAACACTTGCAACGAACATGTCGCCGACACCAGCCGCAGGAATCCTCCTTGCAACTCCGTGATAGGCTTTAACGTCTATCAGGCTGATGATCTTTGCCCCGCTGTTGTCCGCACAGGGCATTGTAGCTCCAAGCGGCAGGCCCCTCTGTTGCCTTCCGGCTATACCTTTCATTGCCCCACCTTCTCAACAACAACAAATGAAATTGTTTTTGCAAGCTTCTTGCATTCAGCAATCCTGACAGTGTCGCCAGGCTTCACGCTGATGCATTCTGGAACGTGAGCATGATATTTTGAGGTTCTGGATATCTTACGCTCGTACTTCCTTATTGGTCTCTTGTAATCTCTCCTTATTACTGCACTTCGGATCATGGATGCAGATTCCACTTCACCGAGTATAATCTGACCCCTGATTTTGAGTTCGCCGTGGAATGGACATTTCTTATCATGGCATTCAACCTCCGGCGCCTTAACTTCCAATCCTATGTTCTTGCTCATTAGTTACCACCCTTTCTGATCATTCTTTCGATTTTCCTGTGTTCTTTTAATCTGTCCTCTGGCCTGAATGCTATTACCCTTCCGGAAATTTCCAGACGCTTTTCACCGTAATTAATCTCAAAGTTGCAATTCTCTTTGGGAATGACCAGGTTTTTTTTACCGTCATTTATTATGATGGTTTTCTTGGTCTCGTCAACAACTGTTCCATATTTTCCGTTCATTGTTGGATTTGTAGACTTTCGTATGGATATGCCATGACCGATTAGTTCGCTGAAATAGACTAGGTTCTCTTCCCTCATCTTAAACTACCTCAGTTTTGAAACCCATCTCGTCAAGATATTTCTTGGCAGCATCCCTGTGATCGCCCTGAAGTTCGACAGTCTTCCCATCTTTTACAGTTCCGCCGGAAGCCACCTTTTTCTTCAGCTCCTTTGCGATTTCGTAAATATCTTCTGACTTCGGGTCTATACCCTCAATGATTGTCATGTTCTTTCCATATCTTCTTTTATCAACACTGATCTTTATTGATTGTGAATCTCTTGTAAAGCCTTCCCAAGGTTGCAATTCCTTTGGTATTCCAGTGAAATTCTTATCCTTCATTCCTTTGGTCCTCCACTGAGAACGGTATTTATTCTGGCTATCTGCCTTCTCAATGATCTGATCTTCCCGGGGTTTCTTGGCGCTCCACCCATCGCAACTGACGCTCTTTCTTTAAGAAGGGATTCCTCAAAGGACTTTAGTCTCTCCTCTATCTCCGTCTTCTGCATTTCCCTAATTTGCTTGGCTCTTAGTTCCATCTATCTTCACCTCTCCACTTACTTCCGCGACAGGCTTTGGACTTGAAATGATAGGCCCGACTTTAATCTCATCAGGAAGTTTATAATTGTTATCGAGCATCCTTACCGTTACTCCTATTACACCCTGCTTGAGTTTTGCAATTGAGAAACCATTCTTCATTCCTGATCTTGACGGGTCCCCCGAATACTTGACTGATCCAAACATGAACTTTTGCGTTCTTGCCCTTTCTCCGGATATTTTGCCACCAATGCGTATTATGACTCCTTTAGAATGGTTGTCAATAACCCTCCTGAGAGTTGTGTTGCCCGCCTTCCTGTACGCCCATCCCTTTTCCAGGGAAAGAGCAATCTTCTTTGAGACAACCTGAGGATTGAGATCCGGGTTCTCGATTTCCTTAACCTCTATTTGAGGTGATTCGACATGATATTTATGCTCAAGGTTTTCCGTAATCTCCTGCACCTTGGAACCGCGCCTCCCTATAACAAGTCCCGGCTTGTTCACAAACAGTGTGATATTTGTTCCAAATGGGGTTCTCTTCATTTCCATTCCGCCAAACCCCGCATGATCGGTTTCTTTTCTTATGAACTCCGAAACAAGTAGTTTCTTTACCGCTTCGTTTATGAATTTCCTCTCTTTCACTCCTCCACCTCCTCCAGCACTACGTCTATATTGATAAGATCCTTGAAATTTGCTCCAGCTCTTCCATATGCCTTTGGAGTGAACTTCTTGATCATTCGTCCCTTGCTTGCCGCAATATGCTTGACGACAAGGTTTTCAATGTTTAAGCTCTTGAAGTCAGCGTTCGCCTCAGCGTTGTTCAGCACAGCCCGGAATTCTTTTAAGGCTTTAACCGGATATCTTCCTGGTCCAACGCCTTTTCTGTGAGACACTGAATCAAGGTACCTGAAATATGGTATGGGCAGCTCCTTCTTGATCGCCTTGTCAACAACTTCCTTTGCATGGACAAGACTCATTCCACGTAAATAATGTGCAATGTTGACTGCGTCCTTCATCGATATGTCTACCTCTATGGCCCTCGCAATTGCGCTTTTTTCACTAAATTCTGTTGTAGAGTAACCTTTCATAATATCACTTCAGCGGCATGAATTTCGATGATCTGGTAGCACCTACTCCAGGCCCAGAATGCTTGACTTCCTTTCGCGTCTGTGCAAATTCACCAAGATAATGTCCCATCATTTCCGGTTTAATCTCAAATTTAACGTATGAATTGCCATTGTATACTTCCATAACTTTGCCAATGTATTTTGGAAGGATTATGAAATCACGAACGTGGGTCTTTATTTCCTTCTCCTCACTGTTCATCTTCAGGTAAAGTATCTTCTGTTCTGCGTTCATTTCTCTCGTCAAGGATCTCCGTGCCCTGGAAGGCAGTATCTTGTAAAGTTCCTGATCACTCATCTTCTTCAGTTCTTCAAGAGAAAGACCACGGTAAAGGAATTCCTTTGAACGCCCCATTGTTATTTTCTGTGATTTTCGTGATCGTCTTTTTATTGATTTTACTGATGCCTGTCTCTTAACTACCATTAATTTTTCCTCCTTTGCGGTGACAGTCTTCCAACCTTTCTTCCAGGTGGTGTTCCTCTTCCCACTGTACTTGGCCTGCCAACATGCTGGTGATTACCTCCACCATGCGGGTGATTTACAGCATTCATAGCAACACCACGAACAGTGTATGGTCTCTTTGCCTTGCTTTGAAGATAATGAATGTGTCTTCCTGCCTTCAGTATGGGTATGTCTCTAGCCCCAGATCCTGCAACGAGACCAACAGTAGCCTTGCAAGCCGGGTTAAAGAGCTTGGTCTTTCCGGATGGCAGCTTCAATGCCACAGAAGTTCCGTGACTAACTACAAGCGCAGATGCTCCTGCAGTACGACAGAATTTTCCACCATCTCCAGGCATGCTCTCTATGTTGAATACAAGTGATCCATCTGGTACATTTCCAAGGGTAGATGTGTCCCCGCTTACTGGAGTTGAAGTTTTTCCAACGGAATATACCTGGCCAACGTAAGCGCCGTTGAATGCAAGCTGCATATTTTTCTTTCCGGTTTCAGATTCTGAAACAATCAAGGGCGCATTTCTTCCGGGCGCCTGTATAAGGTCGGTAACCTTGTATTCTCCGTCCATCGGGTGCTTCAGTATCTTAACATGCCTGTGGCTGGGGCTTCTATATACAAGACTGCCGTGTCCGCGTCTCTGTGCTACTATATGTTTACCCATAATATTACCTCAAAATACTCCGATTCTGCCTGCAATTTCGTCTGCAGAATAACTCTCATCCAGCTCAACTATGGCCTTCTTTCCCCTCTTGGTTATCAGTGTGTTAACGCTTAATACCTTGAGCTCGAATCTCCTCTCTACTTCTTCCTTTATCCTGGCTTTATTTGCTTTCTTATCTACCATGAATGTCAATTTGTTTTCCTTTTCCATCCCTAACATTGACTTTTCTGTTGCAATAGGACTGATTATAACGTTTGTCATCTATGCCACTTCCCCTAGCTTCTTAATAGCCGCAGTTGTATAAATTACAAGTCTGCCGCCCACTCCTCCCGGAGCAAGTTTCCTTATGCTCAGGCTATCCGGAGTTGCAATTTCAACGCCGGGCAAAGATTTGAAAACCTTGAGATCACTGCTGGATGTTCCAACAACAAGAATGCTTCTGGGTTGCTTGTATCTTCTTCCCCGCATCTTTCCACGTCCCGCTCTGATCTTCTTTCCCTCTTTTGCCCTTATTATGTCGTCGTAGATTCCAATGTTCTCAAAGAGGGTTATTGCATCTTTTACTTTCTTAACTTCTGTCAGGCTGTCATCTATAACTATTGGCAGATTTATTTCGGCGTCGAATTTGTGCCCCCTTCTCTTAACCGCATCCTTGTCAGCAGTCATGGCAATTGCTGTGAATCGTGCAATTTTTCGTTCCTTGTCATTAATTTTCTTAAAAAGTATTTTGCTTGACCTCGGCGAATGAGCGCTCCTTCCCCCTACCATGCTGGCGAGTGTAACACCACGTGATGAACCCGCTACTCTTGGCAATCTGGATATTCCGTGGTTTGCGCCACTGTTATGACCAACCCTCCGCATTCCAGCCTCCGGTGAAGAACCGTAGGGATGCCTCAGCGTCAGGGTTACTGCCCTGAACGCTTTCCCGAGAATGTCTTCTCTCAGGGTTGTGCTAAAAACCCCGGGGAGTTGAATTTTGCCTTTTACATTTCCCTGATTATCATAAATGTCTGTTTCCAATTTAGTCACCTTGCTTGGATTCCTTGGATATGTAAGAAATCGTCAGATTCTCTATGTTTGGTGATTTCTGCCTTGCAGGGTCCCGAAACTTTACCAGCCTTTTCGAAGGGCCAGGTATAGACCCGTGAACCAGGACAAAATCGCTTCTCACGACCCCGTATCCCGGAAAACCACCCTTTACGTTTATATCCTCATTTGCCTCTTTCTTTGAATATTTAAGAACCCTGATGTTTGATGCTGTCCTCTGGTGAGTTCCTTTCTGACCCGCCTGGGGGACGGTGTTTCTGACCCAGTCAGGATGCCAGGGTCCAAGTGTTCCGATCATTCTCCTGTGCTTCCTGTTTTTGTAAGGCAGGAGTTTTACGCCGAATCTCTGCACATGGCCCGTGAATCCCTTTCCCTTTGTTATCGAGATTGCGTCTACAAATTTACCGGGTGTGCTGAATTCATCAAATGAAATTTTCTTACCCAGTTTCCCCTTTGCATAATCAATCTTTTCTTTTAGATCAGAACCGCTTATCCTTATCTCGAAAATTTCTGGAGTCTTTGACGGTATTCCAGTTACTTCCGATGGATTTGTACTTACAATAAGCCTAACATCAATGACCTCGTTTATCGTAGGGGTCTCGGACTTCTTCTTTCTCTCCGGGACTCTCTTAAAAAGATCCTTGTCCAGATCCTGTGCCCATTCCTCGGCTACGACAAAAAGACCTGTTTCATCGTTATCATAGTACCTGATTCCAACAACAGACAAAGGCGGAACTTCAATTATCGTTACTGCTGACATTATTGTCTGCCCCGCGGTAACACTGCTCTTTCGGTAATCCACCATCTCTATGTGTGTCATGCCGACCTTGTATCCGGCAAAAGCCTGAATTTTTGGCTTTCCCTCTATCTCTGGCCAGCTTCGAATGTCGCTCTGCATATGCTGAGCGCGTACCCTAGGGTAATACCCCTTTGACCCCCTTCTGGGGTGATGTGGCGTCGCCATTTATTTCACCTAAAGAACCGTTACACTTATCGATCAGGCTAAGAATATAGACCCGACCATAAGGGTTGCACTGATGCATTGCCCTCTTAGTGTATGGTTTCTCTTAGTCCGTTAGCTTATCACGGTATTTAAAATTTTATCGGCAAAGAACTCAGAATTTAGAGAGATTGCTTTTCACTTAAAACAACTAAAGAGTTTTCCATGAGCCCCTGCTTAATGTATATCATTTGGAAATGTGGTGCAAAAGTTACGGAAATGAGAAATAGAGAATGCCGAATTTTTTGTTTTTCAGATGCCTGAATAAGAAAATATAAATTATACGGCATTATTTCCAACAACTGGGTCCGTAGCTTAGCTAGGTAGAGCGATGGACTCTTAATCCATAGGTCGGGGGTCCAAACCCCCCCGGACCCGTTGAATCTCTGGTTAGTTCTGTGAGGAATTTCATCACTGGAATTTTGTGGGTTGGGCGAAAAGTATCCATATATTAATTTTGTACTTGTATAGCTTCGATTCCCATATTTTCAATGGCATTTTTTAACGGACCGCTGTAATACTGAACCGAAAAGTATTTTCATGAGTAAATAATAGTCCTTAGTGGTGTCTCCTGCTGACATGAGCCTGACGGTATATATCATGGATCTGGAAAACACTGTCGAGAGACTCACAGCTGAGAATTCAGCCCTGAAGAATGAGAACGAGGAACTGAAGAGACGCATTCTTATTTACGAGAATCCACACACACCATCATCAAGGCAGATGTTCAAACCGAAGGACATAAAACCACCGGGGAAGAGGGGTGCTCCTCCGGGTCATAAGGGTGCAACACGTGAATTCGGGGAACCGGATGAGATCATCCATGTATCTGAGGATAAGTGCCCCAGATGCAGCAGTCCTCTCGGTTCTCCCATCAGGACGGAGAAGAGGACAATCTTCGACATCCCGCCACCACAGAAGATAAAGGTGACGGAATACGATCTTGATGTTTACAGGTGCAGCAGCTGCGGCACAGAGGTGAAATCGAAACACAGAGACTGTCCGCAGACCGGCGATATGGGCATCTACCTCCTGAATTACATAACAATGCTGAAGTACAATTTAAGGGGACCAGTAAGGAAGGTGCAGGAATTCATCAGCACGAACAATGATCTCGATCTCAGTGTCAAGGGCATAAACGATGCCCTCCTGAGAGTCGGGGATTCATGCAGGAACGAGTATTCGCAGATACAGGATCGCATCAGAAGATCGAAATGGGTTCACATAGATGAGACCGGTTTCCACGTGAACGGAAAGAAATACTGGCTGTGGGCTTTCAGGTCGGCAGAGAACGAGGTTCTCGTTGTGATCACAGACAGCAGGGGACGGGATGTTGTGAAGGAGACAATGGGCGAGGACTTCCATGGTCCGGCAATAGTGGACGGATGGAAGGTGTACTCATATCTCACAACAATACAGAGGTGCTGGGCTCACCTGATCAGGGAGGCGGATGCATTCAGGAATACTGTACATGGAAGCGAACTCTCCGGGGAGATACACTCCATGTTCGGGGAACTGAAAAAGTCTCTGGAGTCCGGGGATATGGATGAGCGCAGGAAAAAGAAGGAAGCATTTGACGGGAAAATGAAAGAACTCGTTGAACTTTATAACTCGTATTCCGATCTGCACAAGCCTGTTGAGTATATCCGTAACGGCCTGGGTTCATGGTTCACCTGCCTCCTCTACAACGGAATGGAGCCGACCAACAACCTTGCGGAACAGGCAATAAGAGAACATGTTGTAATACGCAAAATTATTGGTACATTCCGATCCGAATCGGGTTCCAGGAACTACCAGTACATCGCATCGCTGCTGTCTACATGGCGAATGAGGGGAATGAATATGTTTGTGGAGATGGACAAAATATTAAGAAAAGAGCTGTGCGGATTCGGCTGAAGCTATACAAGTACTTAATTTTAACTGTAGGAGAAATTAGGATAATTCCCACATGAAAGTAATTCTTGTATTACAGGTATTACGGGTAATACAAATTAGAAAGTAAATTTATATGAGGATTTCAAAGGTGTTTGTCTAAGGATTAGTGCGAAGAGTTATAATTTTATATCAAATTGACTTATAATTTTAATGTATAATAGTCGTCGTAAATATTCTGGACTGGATGATTTCTTTAAAACTAGTTCAACCAATTCACTTAGTGGTTGGAAAGCGATAGAAGAGAGAATAGGACAGATAGATGACTTGTATTCTCCTTGGGAATTCGACATTTGGAATTTCACAAAAATACATGAAGAAACTCAGTTTTTAGTAAATGAGATTTATGAAAGTATAGAGATTATTGAAAGCAGTGCTGTTGAGTACATCATAGGAGATTTCAATAGCTCGATTGCGGCTTCTTCATCAGCAGTTGAGAAGATTTGTAATGTCATCCTCTATCTAGACTTCTTAAATGACCCGGATCCGAAGCAATTTACCTCAATAGACTCTTCTTGGACGGGAGTTGACACTGTATATGGAATGAGGTATTTTGATAAAAGGTGGAATAGACTGGTCCAAAAAGGCCCCTCATTATGGGTCCTTTTCAAACATGAGAGCTTAAGTGATACACTGCTAAAAAAAGTAGAATGTCTTGGATATTCTTGTAAAACTCTTTTAAATGAGAAAGATACCTTTGAACACTGCGTTTTCATATCAAGAAGGAATGCTGCTGCCCATGGCGATTTCTCAAGAATTACCATTGTCGAGCAATTGCATGGTTATGTGCTGGACGACGACCCCAATACATTATTAAAGTTAACAACAAATAAAGACGCTTGTCTAGACCAATATAAGAAAGCATCAGAATTTACCAAAGAAGTTATAAAAAGGTTTGGCCAACTTTATCCCCAACCAACTCCATAATTTTTGTCCCATCCTAGACAATAACGGTTTAAATAACAATTGAGTATAATCATACATGGTTAAAGAAAAACCTAAAAGGACAGAGACAGAAGAACAGCAAGCCGTAAGGAAAGAGATAAGGAAAGAATGGGGATCGATGGAACCGAAGCTTATTGAGATGACCCACAAGCTGGAAGATAATGGTCTTATCGAGAATAAGGATTTTCTCTGGATAAAGACAAGGATATCCAACCTCAGCAGACATTTCGATAAACAGTAATTTTTTTGGTCAGCCTGCATCAATTCAGTTTTTTTGCTAGATACAGTGAATGTAACTTTCTCTTAAATATATGATTTGGGGAAACTTGAAAAACTAGCTTTAACATTTTTCGCGTATTACGGGTATTACAGATTAGTGAGAAAATTTTATTTGGGATTTCAAGATAGTTTTTTTTAAGAACAACTTGATATGAACCATTTAGTGTTTGAGGTTAGCATCATGTGCAATAGGAGACCAGAATTAGAAGGAAAAGAAGATTAATGCACGTTAGGTAGATGACTGATCAATGCCCAAGTCTAGCTTCATCCAATGTAGGTTGAAAAAGTTCTACGGGATTTCCAGAAGGGTCGTCAACAATGGTTTGCTTTCCACCTACCCCAACAACAATATCGTTTCTAAAGTGTACAGAAGATCTCTTAAGTTTATCCACAATTAATTCCAAATTATTAACCTCAATCGAAAATCTGTTCCATCCACCCGGAGTCTGTATTGTGCCATCAGGCATTGTAGCCCCCCCACCGGATTGAGGATTAGGGCTGCTCAAAACAAGTCTCAAAGCTCCTCGTTGAAGCATAGCAAAAGCCTTTGCAGGGTGCATTATTTCTTTAAAATCCAACAAACCACAGTAGAACCCAATTGCCTCATCCACGTCGTTAACAACATATCTTACCTGGACCAGCTCCGCCATATCTATCCCTTAAACCATGTTGTTAATATATATGACCATTTCGTAAGAATTATTAAGCTTAACCTCAGAAATGAAAAAGAAAAGTACGAAAAAAGGGAGAAATAAGAGAACAAACAGCCATTAGAACAAATAATGTGAAAAATTGGGATTAAACGGGGCCAGAGCTAGTTGAAATGGCCCACAAGCTTGAGGATAATGGCCTCGTAGAGAACAAAGATTGCATATGGCTCAGGTCAAGGATTTCTGATTTAAGCAAGCGTTTAGATAAAACAGTAATTTTTGGACTCCCAATTAAATGAGGAGGTGTGCAGATATTTGTTATTTCTGAATGTATTCCACATTTAAACCTGCATTCTGAATACTTTTTTGAGGGGGATTCAATCTTTTCTGGATTATGTTAAGATATTCTTTATTTTTTTCTATACCAATTGAGTTTCTCCCAAAGTATTCTGCAACTACCGATGTTGTGCCGGAACCCAAGAAAGGATCCAAAATAGTATCACCTTCATTCGTAGACGACAAAATGACCCTTTTCAGCAATTCAAAAGGTTTTTGGGTTGGATGACCACCGGCCCACTTCTCACTTTTGGGCGTCAATGGTATGGACCACATATTCCTCATTTGTTTTCCATCATTGAGTCCTTTCATAACTTCATAGTTGAAAGTCCACTTTTCTTTAGAGTGATTTTTTATGGCCCATATTAGATGCTCAGTACTTTCTGTAAACATTCTTGTTGTAATATTTGGTTGAGCGTTAGGTTTGAACCATACTATGCTGTTGTTGATTTTCATGTCAAGGTGCTGCAAGATAAACCCCAATTGATATATATTATGAAATGAGCCACAGACCCAGAAACTGCCTCCAGGTCTCACAACACGCAACGTTTCACTTATCCAATTTAGATTGAACTCAAAGAGTGAATCTTTTGTGAAAATGTCCCATGCCTCTTGCATAGTAATGTGTTTACTGTATGCCCAACCAAGGCCCTTAGATTTGGACATACCATACGGAGGATCAGCGAAAACCATATCAATTGAGTCATTCTCGAGTTCTTTCAAAATCTCTAAACTGTCACCTATATAGATCTTATGGTTCATTAGAACCTCCACCGTTTTCTTCCACCCAATGTCTCATTAGTGAATTTATCTTGGTTGAAACCTTTATGTCTTTGTCATTACAAAGTTTCTTAAAATTTGATAAGACTTCCTCGTCCACCGTAATATTCAACGCGACTTTACTCAATTCAAACACTATCCTTATTTGTGTATATCAATAAGTAGTAATAGACATAACTATTGAGGACCCTCCTTCGAAGGCATTTAGCCAATATTATTCATAGTGCTGTTCTAGTGATGATGTTTTCTCTTCCATGTACCACATGGGTTTCAATTTCCCCATGTACCTCTTGCTCTTTTTATTTTCCAGATCAACATACTTTGAGATAGGTGGTTGTCCTTTTGCTACACTCATGGTAAGATTATCAATTTCTTTTGGGCTATCGATAAATTGCCGAACCCAACCTTGCAGGAATAATGAAGGTGGGTCATACTTGCTTTCTTTATTGTAACTGTACTCCTGCTCTACTAGGAAAGCTTGAGCTAGATGACCTATTAAAATAATAGGATTCAAGAAATGATGAAAATCTTCTTTCTCAAGCGAATTCAAGGCTTCTTTTGGGTCGAGACCATAGAATATCGTATCAAAGCCCATTAAAAGGTTATTTCTTAATTCAGGCCTGCTCCTAACCCTCAAATTCAGGTCAAGCAACAACCTCAAATGATTTGGTCTGAAGACCCTTGACCCTTCAGTCATCCAAATCTGGAAGTTCTTTTTCAAGTCATAACTTCGAAATCTTGTAGGGACTTTGGACGGCCTTTTAATGTATAATTTGTTATTGTCATTTTTAAATAACACAAACTCAGTGTCAAATTCTAATTCCTTCACTACTTCCAACAGTTCAAATTTCTCCATGTATGCTCTAGCACAGGTTTCAATTTAAATGAACGCATGAGCAAAAACGATTTTCTCCTTTTTTATTGTTGTAATATCACAGTTTGTACGAAGATAATTATCTAGGAACCGTAATAATTCTACTGAATGGTCTTTTTATATTCACCTAAATATTTATTCATGCGTAATAGAAATTATGTAGATCCTATATTTGTCTTACTATATTTAATAAGAAGTGAAAGTGTTATCCCTTGACTTTTGCGAATATATCTCTCCAGCCATTAAAAATAACGTTTTAATATGAATTTGATGTTGTGAAATTCTTAAAACCGGCTTATCTGTTTTTTAATTGTGGAACCAGTATTGAAGGAATTAGGTATGTAAACCCACTTCGTTTTTTTAAGGCATACCAATGTATGTGATTTGTCTATTTTGATTATTTCGTTTAGATAACAGAGGCGAAATTTTGTGTGTATCTGAATATCCGCTATTTTACTGTGTTTATGTCATTTTATCCTTTAAAAACTCCATGCAAAAGGCAAAAAGATTTATATTTATGTAGCTAATAGATGCGGTATGTACGACTGGCATCAAGTCAATAGATCATCTATTGAGGAGATATTGAACATCGACATGCATCCAGTACAGTGAGGGCAATAGCCACGAGCAGTTCTCTGAACGTAAAAATTTGCACACTCGCTCGACCAACGCATGAGTACAGTGAATGAAATAATGATGAACCAGGGTCGCACATAAGAGGAAGAAACGTATGGTCTCAGTAGGTATAGATTTGGGTTATGGAGATACGAAAGTAATCGGTGTGGACGGACGCAGAGAAAAGTTCCCATCCAGATGGGCAAGATACGACGCCAAGTCGTGGGGATTTGGAGGGTCAATACTTTCTCTGGCAATAGATGACGAGGAACCCTTCATATTTGGAGAAAACGCCACTGGAGCTGGTGTAAGGGAACCTCTGGGTGATGGAAGGTTGGCAAGCGCAGATTCACGCCCACTGCTTGCGGCAGCCCTGTGGATCAGCGGAGCCGGTGACGGTGGAGCCCAAACCAGTATCTCGCTTGGTAGTGGAACCCCTCTGGGCACATTTGACCAGGAGGTAGCTGCCGCAAGAGAGTCCCTGGAAGGAAAGACTCTTACCATAAAGGCTAATAACGGGCAGTCGAGACAGATACACATAGAGAAACTCGTAGTCAGACCCCAGGGAGTAGGTGCAGCACTTTATCTCGTTGAGAAGGGACTCGTCAAGAGTCAGCCGGGATATGGCTTGGTTGTTGATGTTGGTTCAAGGACAACTGATGTCCTGACAATAAACCTCATGAACATGGAGCCTGTGGTTGAAATGTCATTCTCCATAGAAGCAGGAATAGGAGACGCAGTGTCCAACATAGGAAAACTCATAGCCAGACAAACCGGATTCGTAGTTCCGACCGATGTGGCAAGACAGGCCCTCACCTCACCTGTGATGTTCAAGCAACGACAGGTTGGGGGAGCAGAAGTTGGGGCACCTATACTAAAGGAACTATCTAACCGGATACTCGACAGTCTCAGAGCCAACCTGAGGGGCGAACTTGACCGTGTTACAGCTTTGATACCCGTAGGCGGCGGAGCTGCCCTGATAGGACAGACACTGGACGTTCTGGCACCGGGCGCATTGGTCACCGCAGCACCGGAAGATCTTCAGTTTGCAAATGCGCTAGGATACAAGGATGCTGCTGAAAGATCCAAATAATCCCTTTTTTTAATTTTATAACGATGATAATTATTAAACAGCTTCTATGAAAACATAGAGGTAATATACAAATGGATAAGAACAAGACAAGGAAGACAGAGGTTGACGAAGAAGCAAAGAGTGTTTTGCTTGACGGAGAAGATTATTTAGTTCTAGAACTCCTGAAATGGCCCGGAGAAACTGACCGAGAAACTATTCAGAGAATTTTACGCGAAGCAATTGAAATGCCAAAGCTGAAAGAATTTGTGGAAAAACTAGGGCAGCAGATAACAAAGATGATGGATGAGAGCAGGGACTTTGTCACTATAACAGGTCTAGAGGAATCACTGGAAAATTACAAGACTGGGTCCACAGGAAGAGAGCACCACTGGCAGAGCGTGGAGCCTGTAATTGTTCCACCAGAGAAACCTCATGAGGAGCCAGCAAGCCCGAAAGTTATAGAGTTACCTGAAAAACCCGTTTCAGTTCCACAGGTTAAGACTGAGGAAAAGGAAGAGAATGAGGTCGAAAACATTAAGCCACCTGAATTGCAGCAGGAAGTTATTGTTCAGCCACCCGTACGACCTCGTATGGTTAAACCAATACAAATGCAAAAGATGCCGAATGAGAACCCAAGACTAGTGAGGGAACTTATTTCAGGAAAATCACATATATCACATATTAAGCCCACTGTGAATGAGAAATCTACGCCCAAAAGATATCCAAAAGGTTCTAAGGAATACGAAGACGAGATTCTGAGGATGAAACAGGCTCTTGAGGGACCGTGGACAGGCTACTGATCCACTTATGTCGCCGGCTCGCACCAATTGATGCAAATCAGGAATACTTTTCTTTGTAATTCCCACGGGCTGCGAAATACAGTATACCGAAAACAGAGTAGGAAAATAGTAATATTACAGAGAAATTTGGTAGCATGCAAAAATTCTGTTATATGATCAATTTCAAGCACTATTTTGAATCCACAGGTATTAGGGCAGAATCCCTGGTAGAAGGATTTTCAAAGATACAGAGTGATAGAGGCACTAACATGCAGGTAGCTTTAAGCCCTTTAGATTTAGATCTCGGCAAGAACACTAAGAACATTACTTTCCTGGCACAGCACGTTGATAACGTAGGTCATGGACCGTACACTGGAAAGATATCAATTGAATCGCTAATGGAGAAGGGTATAAGTGGTTCTGTTCTAAATCACTCAGAAAATCGCGTACCGGAAGAGCAGATAATGGCCACGGTAAAGAGGGCAGCTGATCTGGGTTTTAATATCACACTCTGCCTTGAAAACCTGGCCGAAATAGAGAGGTATGTTGAACTACGGCCGCGTTATATAGCCTATGAACCAAAGGAACTCATAGGGGGAAATATATCCGTATCCACTGCAAAACCTGATGTGATATATAACGCAGCCCAGTTATGCGGGAAATCAGACGTAGAACTACTGGTAGGCGCCGGCATTAAGAATTCAGGCGATGTTGAAAAGTCGCTTTCTCTTGGCGCCAGCGGAGTTCTGGTCGCCTCAGGCATTGTCAAGGCGCAAGATCCCTTTGCCGCGTTAAATTCATTAATGAGCATCCAATAAGGCGGCATTCATGGTCAAACCAAAGGCAGAACCAATATTTGAAGAACCGGAATTCGACGAAAGAGCATATCTGGAAGGCGAAAAAGAACGAGCCAAAACAATGATCGTTACATTTGTCATTGGAGCATTCCTGGGACTCTTTGCCGGGTACATATACGTTCTCGGATATGGTTATCTTGACATCTTGTTGATTTTTGTCTTCATAATTTTTATAAAGCAGATACTGAAGAGCCTTGGGTTAACTCTGCCAAAGAGGACATGGCACTGGGTGCTCGTCGGCGGAGAATTCTTGTTGACTGTTATAATTTTCTGGACTATTTTCATAAATCCACCGATAACAACAGTTTCCAGCCCGCAAATCTCCGGATTGCAATATGAGAATACTTCTGGCTCGTGGGCAGCCGCAACATACTCAGCAAGTTCAAATATCTATTACCTCGGGGGCCCAGGCTCATATAGCCTGAGAGCTTATGTAAACTTCAACTCCCAGATTTCTAATGTTTCAGTGACCACAGGTGCAAGTAGTCTTCATATAACCAGCCAGTATTATGATTCTTCAACTCATTATGACTATTTCAATGTCTCAGCCCTTTCTAGTGCAACTGCATATCAGATAACTATATCAGCATTTATAGATAATCAAACATATAACCAACTTTTTACAATAGAAGCGGCTTCCTGAGGAATTCAGACTGGCAAACTTATTTAATCATTAATATAATCAGGTTTGGCCATAATAGCAGGTGTAGTGTAGACTGGTCCAGCACGAAAGCCTTCCAAGCTTTCGACCCGGGTCCAAATCCCGGCACCTGCATAGCCGATGAAAATTGTGCCTTCTATTAAAATTGGAATTGTTGAACCGTATGCAAGCTAACTGAGACAATTTTCTCATAAACAGGAAAAAATTGACTCCCGTAAAATACTTGCAAAAATATTCTCATGATTACGAAAAAAGAAGAAAACTAATGTGGAAGCATCAATATTAAAATTATGGGAACGCAAAGAATTGCAGCTACCATTGCGATTGAGCCGGGGTGAGCGAAGTTAAGTGTGTATCCACCTCCAAACCTTTTTGGCACCAGAAACCTGGCATCGTTCTTATTGAAGTATATTACTCCAGCTCTCCAGCTGGAATCATCGTCCTTCGTGGAAGCCGACTTAATCGAATCCATATGACCAGATATACCTGGTGCCCCCTCCGCGCCTGATACCGTCCTCAGATTGCTTCCCGCCTGGCCCGTGATCAACGTGACCGAAAGCACCAAGGCCAACATAGCAAAAATTGGAGCAAGGGTCAGGATCAGGGTGGTCTGGCCATGTCCAATCAAACCCCAGATCTCGAATTCGCTGATCATCATTGTTAAGTCGATGAAAAACGGCATTATGAGGATCATCCTTGTCATCCTGGAGCGAAAGATGACTGATCTTTCCAGTGCTGCATTCGATGAGCTGTCCACCCTGAAAGAAGATCTGGATATTGGATACGCAAGCAGGGTCATGCCGACTGTAAGACCAATGCCCAAAAATCCGGTAAAGAAAACAGCTCCGATTGATTTTGTCGAGTACTGGTTTGGCTGGCCATTTGCGCCAAAATGCGTTGCGAGGACTTGTGGCATGTTACTATAATCCATTATCCCAATTATGAAAATCGCCAAAAGCACCATAACTCCAGGAACTGCGTAAACCCATGGAAAGGGATTACTCTTTCCAGAAACGAATGTTGCCGATACGGACTGGTTGGATTTATCCGCCCAAGTCTCCGATTTTTTAGTCCTTTCGATTGTATAGTGCAGTGGCAGATAAACAAAGAACGCGATCAGAACCACAAACAGTGGAAAGATAGACAGGAGAAGAACAAGGGATTGCGGTATAATCAATACCTGTACAGTGGAAAGAATCAGTGTAATTACCAGTACGGAGACCACATAAGTTTTCCTGGACCTTTTGATTACCTCAGAATCAAGATATTCAGGCGGTGTCCTAACACCAAAAACGATTGATTTCTCCGTAATGTACGGGATTATTGACAGCATGATGCCGATTATAACCGTAAGTATTACGTCTACCAATGCAAAAGATGTTAAATAGACCGTTTAACTCAATCTCCATATCTCTTTTTTGATCTTGCCGTAAGGATCTTCTTCACTGCCTCAATGATTTCTTGATCCCTTAAGCCCCTGGCAATAGCATCATCAATTATTTCTTCTTCTTTCAGAAAAAATTCATCCACAGAACGTGTATCACGATTACCTTCTGTTACAACGTATCTCCTTCTCTTAGACAGTGATATTATTCCATTCTCCCGCAGCTGCTGATATGCTTTATTCACTGTGTGATAATTGACATCGAGCGTACCGGCAAGGATCCTTGATGGAGGAATGGCATCTCCCTTCCTCAAATTCCCGATTGATATGCTGTAAACTATCTGGTCGTATATCTGCTTATAAGGTGGATCTCTTGAATTATGGTTTACAGTTATGAGAAGCATATACTTCATGTCCTATATCATATAGAACAAATAAATTTTTATCTCTATATGCTCAGAACTGGACAGATGCTCCAAGACTTTTCCGAATAATTATTACATTCCATGCCAATATAAGGGCTATATGATTGAACTCGATGGCATGGGTCTGACAGCCGAAGATGTCTACAGAATAGCTGTTCTTGGAGAGAAAGCTTCTATTTCCGGAGCTGCATTGCAAAAAATAAAGAAATCCAGGAATGCACTGGAAAATAAGATAAATCATGGTGACACCATATATGGTGTAAACACCGGTTTTGGAAGCCTCCTTAACGTCAGGATTGAGAAAGAGGACATTGACAAGCTTCAACAAAATCTGATCCGGTCCCATTCGTCAGGCGTCGGAGAGCCACTGTCTCAAGAGTATGTCAGGGCAATGATGGTAATAAGACTGAATAGTTTCTGCAAAGGGTTTTCTGGAGTTTCTACGAACCTTGTTGACTTCACCCTTAAATTCCTGAATGAAGGGATCACACCGGTTGTCCCCAGATATGGATCAGTTGGCGCCAGCGGAGACCTGGCTCCACTGGCACATGTAGCACTGGCGCTAATGGGAGAGGGACAGGTTTATTACCAGGGAAAAGCCTTCGAAACGGCTGAACTTTTAAGGAAACTTAACATCGAAGCGTATAAATTTACTGAGAAAGAAGGTGTGGCTTTCATTAATGGAACAGCTGCGATCTCTTCTATACTGTCTCTGGAAGTATTCAGATCCTTCCGGCTGATGAGAAATGCTATTGCGTCGTCAACTCTATCATTTGAGGGGCTCAGGGGGACACTGAAGGCATTCAGGGAATGGGCCGTCAGCAGTAGAGGGCACAATGGCCAGAAATGTATTGCAGCTTCCTTCAGGGATCTCGTAGGAGACAGCATAATAATACGGAAATCAACAGAGGAGAAAGTACAGGATCCTTACACCCTGAGGTGTATCCCGCAGGTTTATGGTGCCGTTCTTGACACCATCAATTACGTTAACAGCGTTCTTACCACGGAAATAAATTCGGCGACAGACAATCCTCTCGTTTCGAGTGAAGAGATAATTTCTGCCGGGAACTTTCATGGAGAACCGGTGGCGCTGGCTTGCGATTTTCTGGCAATAGCACTGACCGACCTTGGGAACATGATTGAGAGAAGGATCGCGAGAATAACAGATAGCAGCTTGAGCGGGCTGCCACCATTTTTAGTCAGGGATAGCGGCCTGAACTCCGGGTACATGATACCCCAGTATGTGGCTGCAGCGTTATGCAACAGGAACAAGACGCTCAGTTTTCCATCTACTGCGGACTCCATCCCAACATCTGCCAACCAGGAAGATCATGTGAGCATGGGAATGAACGCTGCTATCAAGCTTTCCGAAATAGTCTCGAACCTTTTCCAGATCATATCAATCGAGTACCTGACTGGAGCCCAGGCACTGGAATTCGCTACGGATAAGCCATCTACATTTGCCTCAGGAATCTATGGCGAGATACGGGAGATAGTTCCAGCTCTTGTCAGCGACAGACCACCGTATATGGACATAAGCAGAATTTACGAGATGATTTCCGGGGAAAAGTTCGACATGGAGAAGCTGGGAGCCGTAAAACTGAAGTGACCATGCGTAAAAAGGATGCTCTCCTTCATGCCATTTAAGGAACTGTGATACCCACATGATCCAGATAAAGAATTTTATCTAGAGACAAAATTACCCATAATCATGAGCGCCAACGAGAAAACGATCAAGCTGCGTTTTGCCGGCGGACAATCGTTCGAGAAATCTGTCCCTGATAGGCTCAAGAAAGAAGCCGTTGCGGTTGAATGTGCAGGAAAACTGCTCGACCTGTCGGCCATTCCGGAAAAGGACTCTGATTGTAATCTCCTGACTAAAGATTCACCACAGGCTTTAGGAATTATGAGGCATTCTGCAGCCCACCTGCTGGCGCAGGTAATTACAGAAATGTATCCCGACGCCCTGCCCAATGCTGGACCCGTTACTGAGGAGGGTTTTTATTACGATTTTGACATGAAACCAATCTCTTCTGACGACCTTGCCACAATAGAGTCCAGGATGAAGGAGATCGCTAAGAAAGGGGAGCCGGTTGTAAGAGAAGAACATTCCAGGGAAGAATTACTGAAGATTTTCCAGTCCAACAGGTACAAGATCGACAAGATAATGGCCAACGTTGGTGAGGAAGGGTACTCATCGGTATACAGGCAGGGTGGATTCGTGGATTTTTGCAAGGGACCAAATGTTCCGGATGCATCATTCCTTCAGGCAGTCAAGCTGCTATCTATTGCTGCAACCCACTACAAGGGTGATGAAAACGAGAAGCCAATGATTCGTATCTACGGAACCGCCTTTCCCAGCGAGAAGGAGTTGAATGCATACATCAAGATGAGAGAGGAGGCTTCCTTAAGGGACCACCGGAAGATCGGGACGGAGATGGACCTGTTCCTCTTCAATTCCGAAAGAGCACCCGGATTCCCCCTGTACACGCCTAACGGTGTGATCATAAGGAATGAGTTGATGAATTTCATGAGGGAAAAGAACTCCGAAAGAGGGTGGATGGAGGTTTGGACGCCTCATGTGTTCAGGGATACCATGTGGAAACAGTCCGGACATTATGCGAAATACAAGCCCGACATGTTCACCTTTGAACTGGAGAACCATGAGGGATATGGCCTGAAACCCATGAACTGCCCGGGACATATAACCATATTCGAGCGGTCCCCTCACAGTTACAAGGATCTTCCCGTAAGGTACAGTGAATTCGGCACGGTATACAGGTACGAGAAATCCGGAGAGGTTGGAGGCCTTACCAGACCCCGGGCGTTCACTCAGGATGATGGGCACGCTTTTCTCTCCATGGACCAGATCCTGGAGGAGGTAAAAAGCCTCATTTCCCTGGTCAGGGAAACGTACAAAACGGTATTAGGAACAACTGAGGCAACATTCGATCTCAGCCTGATGGACAGGGAGCACCCGGAACTTTACCTGGTAACTTTCATATGCCGGGACTGCCAGACAAGAATAGAGACCAGGAGGGGCACGACCGATGAAAAATTCACTTGCCCGAACTGCGGTTCCGAACACCTCGATCCAGATCTCTCGCTCTGGGATCAGGCTAGCGGACAGTTGAGGGAGGCCCTGATACAATCCGGCCTGGACTTCAAGGAATATCCAGGAGAATCTGCATTCTATGGCCCAAAAATCGATGTTCATACAAAGGATGCAATAGGCAGAAGCTGGCAGCTGTCCACCATACAGCTTGACTTCTTCCTTCCAACAAATTTCGGCCTGTATTACATAAACAGCCAGGGCAAGAAAGACAGGATTGTAATGATACACAGGGCAATCTTCGGAAGCCTGGAAAGATTCATGGCAATACTCCTGGAACATTACGCAGGTAAACTTCCAACATGGCTTTCTCCCATGCAGGTGTACCTCTCTCCGGTCAGTGCCGGTACCGATGAATACGCAAGGAAGATAAATCAGAAACTGAAGGAGAACGGGATCCGCACCACGCTGGATCTTTCGGCTGAGACCATCAGCAAGAAAATAAAGATGATCAGGGAAAAGCGGCCTTCTTATATTGGTATAGTAGGAGAGAAGGAGTCCACGGACGGAACAATAACCATAAGGGGAAGAGATAACAAGCAGAAGACCTACGTTGTTGAAGACTTTATAACAGAAATAAAGAAGGAGATAAGGGAAAGGAGCATTGCCCAGATGGTCTAGGCTACTTCCCTATAAAATCATTTTTTGTTTGCAGCCAAAAGCTTCTTTTTCTCTTCCTTTACCGAACTGATTAACGGTGGGATCGCCTTGTAGAGATCAGCGTTGATCACAAAGTCAGAGTACTTGATTATTTCTGCATTTGGGTCCGTGTTTATGGCAATTATTGTTTCACTGTTCTTCATGCCCATTATATGCTGAATCTTACCGGATATTCCTGCAGCGATGTACAGTCTCGGACGCACTGTCTGCCCGGTCTGGCCTACCTGGTGATCCCTGGTTATCCAGCCCATATCGGCAGCAGGTCTCGTTGATCCCACAACTCCACCGATCTCATCTGCAAGTTCCCCTATGAGTTTGAAACCATCGGCTTTTCCCAGACCCATGCCGCCTGATACCACTACCTTCGCAGCCGTGAGGTCAACTGCATTCTTTTTCTTGAAATCCAGGATTTCCTTCCTCAGCAGAGCTTTTTCTATTTTCACGTCGTTGATCCTGATATCTCCCTTTGGAGATTGGACTTTGTCGGGAACCGG
The DNA here is from genome assembly GCA_016806715.1 of Thermoplasmatales archaeon. NCBI lineage: Archaea > Methanobacteriati > Thermoplasmatota > Thermoplasmata > Thermoplasmatales > Thermoplasmatales archaeon. The sequence continues at coordinate 1,397,024 of CP060531.1, read as the reverse complement.
AAAAATTCCAGCCCTAGCTGTAGCCATCTGCGGGCGGTGTCGCTTGCACAGGATTTCCGCCAGCATGCTTTCCCCATATGTTGGACGATTTGCGGAAAGTATTCTGGTATCCTGCTCTATGTCTAGCTCTGTGCAGTCGGCGGTGACTCCTGCCTCGCAACTCACTGCAATCCTTGAGGCAAGATCCCTGCCATTCCTTGTGGCGGGTATTAGGAATATATTTGGTTTCTCCTGCTTCACAAAATCAGAAATTATCTTGGAATATGGAAGTGTTCTATATACACTCAGATCAGGAGATTCTGCTCCAAGGACAACGTCGCATCCGTAAGAAACAGCTTCCTTCGCCTCCTTTTTGATATTCCCTCCAAGCAGGAGACAATAAAGTTTCTCACCCACCTTATCTGCAATCCTCTTTCCTACCCCTATCATTTCAAGGGCCGGCCTGACAAGTTTATCTTCCCTTGTCTCCAGAAACACAAAAACGTTCTTGTATTCTTCAGGTTTTGCTGCAGGAGTTGCAAGCTTGATTCCAGCCATGATCACTCCTCCTCCAGTTTCAGTATGTTCTTTTCGTAAAGCTCCCTGACCAGGTCTCCTATATTGTCGATCTCGATCTTCTTGGCTGCCCTTTCTCTCTCCTTGATCGGTCGCATTTTTCTCACTATTGTCGGGGATCCCCTTACCCCTACCCATTCCGGCTGGAGACCAATCTTGTCGTGGTCCCACATTTCCATGCCTTTTTTCACTGCATCTATCTTTCTTCTGAGGGTCTGCATCCGGGGAGAATTTGAATTCAGTAAAACGGTAACCAGAACAGGTGTAGGAACCTTCACAGTTTCCGTGCCATCCTCAAGCTCGCGTTCAGCGGTCACATAGCCGTCCTCGTACTCAACACTGCTCGCATATGTGATCTGATCAATGTTTAGAAACTCTGCAACCCCCGGCCCAACGTGACCAGTGCTGGAATCTGACGATTCTTCTCCAGCGAATATGATGTCGAATTTTCCAAGCTTACTGATTGTTGCTGCGAGAGTAAGTCCGGTAGGATAGGTATCTGCTCCTCCAAAGAACCTGTCGGATGCAAGTATCGCCCTGTCCGCCCCTCTGGCCAGGCATTCTATCATTGTGGTTTCTGCCTGTGGAGGACCCATTGAGATCATGGTTACGTTTGCCCCAACTTTGTCCTTGATTCTGAGCGCCGCTTCCAGAGCATTTTCATCGGCACTGTTAGTAACATTCCTTGTCAGACTCCGGTTCAGATTCATTGTCACGGGGTCTATCACGACTTCCTGGCTGTCTGGGACCTGTTTAACCATAACTATAATTTCCAATACCATGTAAATTCACCCGAACTTGTACTTAATGCCGTGCGCTCCCTTTGTATTTGTCCAGGTTACACTGCCGTGAGCGCAGGCAAGATCACACGTACCGCATTCAACACAGTCCTCATACTTGAAGTTAAGTTTGCCCTCTATCAAGGTATAACAGTTTGCAGGGCAGGCAAATGTGCAGAAGTGATCCGGACATGTCTCGCATATGTCAGGTTTTATCGTAATATGGGCATAGGACTTGTCAGTCTTGTAATTCAATACAGACAATCGATCTTCTATTTTCATATTTACATCCTCCTCATCATTCTGTAGGCTTCCATGATACTTGATGTCTTAAGCATATCATTCTCAGACATTGCGTCAAGCAGCATGCCCGTCATGTGCCTCTTTGGCTTCCCCTCCTCCATGAAGAGGTTCAGCATCAGTGATTCCAGCATAGCCGGGATTTTCTTGTGCACAAATGGACTCCAGGTAACATTCTCTATTCCCTTAAACGTTCTCATATCCTTCATTACATAGGAAGCCTCCAGTCTATCCTGGTATGACTTGAGGGAATTCTCGGAGTAATCCTTGCCATCTGAGGCAGCAATAAAGGTGTCAGCAGCAAGTATACCGGAGTCAATGGCATAGTTCATTCCCTGCAGCACCAGTCCATTGCTGAAAGAAAAACCAGCGGAGTCACCGGCGATCATGTATCCGTTTCCATATAACTTCGGCATTGATCCTATGCCACCTTCCTGAACTATGTGAGCACTGTATTCCTGCATATCTCCACCCTCCAGAAGGGGCGCAATGTAGGGATGGCTAGTGAACGATTCAATGAGATCATAAGAATGTGTTGAATTATTTTCCCTGAGGTGGGACATTGATACTACTATACCTACTGAAATACTGTCCTTATTCGTGTAAAGAAACCCACCCGCTTCCACTCCGTTCTGCAGATATCCCAAGACATATTCGCATGCAAATCCTGCACCGCTCTTCAGGTGAAAGCGCTCGTTTATTGTATTTTCTGGAAGATGAAACACTTCCTTCACGCCTAAAGCAACATCATTGTCAGAAAGGCGCTTATGCAATCCTGAGTCAATAGCCACGCGCGGGTTTGCTCCCTCACACAGTATCACGGCATCCGATGTGATAACATCTCCGCCCTGCTCCACGCCGGTAACTTTCCCGTTTTCCATGTGGAGCTTCTCCACTGTGACCCCGTTAATGACCATTGCACCTGCTTCTTTTGCCTTCCTGGCAAGCCACTGATCAAGCTTCGCCCTGAGTACAGTGTACCCAGTCTTTTTCTGTTGCAGCTTCCTTGAACTGAAGTCTATGGCTATCTTGGAATCCTGGGTCAGGAAAGCGACAGATTTTGTGTCTACAAACCTTTCCACCGGAGCGCTTTTTTCCCAATCAGGAATGATCGTTGAAAGGCCGTTTCCCCACAGTACTCCACCGGAAACATTCTTGCTTCCGGGAGGGTCCGATTTTTCAACGAGAAGTACATTTTTTTTAGAAGATGCGAGTCTAATAGCAGCTGATGCCCCGGCGGGGCCAGCACCAATCACAATGGCGTCAAACTCACTCATTTCTTTTCGACATTCTAGATTCAATTATAATGTTTTCTTCGGTTTTTCAGGGGATAATCAATACTTGGAAATAAGGCAAGCATTTTGCCCGTGACAGCTTGCATGATTAAAAAAAAAAATAATTTAACGTGGAGTACATTTGCTTGGGATTTGAGAATCAGTGAAATTTATGATCTGCTTTACGTGCGCTATGGTGATCTTGGATGGTGGCCGGCAAGCAGCGACGATGAAGTTGTCATTGGGGCAGTCCTTACACAAAATACATCATGGAAAAATGTGGAAATAGCCCTCAACAGGCTAAAAGAAAGGCGACTCCTCGGAATAGAGGAAATATACAACTCGCCAGAAGATGAAATAAGGGATGCCATCAGGTCTTCCGGCTTCTATAACCGGAAGGCCATGACCCTGAAGTTGCTCTCCAAGGGGATCGTCGAAAAATTCGGGAGCATCGAGGGAATGAAAGGCAAGCCAGCGCAAATTATAATAAATTTCCTGGAAAGCATCCATGGAATCGGACCAGAGACAAGAGATGACATAATGCTGTACGCCCTTGGCATGCCTGTTTTTATAGTCGACAGCTACACAGAGAGAATTTTTAAACGGCTTTCAGGGCTGGAAGATGCGCCCATTGTGGTTTCCAGAAATAGGCCAAAGCCGAAAAACCATGGCCTGGACAAGGAACAGTTGAAAAATTTCCATGCTATGCTTGTACACACTGCCAAGGAATACTGCAGAAAAACCCCATTGTGCTCAAATTGCCCGCTGAATATTGTGTGTGCCTTCGCAAGAGGGACAGAAAAGCAATGAAGTTATCCTATGTTGGTTATCTTGCCGTAGCCAATGAGTCTCCACCTGTTTGATATTCTTCTTCCTATGGATATCCTTTCCCCGATATCTGAGGCTACAGGATATTTCAGGCTGATCTCGATGTTCTGGTCCCTCACTGCCGTGGCTACTCCAACAGTATTCGCAGTGCCAACCGTAAGCATCAGGTTCTCTTTGGATTTAAGAGGCTCGACATTCTGCTCTTCCTCAAACCCTACGACTCGCTTGAGAAGGTTTGCTTCAATAGTCATGCTGAAAACAACGTTCGGTACCTTTCCAACCTTTCCTACAACCCTGCCAGTGAATGAGTCACCTTTTGTAAGAAATGGATCCAGTTTCGTGCCAACGGCTGCTAACCCACCGGGAATTATTCTCTCGTAGGAGCTCTTTCCGGCCATCAGGCCGACAACTTCCGTGACTACGTTCTCCCACGTTGTCTTGTTCCCTTTGGTTACCTGGATTCCAGGGGCTATTTCTATTTCATCTCCCACGCTGAGTGATCCACGGATCAGCGAACCCCCAAGTACTCCTCCCTTGATATTCTGAGGATTTGCACCTGGCTTATTCACATCAAAGGATCTGGCAACATACATCAGTGGATTTGCATTAACATCATACTCAGGAGTGGGGATCACATCATTTATTGCCTTCATCAGCACATCTATATTTGTGCTGTGATAGGCACTTACCGGTATTATCGGCGCCTGCTCAGCAACGCTTCCCTTGAGGAAGTTCTTTATCTCATGGTAGCTTTCCATTGCCCTTTCCCTGGTCACAAGATCTATCTTGTTCTGAACAACTACAATGTTCTTTATTCCCATTATGTCAAGGGCAATAAGATGTTCCCTGGTCTGTGGCTGAGGGCATTTTTCGTTTGCTGCTATCACAAGCAATGCTCCGTTCATTATAGAAGATCCTGAAAGCATAGTTGCCATTAGGGTCTCATGTCCCGGTGCATCCACGATTGAAATAACCCGGCTCAACTCACAATTATCATTCAGCTTCTTGCCTGAATAAATTTGCTCGCCGGATTCACCAGTACACCTATATATCGGGGCGTCTGCATAACCTAGTTTAATTGAGATTCCTCTCTTAATCTCCTCGGAATGCACATCAGTCCTTGTGCCCGTTAACGCAAGGGTGAGCGTACTCTTTCCATGATCAACATGGCCCACCATTCCAATATTAACAGATGGCTGCGGTAGCATTACTGAGTATCCTTCTTTTCTTCCTTAGGACCAATGGGATCGGGGCCGTACTGCGTCACAACAAGATTGAGCTGGGATATGTCAGGTCCGATTATGGAACCCCTGAACGTCACTCTCTTCCTCTTGCCGTTTTTCCCTCTTCTGCCCTCATTATATGTAACCAGTATTCTCTTCTTTCCGCCTATCTGCAAATCCCTCTTCATCGGGAAACCATCGCTGGAGCTACCGCCAGTAAGCTTCATCTTGTAACCCGGAAGGTTAAAGAATATTCCATCTAGCTCGTCGCCTATCTTTCTTCCAACAAGTGCGTTGAGCAAGTCCTGCGGTACTTCAACCTTATAGGTTTTTCCAACTTTTGGATCTGCTATTATTGCAACTGAATTTTCCATTTATACAACCTTCTGCCTAATCAGTATTTTAGAGCAAATTTGCCTTGAAATTGCTATTCTTAATTAATAGCTTCCTAATAAAATTATAGATTACAGTCGTTCCCTATGTTTCTCGCCCCGGGTCCAATGACCCAAATATGTCTCATCTAACATCCTCCCCTCGCTAAAGCATATGAGGTTCCTGCTTCACTGACCATTGCCCTTTCATGCATCCAGGCAGTCTTACACAATCTCCCCCCCTTTTATGAGCCTAACAGGCTTCAAATCCCGCATGCCCTGCTGTACTTGATTATGCAAAGCGGCATGCCAGTAAAAAATTTCGCAATTCATCTCCTCCCCGGAGGCTGAAACTTTCTTGCCCGATCCTCGTAAATGTTTTTTAGTCTCTGGACATTGGAGCTAGATGCTTGTTCTTGGAATAGAGGGTACTGCTCATACTGTAAGTGCGGGTATTGTAAGCGAGGAGCGCATTCTTTCCAACGTTAATTCAACTTACCTGCCACCAGCTGGAGGGATCCATCCAAGGGAAGCCGCAATACATCATTCAACTGAAATTGTAACAGTAATCCGGAAATCCCTGGCCGAGGCAAACGCTGAAATGAAAGATATTGATGCAGTCGCGTTCTCCTCCGGACCAGGACTTGGGCCATGCCTTAGGGTTGCAGCCACAGCGGCAAGGACACTTTCAATAAAATTTGGAAAACCTATCGTGAGGGTAAATCATCCGCTTGGACACATAGAGATAGGAAGGAAACTGACAGGGGCAGTTGATCCTGCAATGCTTTACGTATCCGGCGGGAACACTCAGGTCCTGGCTCACATCAATGGCAGGTATAGAGTCATAGGGGAGACCATAGATATCGGCGTTGGAAACATGCTTGATAAACTTGCCAGAGTCTTTGGCATTTCCTTTCCCGGTGGACCACAGATTGAGAGGATGGCGGCTATTGGTAGCGAACTGCACGAGTTGCCTTACTCAGTTAAGGGAATGAATTGTTCTTTTTCTGGGATCCTCACCGCTGCCCTCGCGCTAAAGAAAGCCGGAAAGAAGCCGGAAGATATATTTTTCAGCGTACAGGAGACAGCATTTGCAATGCTGGTAGAGATCCTGGAGAGGGCCCTTTATCTCACCGGAAAAAAAGAAATCATGATCGCAGGAGGCGTTGCCCGAAATGACAGGTTGAGGCAGATGATAACTGAAATGGCTGCCGAGTCCGGGTATGATGCGAAGTTGACAGACAAGCAATATTGCATGGATAATGGGGCAATGATTGCACAGGCCGGAATGTTAATCTATAAAGCGCGAGGTGGTGAACGGATAGAGGAGACACAGATAAACCAGAGGGAGAGAATAGATAGTGTGGATGCCCCATGGATCAAGTCAGGCAAACTTTATCCTGCAATGGGAACCGGAGCGGAGTCTGTAACGAGCAAAGATACCTTTTATGGAAGGGATGTGGTTCTCAAGCGAAGACTCTCAAAAAAGTACAGGAACCCGCTTCTTGATTCCAGAATCAAGACAATGAGACAGAGAACTGAATTCATACTCCTGAAAAAAATGAATGAACTTGGCATAGGTGTTCCGGTTGTTTACGATTACAACCCCTTCAACAATTCCCTCACACTTGGAAGCATAAAGGGCGTTATGCTATCGCAGTATCTGGCAGAGGCCAGGGAGTATCAGGCGGTCATTTCGAAACTGGGAAAAACAATCGGCACCATCCACACTAAAAGAATAACCCATGGAGACCTTACTACAAATAACATAATTGTCGCGGATAATAAAGTATATCTCATAGACCCAAGTATGGGAAGAATGGACTCCACTGTAGAGGACATGGCTTCCGATATATTTCTTCTATCAGAATCATTCAGGAGCCTGAACAGCAATGTAACTGACCTTGTTGATATCTTTATGGACAGTTACAATAGATCATTCCGTGACTCATCCCTTGTGTTGGAAACTCTGAACCTCATGGAAAAGAGGAGGAGATATGTTTGATTAAATTTGTAACCAGCAATGAACACAAGTACAATGAACTGAAAAAAATATTTCTTGAACACCAGATCGAGATTAAGTGGGTACGCATGAAATACGAGGAAATCCAGGGGTATACAACGGATGAGATTTCACTGGACAGTTGCAAGAAGCTGCAGAGCCTCATAGACGGCACTTTCTTCATGGAGGATACTGGGCTTTACATAGACGCTCTCAATGGTTTCCCGGGACCCTATTCATCATATGTAAGTTCAACAATCGGAAACCGTGGGATACTGTCCTTGCTAGATGCGAATCGCAGGGCGCATTTTCAGACAGTGATTTCGCTAAGTCACGATATGGAGATTTTTCAGTTTTCAGCAAGCGTACATGGTTCCATTTCGACAGATGAGAGGGGCAAAGGAGGATTCGGGTTTGACCCAATCTTCATTCCTGATGATGAAGGAATTACCCTTGCAGAAATGGGAAATGAGCGCAAGAATCTTATCTCACACAGGAAAAAAGCGGCAGAGAAGTTAATTCATTTTATCAACGAGAGAAATGTGTTAAATAATGAGTGATAATACTCCTAAAGTACATGTCATCCAGGATTAAGGACTACCAGTTTTATTTCTATCTGATAGCTTTCGTGATATCTTTTTTCGTTTTTATAATTTCGGCCAATGACGTCTTGTTCCATAGCAATGTGCTATCAGACTCTATACTTTCTTTTTCCTCACTGGGAAGCTGGGACTATTGGATCTTTGTTGCCGGCATAATATTCACTTTGCTTTTCTTTTATTTTCTCTACAAAATAACCAGCGACATGAGGAAATTTGAAGAGCTGGTTTCAAAGCAGAGCAAGTATAATTTTGTTAAATCCATGAAAGACCTTCAGAAAATTGCAAGAAGTCTGGGTCCGAAATACGAGAAACAGCTGTCAGAGGCCATGGAAAAATTCAAAGTGAAATGATTTTTTGTGACATAGCGGCGTATCTCACAAAGTTCTCCAGTTTTTTATATAAAGATCAGGGAGAAATCAGGTCGATCAGGAACTGGGGAAGCCTGAAAGCACCTTCCAGTATCTGCTCATTGAAGTATTTTCCTGCTCCTACTTTCTCTTCTCTCCTCGAAAAAGCAGAATCGCTTCCCATTGTAAACGACCAGAATCCACTTGGATATGTTGGTATAAATGCAGTGTAGACTGATACGTGACTGAAAACCCCCCTCATCCCATTGTATGCAAGTTTGAGCCCGTTTGGTTGATAGAATGGGGATCCCGACTGTGTCACGATAACTCCGTCCTTTGCCAGCGCTTTTTTCACTGATCCATAGAATTCTTTCTGGAATAGTACTTCAGCTGGTCCAACAGGATCGGTTGAATCCACAATAATGATATCAAACTTCTCCTTACTTTCCGCAAGGAATTCGGCTCCATCGCCAATAATCAGTTTAACCCGGCTGTCTAAAAAAGAAGATGCAAGTGCCGGAAAGAATTTCCTTGAAACTTCCACTACCTGCGAATCAATTTCGACATTGGTGATGCTCTCCAGGCCGAGCTTTAAAAACTCAGTCGCAGCCCCGCCGTCACCGCCGCCAATAATAAGGGCATTGCGCGGCCTGTTCTTTGTCATGAAATATGGAACTCGCGTTATCATTTCATGATAAACAAAGTCATCCTTCTCAGTCAGCTGAACCGTTCCGTCTATTGACAGAAGTTTCCCAAAATCATACGTTTCGAAAACATCTATCCTCTGGAAGTCGGTTTTTACTGAAAGAAGCTGATCCATTACCCTGAACGAAAGTTGAAGGTTGTCAGAATATCTCTCGGAAAACCAGTTCTCTATTAATCTCATTAAACTTTATCATTTCTCATTATTTAATTATATTTTTCCTATGATCTTTCACGTCGGTTCTGTAATAATGACTGAAAAAATTCCATATATGATGATGTAACAGTTATGTCTTTGAAATCTTACGCAAAGGTTATATAATTGGGATATAGCTTGCAAATGAGCCATTATAGCGGTTCTGTGGATTATAGTTATATCTCAAAATTTTTATTATAATAGTGACATATCCCAAAAATCCTTGTTATATGGAGTTTATATAAAACCCAATGCAAATATTTTAATACTTCTAATTATATTATCATACTGGAGGGATTAAATGGTAGGAATCAGTGAAATCTCTAAGTCTGTCGCGAAAAAGACAAACTCGACACAGAAAGTGGCTAGAAACGTCATAAAGACTTTTCTGGACACAGTGATCATGGAGTCGGACAGGGGATCTAAAATAAACCTGGCTGGATTTGGAATCTTCGAAAGAAGAACCCAGATGGCAAGGAAGGCTAGAAACCCACAGACAAAGAAGATTATAGATGTGCCCTCAAAGAAGAAATTCGTCTTCCGGGCATCCAGCAAGATAAAATACAAAAAGTAATCTTAGTGAAAAGTATTAATTTTTTTTTAACTCTCTTTTTGACCTGATTATTAAGGCTTCTCCCTTTTATCTCAATTTAACATGCAACTGAAATGATAGCCCATACTATCTATAAACCACAGCTGTTTTTCTGGGAAACCACCAAGGCGTGCCCGCTTGCTTGCAAACACTGCAGAGCTGAGGCAATTCTTAATCCAATGCCGGGTGAGCTAACCACGGAGGAATCGCTGAACCTACTTATTCAGATAGCAGAGTTTCCGAAACCTTACCCAGTCCTGATACTCACCGGAGGGGATGTGCTGATGAGAAGTGACCTCGAGACTCTCCTGAAGAAGGCAAATGAGCTGGGAATAAAAACAGCCCTTAGCCCAACAGTATCGGATAGAATTAACGATAAACTTGTAGAAATGACAAAATTGTATGGCGTTCATTCAGTTTCCTTAAGTCTTGACTGGCCCACTGCCAAGGATCAGGACGAATTCCGGGGAAAAGAAGGCGTTTTCCAGGATACATTAAAGGCAATAAGGATGTTCAATGCTGCTGGCATACCAGTTCAGGTAAATACGACGGTTTATCGAGATAATGTGCTTGAACTGCCAAAAATTTTGACTTTGATCTCAGGTCTTGGAATCAGGGTTTGGGAGGTTTTCTTTCTAATAAAGATCGGCAGGGGTGAAACACTGGCCGACCTTTCTCCTGAACAGATGGAGGATGTCAATAACTGGCTTGTAGAAGTAAATGGAGATAAAATGAATGTGAGGACCGTGGAATCCCCCATATTCAAGAGAATTGAACGCCAGCGTCTTGCCGGCGAATCCTACAATGGTAATGAGCTATACCGGAACCTAATGAATGCAACTGCACCTGAATTCATAAAGAGCGGAGCGAATGCCCAAACAAGGCATTCCGGCAAACGCATGAAAACCCTATTTATAGGGCACGACGGTAATGTACTGATAAACGGGTTTATTGAGCGACCAATAGGCAATGTAAGAGAAACTTCAATTGTTGACATATGCACTGATAATGGAATACTTGATCGTCTTGATTCCCCCGAAACTTTCACTGGGAAATGCGGCGTTTGCAGCTATAACGACATCTGCGGAGGGTCAAGGGCGAGGGCATTCACCTCATCCGGTAGTCTTTTTGGTAGTGATCCCGCCTGCATTTATACCCTGGCTGCAGGCGAGGCATAATGTTTCATTGTAAGACTTTATATACGGGGATCGACTGAAATTTTATGCCAGTTCTCGAATGCTCAATAACACCACCTGACGAGGACGACCAGACCTCCAAGAACGATTATCCGGCAATAAAGTATCTAATACTGGCTATCCTGTTTTTCATAGTTTCAAAGTTTACTTCGTTGAGGTCCGGGAAAAAAACTGGAAAGGGCATTCATGCGTCTCCCGATATAAATGAGGCCGGAAGTAGCCATAGCGACAATCCCCGCGATCAACCACGCATATGAGTAATTGAGAAAATAGGCTAGCGAAGTAAAAACAACCGGTAGAACTATGCTAAAGCCCATCTGGATAAAATTTGTAAGGGAAAGCGAAAAAGAAACCATGGAACGATCGGCAATTTCCATTGAAACCATGGTGTAAAGAACTGAAAAACCCGCTACAACCAGGATACCTTCTACAATAAGAATGAGCATGAGCAATACTATATTGTAAGTTACGGGTATCATTGCGATGAAAACCCCTCCGATGAGCATTGTCAGAAGAAATGCCCTCGCCTTATGCTTCACTTTCTGGATTTGCCTCCCGCCGATTATTCCTCCTGCGATGCCTATTACCATAGAGATACCGGCCATTAACCCGGCTGTGAATGACGCGATATGAACAACATTCTCGGCATAATAAACAAAAAATTGGCCGATGAGGGTCTCGCCGATTATGCTTGAAAGACCCGCTATTGATAGTATCCAAATGTGTGGCTTTTTCATTACCGATACAATCTTCCGGGGGATATCCCTGGTGACCGACCTCTCTTCCCTGATTCCCCTCAGAGCCAGTATATTTTCAACCGCGAGCGCAACAGCAAGCGCTCCTGCAAAAATCAACGAGGGACGCCAGCCAAACATCTTATCAAGTATTGACCATCCGAAAATCCCAACCCCAGCACCTATGTTGAATGCTCCATTATATATTCCCACATGAGTTCCAAACCTGTCTGCTGGTACAATGTTGCTCAGAGCGCCTATTCCCGGGGAAAAGAATAGCGCAGCTCCAATACCCGCAAAAATCCTGCTGGTAAGCAAGGTCAAAAGACTATACGACAATCCACTGAATACTGTAGATACGCCAAGAATTGCAAGCCCGAGGATTGCGATGTAGGCATTCCCTACCCTCGAAGCTAGAATACCACCAATGAGCTGAAACGCCGCAAGACCAACATAGAATCCAGTGGTTATAACCCCCAGCTGTATCAGCTGAAGATTGAGATCGCTGCTTATATATATGAGGCTTGGCGCCATCACAAACCAATTGAGAGCATACACCGCCCTTGAGAAATGAATCGAACCTGCCTGAATACGGTACCCCAAGTGTGATATCTCCAATTACTGAAACTAGAGCTTTGACATTATCTTTTTTCTTTCCTTTGATGAGTAACCAGTGATATCCTCTATAAGTCTGTTATAAATGCGTAACGCTTCAGGCGCGTTTTCCTTTATGCCGTCAGATTTAGTCTCAACACTGAGTTTCTTCCCATCTGTATACATATTGATCTCGGATAGCCCGGAACAGTGGGAAATCACACGGTTCCCATCAATCCTGGCCTCGCCTGTAACCATCTCAGCCTTTTCCCTTATAAACTCAGTACTGAGGTTTATTCCCTTTTTTACTGGATATTCCCTAACCATCTCTTTCACCACTAATGAGCTGCTTTCTTGATAGTTGATTTCTTCTGTAGCCGCTTTGAAAATGTCCTGAGATATATGAGGTACATGTACTGTGCGTCATGCTCAAGAAGCGGCGATGAGGATATTACGGTAATATCCTCCTCTCTATTTGCAATGGCCTCTGACAGCGTCTCAAACTTAAGATCCCCATGCTTGATTGCAGTAAGCTTTGTCTCAGTGTGATCCTGGTACTCAACTCCTGAAAATTCAGTATAGATGTCACCCTTTGCGTACTTGGAAAACTCATCTATAATTTCATCGAAGTCTTTTATCTCTATCAGGGAGCCACCACTTAATGAATGAATATGAGGGAAATTTATTATTGGCTCAACCTCAGGCACTTTTTTGCTGAGAGCTATAAGGTCAGAGGTCGACCCGAAAATTTCTTCCTTACCTGAGCATTCAACGGAAACATAGGGGAAATTGTCGCTTGGAGGGCATGCCTTAGATACGCGTGAGTATACTTCGATTGCTCTTTTCAGGCTCTCCTTTTTGTTGACCTTGTAAAAACCGGTATGGGTTACGACTCGTTTGGCCTGCATGGCACGACCTGCTATCAGGGTCCATCGCAGATGATCATATGATCGTTCCCCTATATCTCCATCATCAAGCAGATCCATGTAATAGGGGGCATGCATGGACAGGTTCACATCCAACTCCTTGGCAAGCTCTCCACCCTCTTTCAGTTCATCGTAATTTTTGGCCATGTTCCAGAATATCTCCTGGACTATGTCATTTTCCTCTATTGTGGACTCAATTCCAACGGGCCTGTAGTTTCCATTCTCGTCACTTCTCAGTACCTCGACAATTATGGAACCGTCTATATCCCGCGGCTTCATTCCAGTGTATTCAAGTGCCGGTCTCTCCTCTATGTTGACCCTGAGTAGTTGCACCTCCAACGCGTTAAGTCCTAAGTTGTGTACATCTTCAACGGACTCGATGAAAGTCCTGCCCTTGCTTGTTAAAGGAATCCCGGCAATGCCAAACCTGATCATAATAAACTTTTTAGCTAATAGTTAATTCATTATATAATTTTACGATTAAATTATAGCCCCCGGATTCTGCATGTCGTAGGACCATGCCACCGGAAGGTCTGCACCCCCAATCAGGGGCAAGGCTAACGAACAGATTATATATTCATAAGTTATACAAACTGGATGGTGATAGAGAGAAAATTTTCTTGTTCTATCGTTATCTTAAGTAAAAACATCAAGGGTGATAGTGATGAATGTAGATCCAAATTTAACGAAATACATGATCAAAGCCAAGATTGCAACCGATGGGGTGGTTGAAAAACCTGACGTAGTCGGTGCAATATTCGGACAGACTGAAGGGTTATTGGGAAACGAGCTTGACTTAAGAGACTTGCAGAAAAGTGGTAAGATCGGAAGGATAGAAGTAGAGATAGACAGCAAGAAAGGTAGGACAGAGGGATTCGCGCTTATTCCATCCGGTCTGGACCAGGTAGAAAGTTCTATTCTTGCCGCTTCATTGGAGACAATAGATCGTATAGGACCATGCAAGGCCAAGGTAGAGATTGAAAACATTGAAGACGTAAGGATACAAAAAAGAAAGAAAGTGGTTGAACGCGCTGAAGAACTTTATAAGAAGATGGGGGACAACGGAAAGACGGTTAGTGAATCTATAGTTCAGACTGTCCGGGAAGAGGTAGAAAAGGGAGAGATCATGAGCTATGGTGAAGAACACCTCCCAGCAGGTCCTGCCGTAAAGGATTCAGACTCCATAATAGTTGTTGAGGGGAGGAGCGATATACTCAACCTTCTCAGGTATGGTATAAAGAACACCATTGCAGTACAGGGAACAAACATCCCGAAGACCGTACAGATGTTGTCCAGAGAAAGGACAGTGACAGTGTTTCTGGATGGAGACAGGGGAGGAGACCTCATTCTCAAGGAAATGCTGCAGGTTGCCGAGGTTGATTTTGTAGCCAGGGCCCCACCTGGAACTGAAGTTGAAGAGCTGACATACAAGCAGATCGTCAAGGCACTAAGGTACAAGACGCCGGTTGATCAGTATCTATCCATGAGAGGAATGACCGAGGAACTGAAGGAACTTTCCGAGAGAACTGCCACTGAGTCGCAGAAAATTCATAAGAAGCAGAGTCAGAAACAGGCAGAACCCGTTGAGCAGAAAAAGCCAAAGGAAACACCTGAACCTCAGGAGGAACCGCCAGAGGTAGAGCAAGTGGATGATAATCCCGATAAAGTGGACCTTTCTAACCCAAGAGCCATAGAGAGGCGTGCAAATACCCTACTTCAGGATAAGCTGACTGAGTTTTACGGAGATGATGGCACTAAAGTGGCGTCATTCCCGGTAGCCGAAGCAGTGGATAAAATGTCAGAAGTCTCAGCCGCCGATACACTGATCACTGGAGGAGTAATATCTCAGCGACTCGTTGACGTTGCATTTACAAAAGGTATAAAGAATATTTACGGAGTGAAAATGGGGCACGTGACCAAGAAACCTTCAGAAATTAGGGTAGTATCATGGGAACGCCATTCCTGAATGCAAATTTTGAGGAACTTCCTGACACATCGTATGTGAAGATTCCCAGCAATCCATTAGACAGAGTCATAGGCCAGAATGAAGCTGTAAGAATGGCGATGATAGCTGCCAGGCAGAGAAGACACCTTCTGCTGGTTGGACCTCCCGGGGTTGGTAAGTCAATGATTGCTCAGGCAATGTCTTTTTACATCCAGAGACCCAGAGAGGAAATCAGGGTTGTGCACAACCCACAATATCCCGAGCGCCCATTTGTAGAAGTAAAGAGTGCTGATGAGGTGAATGCCGAGGCCCTGGAACTTGGGTCCGTTGAAGGCATGGTTTTGGAACCAGAGAATGTGCCCGTCAGCGTTGCTGAGAGATTGGGATATAGGTGCCCTAAATGCGGGTTTTATTCTATCTATACAGAGCAGGTTTGCCCAAATTGCAACTCTCCAAAAGTCCAGGTAAATCCACAGGGACCTTTTGGCGACGTCTTCAATGTGATAGGGGCTGCATTCGGAGTACAGAGCAACAGTGAGCGAGTCACTTCCACAAGAAAATTTGGGGACAGGGAAGAAGTTATTGTTTATGAGAGAGCCGGAGAAAACATCAGGATACTTGACGAGAAGACTCTTGAACGAAAGAGGAAGATGGAAAAGAAGAGCCCGAGCAAGGTCATTGTACCGCTTGACAGGAACCCTTTCGTCCTTGCAACCGGAGCCAGCGAAACTGAGTTGCTGGGGGACGTAAGACATGATCCGTACGGTGGGCATCCGCAACTGGGTACGCTCCCATATGAAAGGGTGATTGCTGGATCTGTCCATGAAGCGCATGAAGGAGTCCTTTTCATAGATGAGATCACGCACCTCGGAAACCTGCAGAGATTCATCTTGACTGCCATGCAGGAGAGAAATTTCCCTATAACAGGACGAAACCCCCAGAGCGCCGGAGCAAGCGTCAGGGTGGATAAGGTCCCTGCAAACTTTATCCTTGTGGCAGCCTGCAATATCCAGGACCTGCAGTACATTTTGAGCCCGTTGAGATCCAGGATTGTAGGAAGCGGCTATGAGATACTTATGGAAACTACGATACCGGATACAATGGAAAACCGGACCAAATACATCCAGTTCATAGCCCAGGAGATCATAGTGGATGGAAAGATTCCGCACATGGCCATGGATGCTGCAACCATGATAATAGATGAGGGTTCCAGGAGGGCAAAGGAGATTGATCATAAAGAGAAGTCACTTACCCTGAAGCTTCGGGAACTTGGCGGCCTGATCAGGGCAGCTGGCGACATTTGCGTTTCAGAAGAGGGAAAGCTCATCGAGAAGAGGCACGTTAAGGAAGCTTTGAATATGTACCTGCCAGTTGAGGAAAAGATCAAGAAATATTATGGAAACTTCGGTGCTGCAGTCTCGTCCGAGGCTACGGACTCACAGAAGCAGAGCGATTACTTTTCTAATTACCACAATTACAGGGATGACCGTTCCTACCAGTGATCGGCTATCACTAAATTTAAATCAATTTCTCTATCACACTAAATGTCATGAATATAACTTATACGCTTGAGATGGAGAATTCACATACCCACTTCTTCAAGGTAACAATGAGGCTTGAGGACGTAACCGAAGAGAGAGTTATGCTTACCATGCCTGCCTGGACACCGGGATCCTATGCAATTCTTGACTTTGCTAAAAATGTGAGGAAGCTGAAGGCAATTTCAGATGCTGGCGAAACCCTTACTACGGCAAAGAAAGATAAGTCTACCTGGGTGACTTCATGCTCCGGGACAAAGAACATCACGATTAGCTATGAGGTTTATGCGGATGAGTTTACGGTTCATACGAGTCACCTGGACTCCACACATGCTTTTGTGCTTGGAACCAGCGTATTTCTTTATATTGAAGGGTACAAAGACCAAGCACTGGAACTTGCCGTGGTACCTCCTGCAGACTGGAAAATTTCTACCGGACTCGAGAAAATAGCTGAAAACAGGTTTAGGGCCATTAATTATGACATTCTTGTAGATTCCCCACTGGAGATAGGGACACACAGGAGTCTCTTTTTTGAAGTGGATGGAAAACAGCATGAAATTGCCATATATGGCCACGGGAACGAAAATGAGGCTGCACTGCTGAAAGATATCCCCCGTATAGTGTCTGTATTTTCAAAAATGTTCAACCAGCTGCCATTCAGGAAGTACCTTTTCATTTACCACCTGGTTCCGGAAGGGGGACAGGGAGGCGGACTGGAACACCTGAACTCCACTACAATAGATGTGGAGAAATTCACCTTCCAGCCAAGAGACAGGTACCTTGATTTCCTGTCAGTGACTTCGCATGAGTACTTTCACCTGTGGAATGTAAAGAGGATAAGGCCAGCGGAACTTGGACCATTCAATTACAGGGAAGAAAATTACACAACAATGCTTTGGGTAAGTGAAGGTATAACCAGTTACTACGAGTGGGTTGCTCTCTACAGGTCTGGAATCATATCCGAAGAGGAATACCTGAAGCACATCCTTGAATACATAAGATACTACGAGCTCCTGCCAGGCTCAAAAATAGAATCAGCCTCCGATTCATCCTTTGACTCATGGATAAAACTTTATCGCCCCTCCCCGAACAACACGAACAGCTATGTATCATACTACCTGAAAGGTGAGATCCTTGGATTCCTGCTTAGTCTCCGGATTTCGGAGGCAACAAATGGGTCCAAGAGCCTTGATGATGTCATGAGGCACCTCTTTGAAAAGTACAAGAAAGATGGGAGAGGCTTCGTTGAGAAAGACCTTCTCTCGGCACTCAAGGACGTGTCCGGACGTGATTTCACTGAATTTTACACCAGATTTGTAAGGGGAACTGAGAAGATAGATTTCGATGCTGAGGTCGCCAGGATAGGCGTGAAAATCAAGAGAGGATACAAGAGTATAGACAATAGTGAACCCGCTGAAAAGGCATATATGGGCATATTCACCAAAACGGATAACGGAAAGATTGCAGTCTCTTCAGTCCTAGAGGGTTCACCTGCTTTCATCGCCGGAATCAATGCCGGTGACGAGCTTGTAGCCATTAACCGCATGAAGTTCTCAGATCTGTTCCTGAAAAATATTAGGGATGATATAAAAGCAATAAAGACTGATAATCCGTACATATTCAGGCCTGGTGAAACGGTGAATGTGGACCTGTTCAGGAGAGGCATGCTTTACACAATAAAAGTCCTGCTGGCTCCGGCTCCACCAGAGTACTTTCAGCCAGTGATCGATCAGGGCGAGAAGCTTACTGCAATACGTACCCGTGTGATTGCTGGCTAATCACACAGTATATATATTTTCAACAAATTACATTTTATGCTATTGTTGCTTGAAGAATACTTCAAATCCTATCCTACGAGGAAAAGAGTCATCGAAGGGCTCTACAACAACGGCATATCAATAACAGAAGGTAAGCTTTTTCTCAGGGACATCGAGATTTCTATTTCTGAAATAGCGAAGTCGCTGAACGTGAACAGGAGAACTGTGTACGAGACAATTAAAGTCGTTGAATCCGTTGAAGTACTGAAGATGGTCATGAGTAAACTCCTGCCCATGGAGGATATTTCCAGGGTTGCCCCGGTCATAGGAAGCCAGGTCATAACCGTCCTGACCTCGCCAGGCTTTTTCTCAAGAGTCCTGAGTGAATTTACCGAGATAATTAAGCGCTATGGTTGCAATGTGAGGGACATAACAGGGCGAAACTGCGGAAGGGATGACACGTTCATAAGGGCAGTATTTTACAGGTCAGTTCCGTCAAAGATTTTTGATCAGGTTGGATCCATATTTGGAGTCAGCAAGGTAATCATAGCGACCCCTGAACTCAATCCAGAATATCTTGCGTGCTCAAAATGCGAGGTCATTGTCTGCCCGAACAAGCTTTCTTCCAGTGCCTGGGAGAAGGTACAGATGGATTAAATGCCGTACATGGACATGTGACATTCTACCAATAGAATAGCTTAAATACAGGATGCAATATTTGTTCAATATGGAGGAGAACAGGCACATCTTTATCAGGAAGCTTTGCGAAGCTTTAGAAAAAAGGGGCTTTCTCACTTCAGACCCTGATCTGGGCGGACTCATAAGTTTTGAGCTGATTGCCCGCAGAGAAGATGAAAAATACATCATAAAGATTTTACATAACGTCGATACATTCCGGATTACAAATGCCATTGAGATGGTGAGACTGTCTAGAGTCACGGGTGCAGCTGCCGTTGTAATAGGTGAAAGAGCAGGAAGTGGCGTACTGGAGGATGGTGTTGTCTATTATAGGCACCACGTTCCCATAATGTCGCCTGTCACATTTGTGGACTACATTGACGGCAGAAAACCCAATGTGTTTTCTGGTCCTGGCGGGTTCTACATACCCATAAACGGAAAAGTTATGCATAGCATCAGGGATAAACTTGGATATTCCATCGGGTTTGTTTCAAACAAGGTGGGCACCTCGAGACGATCAATTTCACTGTATGAAAGGGGGAGCGCATCCACCATAGATGTGTACACAAAGCTTGAAGCTTTGCTCATGAACGACATCAGTTCAAGCATTGATATACTCAAGATCGTCAATGAGATTGAACTCCCTGCAGAGGAACGCGGCGATATAAATGACTTTATCAGGGAAGTGATTGACAACATTGTAAGGACGGGGTATGACTTTTACAGCATGAAAAAAGCACCATTTGATGCCGTAGCAAACAGGGCTATGGATACAATGTTTCTCATAGGGCTTTTTGAAAGCCTGAACGAGAAAATGGGCAGGGCAATTGCAATAAAGAACGTCAGCGAAATCTTCCAGACTGAACCACTGATAATCACGAGGATGGATACGACCAAGGATAATATAGCCAAATGCCCGGTCGTTAGCCTGCATGAGTTGAGAACGGCATCCGCAAAGGACAGTCTGGAGATGATTATTGAGAGAAAGAAGAGCCTTCAATGAGTGATTATACCACAAAGCCTGAAATTGGACAGATCTGGCTGTTTGGAGGCATCAAGGGCCTGGTAAAGGATGGCGAGGTCCTGGCAGAGGATCTCAGGAAACTCAAGCCCGATGTAATAATAATAACATTGTCTGATGAACACATATTGGGATTGAGGGATTTTCTTCTACATCCATATGAAATAGAGCTTTCTGACTATGAAATAATTTATGGAGTAAGGCTCTCAATGTATGGTGAGGTCATGACACCACCCCCTGTTTATATTGAAGCCGTGAAATACTCAGATTCTTTTGGAATACCGATAGTACCTGTTGATATGAACGAGGAATCCTATGGGGAGTTGTATACCAAGTCCATGAAAACGCTCGATCTTGTAAGGCATTCCATCCGCAAGAAGAGGCTCCTGAAGAAGGATTACAAGGACAAGAATGTAGAACAGTTTGTAAGGAACTGGGAGAGGACAGTCAACAAGATAAAAGGGCTGAGAATAATTGATGAGGAGAGGCTGGCATATATAGAAGACAAGATAAGGTCGGCCCTGTTTCAGTATTCTGGAAAATCTGTCTTCATAATAGTAGATTTTGAATTCGTCGATAGAGTGGAGAAATTCCTGAAAGATGGGGACTTTAGCTTCACAAGGATTTATTCAATAGATTGAAGAAAATTATGTAAATTTCCCTGCTACCGGACCTTGATGCCTTTGGTGTCGTAACCTTGTGTCCCCTGAAATTGGGAGACCATTTATCGATCAATTCTCTGGTCATGTCACCCTGGAAATGCTTAACAAGCACGTTTCCCCCCGGGTAAAGAAACTTTAACGATAAACTGAGCACCCTATCGCATATCAGGTATGAGGAAGCATGATCCATGCTGTGGTTACCGCTGGTATTTGACATTGCATCAGACACAACTGCATTGAACTTTTCCTGACCAAATGAAGATATGGCCTCTGCCACCAGTTCAGGGATGTCCGCCGAAAATATGTCCCTCTTTATTGAAATGGAATTTTCAACCGGATCGTAAGGTGTACGATCCACACTAACAACCCTTACCCCTTCAATCGACGTAAGGTACTGCGTCCATCCTCCGGGAGCCGAACCTATTTCTAGTACAGTATCGCCTTGATTTACTATACGAAACTTATTCTCAATTTCCCTGAGCTTGTATACTGCCCTGCTCCTGAAATTCTCTCTTTTCGCTTTCTGGTAATAGCTGTCCCGTCGATCGGTCATTTCAATTTTCGGCTGTCAGGCTCTTATATTCATCAGATGAAAGGGATGCCATTTTTGAGTCATTAGCGACTTTTATCTTCACGAGCCAGTTACCATAAGGGTCCTGGTTGAGGATTTCCGGTTTCGATACTACTGCCTGATTCACTTCGCTAATTTTTCCGGTTGCTGGCGAAAAAACATCTTCCGCAGACTTTACTGATTCAATGGTCAACATGGGCTTTCCTGCGCTCAATTCTGCTCCTGGCTTTGGAAAATCAACGTAGACTATGTCTGTAAGCTGATGCTGGGCATAATCCGTAATCCCAACGACCATTACGTCCCCGTCCATTTTGAACCATTCATGCGTCTTTGTGTATCGCAAGTCTCCCGGTACCTTAAACATGATTCCAACAGCGCGAGAGAATATATAAATAATATTTTTCAAATGCCAGAGAGTTGAGAACATTCATAGCATGCCATGTGGACAGGACTTTGGAGATTAATGATCTTGTACGTGCGGCGGGTACGATGAAAGGAGTCACACCAGTAAGTACGCCGGAACTGCACATAACCCTTCACTTTCTTGGAGAGACATCGAACGAAGTAGCTGAGGAGGTGGTTAAAGCCATCGGCATGATCAGGTATCGGAAATTCACAGTGGAAATGGTTGGAATCGGATTCTTCCCTTCAGAATCGCGGCCCAGGGTCTTATATATTAATGTTGGAGCATTTCCTCAGGCTTTATATTCCCTATTAATATCCAGCATTGGCCTTACCCCGGACGAAAAAGGATTTGTCCCGCACATAACTGTCGCGAGAATACATGGACCTGTAAAATCAACCGACCTCGTAAAAAAATATGGTAAATTCAATTTTGGAAAGGCAGATATCAGCGAACTGTGTTATTACAGGAGTGATTTAAAGCCCCATGGACCTGAATATAGCCTGCTTGGATCTGTTCAGCTGATGTAATTGGTCTTTTCCTTGTCTTCCATTTTTGCCTTTGAACTGAGAAGTGCCTCATCAGTGAATTCTATTGCAATAATTCCAGAAACCGGTATAAGCCTGAACAGAGTCTTATTGTCTGAGCCGGTTATCTTGAAACAGATCGCACCGTCTTCGCCCAGAATAGTATAACCGACAAATTCTCCTTCAGTCTTCATTGGAGTGTCGTCACCGCTGTTTGAGATCACCAGATATTTTCCGCCTTTCTTTATTTCGATCATTTCCATATTTATCATCGAGCCTGACAGAATTTTAAGAATATTATTCGTCCGCTTCCCCCGAACGGCTTAGGCATTATTATCATAAAAATGTTTTCGAGACCACCGTGGAACAAGAATGAGAAATACAACTATTTGAGTGCATTGATTCCTGCTTCTATTTGCTCCACAGTCTTCTTGTAATTCTCGAGTGCCATCTTTATATTTACCTCAACCCAGCTCCACGCCCTGAGAATGTCACCCGAGCGCAGCCTGTATTTTTTAACCTTCCCTTCCTGCACTTCTTCCAGGATATCCATTGCCTTCAGCTTATTGAGATGCCTGTAAAGAGTTGTCCTGCTGGTTGACAGATATGCCAGAAGTTCATCTCCCGTCCAGTATCTCTCAGCCCTCATGAGGAAGCATTCCTTAAACAGCCTGAAATATGCTGATTTCGATATTACCTGAAAGTCCGTAGATGGTTTTAGCCGTGGTATGTAACCAATGTCCGATAGAAAAAAAGCTATTGTCTTATCCAGATCATTTTCCACTGCCCTGGATGGTGCTGATACGATTGTCATCCTGAACATTTGACTTCCTCAAGTTGGATACGCAGGACGTATAAAACCGTTTACAGAACCAGGTAACGATATTCGTAAAAATCTTTAATAGACCGATATAATATTCATATATGCCCATAATCGCAGCTGAACCGGTTAAGATAGGAAGGTCAGATATTGGCGGAAGGAAGACAACCATAGTCACATCAATTTTTTCTGCTGACTCAATGTCTCTACTTTCAAGATTTAACGATGGGTATTACGGAAAAGGGCTAGTCTATGAAATAAGATATGATCTCTTCCATGCAAAGGGGAAGGCGGAGCTCGAAAAACTCATTTCCGCCCTCAATGGCATGTCCCTGGATTTTGTCTTCACGTACAGGTTTATCGACTCACGTGAGGGGAAGGAAATGTATGACACAGCCATTTCGCTAGGGGCTCCTGCAATAGATATAGATGTCAGTTGCATAAACTGGATAGACCTAAGCAGGTATAGAGGCACCGTGATCATATCGACACATGACTTCAACGGCGGCCGGGTATCACATATGCTCAATGGCATGATGAAATTTGGCGGTGACATCTACAAGCTGGCCTCAACCTATACAGATCCTCATGGATTTCTGCTGGATTTGTCCGACCTGTACTCATTCAAGAAGGAAAACAGGGTTCCGTTATCGCTGGTCCCAATGGGCATGGAGAACTCAGCATTCAGGCTATTTTCCGGATATCTTCTTTCAGACATAGTATATGCGAGCGGCGAATCCTTGAGCGCCGATGGACAGCTTACAAGGAAAGAATATGAGGATTTTTACAAAAAATTCTAAAAAAGGCCGGAAGAGGTTACGATAAAGGAGATTCCGGAGATCACGAAGCTAACCGCAATGGCAGCAAGGAGAAGTCCCATTATTCTGGATATGATTAATGATCCGGTCTTTCCGACCCTGTCAAAGATCCTTGTTGAAAATTTGAGGATGTAATACGTAAGTACCATCACAATCACCACTGAGAGAAAAACGCTTCCTTTTTCCGGTATGCTAACGCTCAGTGAGTTGAAATATATAATGGCAGTGGTTATTGTCCCGGGTCCAGCCAGAAGTGGTGTACCTATGGGAACTACGCCAATGGCTTCCTTCTCCTGCGATTCATCTGTCTCGGCCTGCGTCAGCTTGGTGTTAGAGGTTTTTCCCTGAAGCATATCGAACGCAACCTTGAATAGCAGAATTCCTCCTGCAATCTTAAAGTCAGAAATGTCTATGCCGAGTACACTGAATATGTAAACACCGATCAGCATGAACCCGATGATCATACCGGAAGCTACCAGGACACTCTTTCTTATCACTCCGTTCTTTTCCTTTGGGCTGTAGTTCTGCGTCAGGGAAACAAGAGTCGGCACTGCTCCTATTGGATTCAGGATGGCGAACAGGGCGATGGTGACAGTGACAAAGAAGAGGAGGATGGACATTTTCAGTTTGAATGTTTATAACATATTAAATCTTCTCTCCAGCTCATAAGGTATACCGTAATACTGAAATTGCTCTTTTTTCCGTCGAAATCAAATGGAGTGAATGATTGTCTCAGCTTACGTTATACACCATAGTTTTCAGGTTCGTGAATTCGTCTATGCTGTAACTTATTCCTTCCCTGCCAAGACCGCTTTTTTTGACCCCACCAAACGGGAAAAATCCGATTCCATGCGATGGAAAACAGTTTATGGATATTTCTCCACTCTCCAGTTTTTTGCCCAGTCGCCAGGCTGTCCTGATGTCATCCGTGAAAATGGCATTGTCAAGGCCATATTCAGAGGAATTGATTATCTCCACTGCCTCATCCTCTTTCTTGAAAGAATGGATCGGTATTACCGGGCCAAACGTTTCCTCCCACATTATCCTGGCGCTTAACGGAACGTTTGCCAGTACCGTTGGTTCATAATAATTGCCTCTCGACTTCCCTCCAAGCAATAGTTTAGCTCCCTTCTCAACTGCATCCTTGACCAGACTGTCCACCCTTGCGACTGCCTTGGAGTCAATTAATGGCCCTATGTCAGTTTCCTTAGCTGATAGGTCGCCACTCCGGAGTTTTTTCACGATTGATAATATCTCTTTAGTAAGACCCTCTTCCAGGGATTCATGAACCAACACCCTGCTTATTGCATCACATCTCTGGCCTGAGAATTTAGTTGAACCCGTAACAATGTTCTGAGCTGCACTCTTGACATCACTGCAATCCTGCAGCACAAGCGCGGCCGCTTTCCCCCCAAGTTCCAGGTGTATGCGTTTTATGCCCGAGATCTTGGTCAATTTCAATCCAACATCGGTGCTCCCCGTAAAAGTTATCATGTCTACCTCGTCCCTTGTAGCCAGATAGCTCGCAACATCTGTAGAAGTGGGAATTATATTCAAAGCACCTCCAGGAAGGCCTGCCTCCTCGAGTATCTTTCCCATCATTATCGGAGCTATGGGAACAAGAGACGGCGGGCGAAGTATCACAGTGTTACCGGCAAGAAGTGCGGGAATTATCTTGGTGTATGATATGAACAGAGGCATGTTGAAAGGTGCTATGGCCAGAACCACTCCCACTGGTTCCCTCACTATTATTGCGATTCTTCCCCTGTTTGGCTTGGCCCATTCCCCAGGGATGAAATCACCCTGGATGCGCTGGGAATCACTCTTAACCCTTCGCAGTCTCTCTATTGTTGCATCTATTTCACCTTCGGCTTCCTTAAGAGGTTTTCCCACGTTCTTTACGAGGGCATTGACAAAAAGTTCCCTGCTGGCCATTAGAAGATCAGCCGCCCTTTCCAGGATTGCTATCTTTTCATCACCGCTCAGGTTCTTCATCACTTCTTTCTTTTCCCGTGCTGATTCCAGAGCCCTGTCTACTTGTTCCAGGTCCGCAACCGAAACCTGGCATAGTGTGGAATTGTTATCTGGATCCTTGACGGGTTTACTGTTATTTCCTATCCATTGGCCATCTATGTACATATTAAATGTTGCAATGTCATCCTTGATGTCAAGAACATCAGGGAACCTCTTCTTCAATGTCGTAAAAAAAGTATTGTTATCCATGTCCATATGATTTTGCAGCCTCTAAAATACTTTTGCAGCGAACCGGAATTTCAAGTGATGGTGTATACTCCAAATGGAATTATATCAGTAAAGGGTGCAACAATCCTCAATCATCCACTGTGGCTTAGAACAGACTGTTAACCGGAATGGAATAAATGAACTGAAAAACGCCCAGCTGGTTCAGTGAGCGCTGTGTTCCAGCTTGGTTTTCTTCTCAGCCAGTAACTTACAGTACTGGTAAAGTGCGTCGTAAAGTGGAAACTGAAGCTTCATGTTTTCATGATCATCGCCGGCGATCTCCCTGAATCCAAGTGCAGCTGCTTCCAGGCCGGCAGACTCACGCCGCGGATTTGGCAGAGATGCGTCAGCCCCTCTCACTATTTCCGCAAAGTCGAGGAGTGCACTGTCCTTCAGCCCGTATTTCTTTATGATGGAATCAAAGCTCACTCTCTCCTCTCCATGATCCTTGTAGTGCGTGAGATCAGCACCTTCCACATCGAAAGGTATTGCGTTCTTCTCTCTGGCTACCTCCATGACCCTGTCCTTTGAAACAAATATGAATTCAGCGTCCTTGTCAACAAATCTGCTTATGAGCCAGGGGCAGGCAATCCTGTCAACTTTCGCTTTCTCCCTTGTGATCCATTTCATAGTCTTCCTTTAATCATTAAGTAAACATATAAATTGATTTGCACATCCATACGGATAAGAACTTTTCATCAGGATTATATACGACCTAACGATGCGGCACAATGGTAAATTCTGGCTTTCTCAAGAGAATAATGGTGGTCGGCGAGAAGCACGTTCTTGGTGAAATGACCGTATACATGGATATGGCACAGGAGGCAACATCGCTGCTACATGAGATGCTGGACACTAACCCGAAAAGAATGCTTGAGATAAACGAGAAAATCAGGGTGCTTGAAAGGAAGGGGGACAACTATGGAATGCAACTGACGCATGAGATAACCAGCGGAGCCATAAGTTCAAACCTCATGGATAACCTGCTAAATCTTACCGATAAGTGTGATGACATACTTGATAAGACACACTACCTCAGCAGAGAGATAAAGAGGATGAACATCGATTACAAGAGAAGCAATGGAACAGCAATAATGGCATCATCCTACAGGACTTTCATGACAATGATTGAGAAGAGCCAGGAAGCCATAAAATCCGTTTCAACTATGTTCTCGGATACAAACATGGATTCTCTCAAGAACGAGAGGAAGAAGATCGAGGTTCTTGAGGAAGCTGTTGATGAACTTAAGGATAACCTCATTGACGAGATTTATCGAAATGCTGACAGCATGCACTTTCTCGTATATGACCACCTTATGAGCCTGGTCCATAAAATCGATGATATGGTCGATGACTGTGAGGATATTTCCGATATACTCATGAACATAATCCTGTCAGTGTCAAAATGATCACGTTTCCATATGTAGCTACCATCATTCTTGCCGGAGTGCTCACGGCTTTTGTAGCTGGAAACAACCTTTCTGCAGCCGTTGGCACCATAATAGGGTCGAGAATAACCAGCAGGGTCATTGGAATTGCCATTGGCATTCTGGGGTTTTCCATGGGGCTCTTGCTCGAAGGTTCTGCCCTACATTCTGCTTCAGCCAACTTGCTGCCGCACTCCTACGTGCTTGAGAGTTATGCATTCCTTGTATCGTTTGTACTTTTCATAGTCGCATATTTCCTGAGATCCCCCCTTTCGCTGACCATGGTACTCGTCGGAGTGGCCATAGGACTCTCTATACACCATGGGTACACCGTAAACGGCGGCTTTGTGATCCTCATGGTAGCCACATGGGTTCTTGCCCCAATTGGTTCCATACTGTTTGCGTATTTGCTCAACGCCCAATTGCAAAAAAAGAATTTCAAGAACTTCTGGAGCGAGATTTCATACCTCAAGCTGATACTGATTGTAGTGTCATTCCTCACCGCATTTACGCTAGGTGCAAACACTCTTGGACTCATAGCCAACATGGCAGGCTTTGATATATGGGTTATAACATCAATGATTACAGGGATAGTTGTCGGATCAATCTTTCTCAGCAGAGGTATTATAAAGCGGGTTGGTGAGGAGATGTACCTCATGAGGTATTCCAATGCTCTAACCTCCCTGCTGGTGTCATCCGTGTTCGTAGAAATAGCAACACTTTTCAGTATTCCGCTGTCAAACACACAGACACTGACTTCAAGCGTCCTTGGAACTGGGATGTCTTATAAAACAAAGGCAATCTTTCTCCGGCCTTTCCTGATAATACTTGCCACCTGGGTTATATCCCCGCTCGCTGGTCTCTTCTTGGGATTTGTGATTTGAGCCTCAAAAAATATTCTCATTGCACTTAAGTCAGTGTAACAGTTTGTCATTGCTGCCTATACGAATCGTTTTTGTCCACGGAGCTATTGCTGTTTCATTGGAAATAGAATTCAGCGAATTTGAGATGCCGACTTCCGCCCGGTTAGTCCTTTTGGTGCTTCGACGACTGAGAATCGCGGACTTCCGCACACTGGAAAGGGAAACAGGACTATCCAAGAGAAGTGTTCTTTATGCCGTCAAGAATTTGCGGGACATGAAACTCATTGACATACAGATATGCCTCAACGACGCAAGAAAGAGATTCTATTGCATAAAAATAATGGAAAATAGAAGCCTATAACTGCTTCAGGATCTCCTCAATTTCCCCATCCCTGAATGGACCCTCCACAGCTACCGGTAATACCAGCGGTTCATCATCTTGTTCCCCGCTTTCTTCGAGCTCGAATTCGCCCATCCACACCATGTAACTGTATTCACCATACTTGTATGCCTTTGCAAGCTTTGTGTCGTACAAAAGCTCTGTTGAAGTGCTTTCTGAAAGAACTCCATAGATGTAACCAACAAGTATATCCTCATCTCTTGTCCCCGATCCACCGAATCTCGTATCTCCAAGAGACTGACAGGAATCCATCAGATCGAAGAGGTTTGCGTCATCAAAACTCAAAATTCAACACCGGATTCACTCATATTGTTTTATTGTTTATTAAAATAATTATAGTGGCAATACCAGGGATTGAAATTAACATGATATAATTCTCTGAACAGCCTTGTGACTGGTGTGCGGTACACAGTTGGGGTTTAGAGATATCAACCTGCCATCGGTTTGCATTCTGCCAACCTGAATGAGGTCTTTAACACTATGGGATTCTAGAATATATGGCCTACCGCCACCTGATAAGAATTGTCTAAACGTACCCGAGGAGACTTTCATCATCGCCAGTTTTTGACAACTGAAGTAGTAAAGTAGATATGCGTTGTTTACAATATCAATTTATAATGCCTCAAAATCACGAGGAAAGCGTGGACGTACTCATTAGGACGTTCAATTCAGCAGATACCCTGGAAAATTGCCTTGAATCCGTTACCAGGTATATACCGGTAAAGCGGATACTGATTGCAGATCATAACAGCACCGATGCCACGCCGGAAATTGCCGCAAGGTTTAGCGTTGAGTTATTTGAAGAGGAGAAAGGGCTGGGCTATGCAACGAACCTTTTGATTTCTAAGGCTAGTACGAAATATGTCTTGTTTGTGGATGGGGACGTTTCCGTTGTAAGCGATACATTTTTTGCTCAGGCCATGGAGGAATTCAAGGACCCGCGTACCGGTGCTGTTGTCGGGTGTGCGCTGGGACATAATTTCCTCTACGGTATCCCACTCGGACTCACAATGATGCCGTTGCAGCTGGCCAGGAAGATTAACATGCCGGATGAAATCCAGGGTAGGGAAACGTTCTATTTTGAAGAAGTGATATCTGATAATTACCTCAAAATACGTTACGTAAAAGACGCAATGATCCACAGATCCGTATACAGGAATTATAGATACTGGCCGGAATGGCAGGGGGCACAGATCAGGATGACTCCTTCCAGGCACTTCAGCCAACTTTCCAAGGCTATAATTGTCGTTTGGATGATGCATCTTAACAGCAAGAACGCAAAGAATTTCCTATATTCTCCAATATATTACCTTAAACTTCTAACCGGATTCATGAACCCGACTAAATGGGGTAAAATAGATAGGAGAAAAATAAGTGGGGAGGTTCACAGATGACGCATGCGCTGAGGGAGACATCTTCCAGTAAAAGTGTTGGGAGGGCATTTACATGAAAGTATACTCAGAAAGATTTCCTATAAAGTATCTGATATCCGAAAAGGGAATCTGCCTCGGAGTAGACACTAAGAGGAGATCGTTCCTTTTTATAGTATGTGTCCTTGGCTTGATGTTCAGGCAGAGAAATGTTGGAGACAAGGTAGTTGAAAACCTGAACTATGAAGTCACTGATATTTACCGCGCAATTGCCTCAGAATTCCAGCAGCCCGGCGAGGTGCCATGATAGAAAAAATTAATGGTAGTACCAGTAGCGGCGCATACCCTGAGTCCCGGTCACTTTCATTAATTTCCGGGGGTGACTCAATAGAACTTGCATATGTAATCGAGGGTGAGGTCATTTATTTGATATCATCAGATTATAACGCACGCTGGCCATCCTACATCCTCAGGAACAGAAAGGCAGATTTCGCCATTGGCAAGGTCTCGGGTTCCCGAACACCCTCACTCATAACGTCCGGTGAGGAGAGAGAAAATGTACTTAGAAAATTCACCGCAAAGTACGGGAATGATTATGTAAGGAAATACTTCAGCAGGCCAGCCAGATTCATAAGGCTTGATGTCTGCACTGAACGCCAGGAAACGGGGGGCAATTATTACAGATGGCTGGAGGAGGAATTCGACAGCGTTGCTGACAATTACGATGAACACATATTTGGGAACCGCATAAATGTACTTCTCAGGGAAAGATCACTTAAAAAGTTAAGAAAATATCTGGGAAAACACCAGAACGTACTGGAAATAGGCTGTGGCACTGGCGCAGAGACCTTGGAGCTTCTCAGGGATGGACATGAGGTTTTTGCAATCGACATTTCCAGCAGGATGCTGGACAACATCAACGCAAAGGCAAGGAAGGAGGGCATTCATGAGAGGCTGAACACAATGAAGCTTAGCGCATCCAGCATCGGGGAACTCGAGGGAATACTCGGAAAAAGTGCCTTTGATGCGGGATACTCCACGTATGGTGCACTTAACTGTGAACCGGATATAGAGAAGATTCCCGGTGCGCTCAGTGTGCTTATAAAACCTGGAGGATACTTTATCGCAGGCGTATACAACAAGTTCTGCTTATCGGAAATGGCAAGTAATATACTGTCACTGAATGCCTCAAGGTTATTCTGGAGGCTGAAGAACCCGATAAGGGAAGGAAGATCCAGGTTCTGCATTGATGTGTATTCATTCAGCTTCAGGGAGTTTATGAGTATTTTTGGTAGCTGCTTCATGGCGCTAGAAACAGATGCCGTGCCAATTATACTTCCGCCCTCCAATTTCACAAGATTGATAAATTTCCTGGACCAGAGTTATGAGAAGCTGGATATAATCGATCAGAAATTAGCGGGAAAATGGCCAATGAAGTATATGGGGGATCACTTCCTCACTGTGCTTCAGAACAGGATCGGCAGTTGACATACCTGTTCTGTAGTTATGATTAAGCCTTTACTCCTAGTCTTTAAAGCAATAGAGTCACAAACAGGTTTTGATAAATGTTTAAAAAACAGTAGTTTCAAAAGGTTAATTACCACGTTTGGTGATGGGAATAATAATTATATTCTATTCCAGACTGAGAAAGATGCGCATATTCCTTCAAATCGATACGGTATTCATAGGGATGTTCCGGTCACGGAAAATACCATGGATAAGGCGGGAATGATGCTACCGGCCTTATATAGGAAAATCTCGATTAGTCTATTCAAGGTCTTATATCAGATAATATTAATTACGTGTTTTCATTGATTATAATAGGTAAGATATTGCCATTTCAAATCACTTCCATCGCTGAGAGCTCTGATATCCCTTACGCTGACAGAGAGTCACACGTAAAGCAAAAAAAGCTAGAACAGGCTGGAAAGTTTATATCATCAATTTTATCAGACGATATTCTGTTTGCCGGTGTTTCTGGATCTGTTTCTTATGCTCCTGAACCCGAAGACGATATAGACATATATCTTATCACCAGGAACAACAGGTTATGGAGGGTGCTGCTCAAATCATTTATAGTTTGCCGGATCACGGAAAGTAAAGACATATGCCTGAGCCTTGCTTTTGACCATGAATACGCTGTTGAGTATTACAGGAGTTTCATTTCCGGACTTGCAGCAAAAGATTCCGTGCATGTGATCCCATTTGCGGGGCTTGAGTATTATCAGGGCCTTCTTCATTCGTCCCCGGAAATAATGGCAACATACCAGAAGCGGGAGAATTCCACCACTGAGGCAGAACCAGTAGGCCAGGGCCATGGTTCTCGCTTATCCCCGATAGATCTTATGCTTTATGTCATTGTATCCTCGTGGCTGCATCTAAAATCACTCTATAGAAATAAAAAGTTTGACAGGAAGAATAACCCGGGAGACAAGTTCCGGACAGTAACAGGATTACACCGATTTTACCTTAAGACTGTGAAATATGAGGAACTTGACAGGAAATTCAGGGAGGGGTACCGATAGAGCCACTCTCGACTGCCATAATCACCAGTTACGATGACGGAGAATCTCTGAAAATTCTTCTCGACGCCGTGATCGCTTCAGATGTGGACAGGATTGTTCTTATGTACGGAGGAACCAGAACCGATAAGGAATATGTCAGCGGCCTTGCGGATCAGAGACTTATCCTTGAAGAGGAAAAGGACAGGCTTGGTAAAGCTGAATCCCTGAACAGGTCATTCAGGTTTGCTGCAGGCGAACTGACTTTCATCTTATCCGGAGATATCCAGATAGAGGAAGATATCTTTAAACGTTGTTTTGAAGCAATGGATGATGACATTGGCGTTATAATCCCGCAGGTGGTTCCAGAACCAGTTAAGGGACTTCATGGGAAAATAGGCAGTGCACTTTGGAAACTGCATGACGCCGAGCTTGAGTACATGTCAAAAAGAAACCTCAATGTCCATGGAGGGGAATTCCTGGCAATAAGAAGGAAGTTACTGCCCGTACTTCCACGGATTGTCAATGACGATGCATACATCTGCTTAAACGCAAAACGGCTTGGGTACAGAGTCGAATACAGGGATGACATAAAAGTAAGAAATCAGATACCGGGAACTTTAATCGACCTTCTTATACAGAGAATCAGGGTGAATTTTGGCCATCAGGAATTACTGAGAATGAATCTGGACCCTCTTGTAATGACAACACTCATAATCACAGACAGGAAAACTTTCTTTTCTATCATGGTCTCATTCCTGAAAAGATACAGGAAAGAGATTTTAATCTTACCGCTGGTGTGTTTTGTGGAGGCACTTGCGCTGATCCTGTCCCGCAGTCACCTGAAAAAGGGTAAATCGTACTACAAGTGGCCGATTTCGAATAAAGATATACGCCTATGAAAAGGTAAATGAGGTAAAAATGGAGATATTATGGCTTCATCTTGCTGCGGATAAATAATCCCACGCCTATGGCTACAAGGTACAGCGCAAATAAAAGATCGTACAAACCGGGTATATATGGAAGCGCACCACTGAATTTTGTAACCCCGAACAGATATTGCGCAAAATTTCCTGCAGAGAAGCCGACATTGAGCATAGAGTAAGTTGCTATATCTGCTACCTGAAAGGCTGCCATGAATACTCCCCATCCTACCCCGACTCCCACAATGGATCGTTTCCTTACTGCAAGGAGCACAATAAATGCAATAATGTCTACTACTCCTGTCACAAGGAGCCCATACCAGTGGATGAAATATTTCGGTACGGTGCCAAAATCAGTCTGTAGATTCTGGTCAGTGAACAGTATAACCATGGTTATTATGAATTGAATCAGGAAGAACACCCCGAGGTATGCCGGAAGAACGCTTGTCCTTGATACATTCTTATCCTTATTGCTAGACGGTTCCATATACTGATTAATAAGAATAACTATTTAAGTTTATACCTGTTATAATTTAGCCACCAACATAGATGCTATTTCCCGCAGGAATAATGTGCAGCGGAAAACCCTTTTCTCAATTTTATCTCCTGTAGATCAGCTTTAATAGTTGGTAGAATTGTTAATGCCTGATGGAATTCAAGACTGCTTATAAGATACCCGCTTCGCTCTGTATAAGGTGCAGGGGAGCAAAAATGCTTTGCGGGCTTTCATACTGTCCGATCTCCGTCAAAAACCTGCTGCAACCAAAGATTGCGAGGTTCAACGGAAAAGAGATAAGCGGTTCTACTCCTCCGGCAGTATTTGTGGGAAGATATGGCTACCCCAAAGTAAATATTTATCCATCCGCCCCAAATATTCACGGTGATACAAGTGGTTACGAGAGCCCTTCGAACTGGATGAAGATAAACATGGAGGAATTCCTGTCCATGAGACTTTCATTGCTTCGCGGGGGAATGGAGGTAAATGTGAAGAATGTCTCCGAGCCAGACAGGGTATTACAGGATATCCAGGTGATGTCGTTATCCGAGAAGCCGGTAGAAGTTGAAATGGAATTCACCAGGAACATGAACAGTGCAAAGATTGTGCTTGACGAGCATGTTCCTCCCATGGGTCCCTCTGCACCGGTTAAGAAGATCAATATAGGAAATGCCAAAATAGAGGGTTTTGTTGACCGGATTTACTCCGAGGACGATCTCCTGGCAGTTGATGGGATCAATGGCATGTACAGGAGAGGCATTGATGTTACAAGAATCTCCAAGATACTCAGCGTTGGTGCTCTAGGAGTAAAAAAACAGAGAAAAGCGGTTCCCACGAGATGGGCAATCACTGCGGCCGACAAGAATGTCTCGGATGAACTCACTGATGAGATAAAGCAGAAACCACAACTGGGAGAGTACCTTGCCTATGTGAGAAAAACTCCTGGAAATCTTTTCACTGCTATCCTTTCTCCAAGGAACTGGATGTTCGAGTGGGGAGAGGCATGGTATCCCGGAAGCACATGGAACCAGTGGAGTGATACCCCATTTGTTGAGATTGATTATGAAATGTATGGCGGCAGGAAAGACTATCCCGGGATCGGCGGATGTTACTATGCGTCCAAGCTCGCGGCCCTTGAAGCATTGAAGAATCTTAAGAGGCAGGGATCTGCCACGCTCTGGAGAGAAATATACCCTGGATTCAACCTTCCGGTTGGAGTCTGGTATGTCAGGGAAAATGTCAGGGAGATGTTCAGGTCCAAACCTGAATCTTTCAGCAGTTACCAGGAAGCGTTAAACCACATAGCTTCTTTCCTCACTGTGCCGGTCAGTATGTGGAAGCAGAAATCAGGGCTGGACCAGATACTTACTTATGGTGGCCTTGACCGGTTCCTTTGAAGGGGATGATAAACTTGCCAAGAGAGATCAATGTCATTGAGGTGAAGGCAAGCAGTGCGCTGTCCAAATCAGGACTGCCGGAACTTGACTACGCCCTGAATCCATATATTGGATGCCTTCACGCATGCATATACTGTTTCGCAATAGATTTCACATCTAATGTTCAGGCAAGAGATGACTGGGGAGGAACAGTTGCAGTCCGGACAAATATACTCGACTTATTGAAAAGAGAGATTAAAACCGCAAGGAGAGGCATCGTTGGCGTTTCAACCATAACAGATCCGTACCAGGCGCTGGAAGGAAAGTATAGACTAACCCGTGGTGCAGTACAGATGCTGGCCGATAATGGATTCAGAGTCTCAATCCAGACAAAGTCGCCACTGGTTGTCAGGGACCTGGACGTATTCCTGAGACACACCCGTAACATTGATGTGGGAATGACTGTAACCACGATGGAGAGAGATGCATGGAAGACCATTGAGCCGGGGAGCCCGTCACCTGCATCACGGATCAGGGCTTTAGCCCTGATACATTCCAGCAAAGTCAAGACATGGATTTTCCTGGGCCCTATAATGAAAGGCGTTAACGACTCCCGGGAAAGTTTGTCAGAGGTTATAGCAGAAGCTGGAAAAATAGGAACCAGGATTATTTATGACCGCTACCAGCTATACAAAGGTTCTGCGACCCTTATTGCCGGAGCCGGACTCCAGGTGCAAAATTTCAGGAACACCCATGATAACGACAAGTGGTGGGCTTCCACAAGAATGACAATCGAGAGACTGTGTGAGACTGAAGGCGTGACATGCACATACCAGCCTGATGAGTGGAAGTACGAAAGAAGCGTGAATTATGGCCCATTGTTCTAGGAGATTTTGCAAAACCATGTTGGGTCTCTAGAGTTATACGCATCTCCGTAGCTGCCCTGGCAACAGGCTGGTCCATGCCTGCGAGAACTGGAAATCAGGTCACGGGAAATGCCTCATCAAGCATTTTCATGTCGGTCTCGTCAAGCCTTATTGATCCAGCTTCAACGTTATCCTTGACATGGTCAGGGTTGGAAGCCCGAGGAATTGGGAAGATGCCATTCCATCTCGAGGTCAGCCAGGCCAGGGCAAGAGTTGTCGGTTTTGTGATCCCATGCTTCTTCATCACTGTATCCATTACTCCCTGTGGCCATGATCCTGGATTTGACAGTTTTCCGTGAGCCAGAGGGTAATAAGGCAGGATAGCTATATTCTTCTCTATGCAGTGTGGAAGTATGTCCCTTTCAAGTTTTCTGTTTGCTATGCTGTAGTTCATCTGAGTCGAGGTAATCTCGTATTTCTTGACAGCATCCTCTGCTGCTTTCATCTGGGAAAAGTTGAAGTTGCTTATGCCAAAATACCTTATCATCCCCTGATCAACCAGATATTCCATTGCCTTCATGGTTTCGCCGATTGGCACCCTTCCATTGGGGAAGTGCACCTGGTATAAGTCTATATAATTTGTATCGAGATTCTTCAGGCTTTTCCTGCAAGCCTTGATTAGTGAGTCATATTTGAGATGTGATCGCCAAACTTTCGTTGCAATGAACAGGTCATCTCTCTTCCTGCCCTTTATTGCCATTGCCACCATGTTCTCTGAGCCGTAAAGTTCAGCAGTATCGATGAGGTTGATCCCGTTGTCAAGGCCTACTTTTATCGCCTCAAGATGCTTTTCAAGATTTGGCTGTTTCCGTAAAAGTTTTGCGCTCAATATCCAGCCCGGGTCATAGTATGTGCCCATCCCTATGACAGAAGCCTTGAAACCTGTATTCCCAAATTCGCGATACTCCATAACAATCCTCCTCTCATATGTTTTTTATTAATAAATACTGTTTCAAATTCTCATCGTATTCAGGCAAGAATATCGTGAATGCCATACTTATTGATAGCTTGACTTGCACTCCTTGCTTGAATGCACGATAATCAACTGATATTCGTGGCTTTCATTACCATACTTGCCTTAATCGACTTTCTGAGGTCCATGTAACATGTCTGACTGCTCACGACGCATCCTTTAAAAAAGAGTAAATTATGCGGAAATATGGCAAAGGTACTATTCCTGATAGTCAGCGGAGAGGAAGCAAAAGCTAAGGCAGAAGCAGGTATAACTGTTGCAGCAAGGTCTCTGGCTGCGAAGAGATATGATGACCTGAAGGTCCTCTTCTTTGGACCGAGTGAAAAATTCATTGCCGAAGCAGATGGACAGACAAAGGACCAGGTCAAGCAGCTCGTTGAGGGTAAGGCGGTTGATTCTGCATGCGTATTCATAGCCGAGAAGAATGGGGTAAAGGACAAGCTCCTCTCATTCGGAGTTGAGCTGATGCCTGCTGGTGAGAGAATCGCACATTACGTGAATGCCGGATACCAGGTCATTACCTTCTGACCCGGGATACCGGAATCGAATGCCAGCCTGTGTAGGGGTATTATACATAGACTACCAGGTATGCCATCAGGCTTATGATCCCGATCTGAAAGACCAGCTGTGCAAGTGCCCCCCTGGAGATTACCGAGAGGTAGAGGGTGATTTTTTTGCTGTCAGCATCCTTCATTCTCAGTTCTCTTAACAGAAGCCAGGAAAACAGTACTATTGTAACAAAGCCGATGGCAACCAGGAACCCCCCGACAATAAGGATTGCTTCAATTACTGGTGACGAAATGATGAAGATTCCTTCCTTAACCGCAAGTACGTAACCGGCTGCAGGAGTAACGACAGAGGTTGCCGGTATGAAGAACAGGGACATCGGAATTACCCTCATTGCAACATTCCTCTTGGTATCTGCGTCAAGCGTCTTGATCACTAATGCAAAAATGAGCCCCAGGAAGACGTCCACTCCAGTCCATATGGCACCAAGCAGGACATGTATATAGTCAAGCAGTAGCAAGCTTCCCGATAAAAATGCTATTGCAAAGGCAAGAAATGGGATAAAGAATGCTAGTGTGCCTGCTACAATGACGGATTTTAGATCCCTATCATCTTCCTTCATAATGGCGCCCCTGTTGCAAAGTGTGCCATAAGCAGGATAATTATCACCTGAAGAATGAGCTGTACCAGTGATATCCTTATATTCATCATTGTCAGCCTTACTATCTTCGCTTTATCATTGGAACCGTGCAGGATCTCCAGATAGACCCTCAACTCATTTGGAAGGAAAATCAGAAGCCCCTGAATGGTGAGAACGAGCGCAATCACAGCAACGGCGATGAAATACGGTGAGGTGAATGATATGTGCATCGCCAATGCAAGATAAACCCCCGCAGTCACCGTGGTTGTCGAAATTGATGGCATGAAGAACAGCATTGTAGGCGTCAGTCTCCGGGAAACCTCCAGTTTCTGATTTGGTGGCAATCCTGCCATTATAAATGAAAAGAACAGCCCCATAACGAGATCCATGCCTGTCCATGCAGACCCGGAGACAACATGAAAATACTCGAGAAAATAAAAATTTCCACTTGCGAGAATCACTACCAGGATCACCGGAGGAACGAGCAGCATCGGCAATCCTCTCAACAAGGAATCCCTAATTGTGCCTGATCGATAATCCCGGACATTATAATCTTGTTCTGCAATCACTATTAAAAAACAGGCATAATCTGGTAATAAAATTATTGTAGTACGCTGTGGCGGACTGCTAAATGGACAAATACTATCAGCGGATACCCTAACATGATTGATGAAAAATACACTGTTATAGGTGGATCTAAGGTATTTTACAGAACATCCACTTCACAGGATCACAGGGGATCCGTAATTCTTCTCCATGGACGGAGCTTCAGTTCAAAGGACTGGGTAGGAATTAAGACTTTTGAAATACTGACAGGACTGGGATATGATGTATATGCACCAGATTACCCCGGGTTTGGTAATTCACCTGCTAACCCTGCTTACGGGTTTTCCAGGGATTTCAGGAATTCTTCAAGGTTCGTCCTGGATTTCAGCGGAAGCATTGGGCTGCTGGGCTTCACTCTCGTAGGACCATCAATGGGAGGTGGCATAACTCTCAGGACCATCATAGACTATCCGGACATTGTCTCTTCTGCTATTGTAATAGGTTCATCAGGCGTCGACCCCATGAGGGATGAACTTTCTAAAGTTGATGTCCCCTTGTTGATCCTTTGGGGAGAGTTTGATGACGTGATAAAGAAAGAGGATGGCACAACTCTGAAGAATCTCGTAAGGAACTCTGAGCTCAAGATAATCCAGGGCGCAACTCATCCAGTCTACATCGATAATCCCGCAGCCTTCTTCGATGAAGTGAAGAAATTCCTGCAGAGTCAGAAAAACTAGCCTGAGATGGCATCCTTACGGCTGTATGCTCCGGATTGCAGATTCCAGGTCCTCAATTATATCTTCCGGATCTTC
This sequence comes from Thermoplasmatales archaeon, assembly GCA_016806715.1. Classification (NCBI taxonomy): domain Archaea; kingdom Methanobacteriati; phylum Thermoplasmatota; class Thermoplasmata; order Thermoplasmatales; species Thermoplasmatales archaeon. The sequence continues at coordinate 1,357,062 of CP060531.1, read as the reverse complement.
CAGCCCCACGGAAAGACGGAAAAGATCTGGAGTGATTCCCAGCCTCTCCTTTTCCTCGCGAGAAAGCCCACGATGCGACATGGTGAATGGGTTTGACATAGTTGTCTCTGCACCCCCGAGGGTATTCGCCGGTACGCAGAGTCCGAGGTGATCAAGGAATCGATTTTCATTCCCTTTTCCATTCTTCACCGTGAATGATATAACCCCACCGAAACCCCTCAGAACTTCCCTTGCGACCGAATAGTCAGGGTGTATCTGGAGTCCCGGATAATAGACACTCTGGACCAGGCTATTTTCCGACAGTGACCTGGCTATTTTTTCAGCCGAACTGTTTATTGCATCCATCCTGATCTTCAGTGTCCTGATTCCCCGCAGTACGAGGAATGCTGTATTAGGGTCCAATGATGGGCCAAGTGTTCTCCGGAGATCGTCCACCGGTTGTACCATTTCCTTTTTTCCAGCAACCAGGCCCGCGATGGCGTCGTTGTGTCCTGCGATGAACTTTGAGGCGCTGTGAATGACGAGGTCCGCACCCATGGAGAGGGGTTTCTCGTTTACGGGAGTGGCTAGAGTGGAATCCACTATGACTCTGCACCCGGATGCCTCTGCAGCCCTGGAGATGCGCCGAATATCGTTTACCCTCAGTATTGGATTGGTTATGCTTTCGAAAATAGCAACATCTGCACCCTTTTCAATCTCCATGACAAGGTTGTCGGTACCAGGGTCTACAGGCGTGACTGATACCTTCCATGATGAGAGGAATTCCGTCGCGAACTTGTATGTCCTGGCAAACATGTCCCTCTGAACTATCAGCCGTGATCCTGGCTTGAGGTTTGCAAACAGAGAAGTGGTGACCGCACCCATACCTGAGGAAAAGGATGACCCGGATTCTGCCCCTTCCAGTTCGGCAATCTTCTCCGAGAGTGCTTCCACGGTGGGATTGAATTCCCTTGAATACCTGTATCTCTCTCCTAAGGGCATCTGGTATGCGCTTGTCTGGTATATTGGGAAAGTGAGCGAACCATTCAACTTCTCAATCTTTCCCTTCACATATCTGGTGGATTCACGTAACATAGGCACCTCCGGCAGGCTGGCATCTGGAGAACATCACCCTGGTACCAAGTGCATCAAAAATGGCGGAGACGCTGGAAATTATTTTTCCAGTGTCTGTAGATTGGTCTGTGAACTCTATTATTGATGGGCCAGCTCCGCTAATAGCAACACCCACAGCACCATTTTCAAGGGACTTCCTCTTGATTTCCGGATAGAAAGGGAAGAGGTGCATTCTGGATTTCTCAACAAGGTCGTCATTCATGCTTTCAGTTATGATGCTTCTATCGCCACTTTGCAGCCCATGTAGTAGCAACGACAGTCGTCTGGATTCCTGGATGTGATCGCTCATCGTAACGACTTTTGGAACGACTTCCCTCGCGATCCTTGTCTTGTGCTCTCTCTGTATGTTGGGAATTATCAGCAGTATTCCGAGGTTGCTATCGATCTTCATTTTATGGACCTTCATCGGTGCAGTAGAACTAACGAACACAAGCCCGCCGTAAATGCTTGCTGATACATTGTCCGCATGAGGAGTCCCTGATGAAGCTGCCTCCCCAATCATGGCAAAACGTGAGAGTTCATCCTTGCTAAGCTCGAGGCTTAAGGATGAATTCAGTGCCGTAACCGCTGCTGCAGCTGAAGATCCACTGCTCCCTATTCCCAAACCCTTTGGGACTCCTTTTTTGATCGTGATTCTTACATTTTCCCTGAGACCAAGCTCCTTATACATGGCTTCAACCGCTCTTCCTGCAGTATTTGAAGTCGTGTCTTCAGGTAGACCCTCACACTTCAGCTCAATCCTCCTATCTCCAGAAGATGGGGATATATTGACAAGGTCAGAAAAAGCCGTATGCGCAATGGCTAATGTATCAAAACCCGGCCCGAGGTTTGCCGATGATGAGAATGAAACTGCGCTGCATTCCTTCATTTTTTGCCTCAGTCACAATCAGAATAAATCGGTTGCCTTCTAAAATATTACTGTACGTAATATAGCGAAGGAGCCTGATTACTTGACTTTTTATGAAAAGTGAGATCCATTTTTCACGTAAACTCAGCCCCTGTTATAATGATTTATATCCTTGTTTGAATTGATTTATTGTGATTACCATTGCCAGGGTCTATGATAAGCAAAGTGTTGGGAATTCTATTCGGATTCTGGTTGATCGCGTTTGGGCAAGAGGAATCAGCAAAGAGGAAGCAGGAATAGACCTGTGGATGAAGGAAATAGCCCCTTCCAGTGAACTCAGGAAATGGTACAACCATGAGGATCTAAAATGGCTGGAGTTCAAGAAAAGGTACTTCGCGGAGCTTGACGAAAAACGCGACATAGTTCGAGCATTGCTTGGAGTCTCCAAGGGCGGTGACATAACACTCCTCTTTTCAGCCAGGAACCGTGCACATAACAACGCGGTTGCACTAAAGGAGTATCTTGATAAATTTCTACATAATAAGTCAACAATCCAACCTTCTCCGAACGAACGCCCTATGGACTAGCTGGTAACGATCCAAAATCGTGGGTTATCCCGATCCAATAATGCCTGTCTATACTTCACGCCACCTGGAACGCCGCAGGGCGAGGTAACTGAATAAAATGGTTATTGATACCAAAATTATCCAGTAAAGAGCTATCGTACCTCCGGGAATTGCTTCAAACCCCACGGCATTCTGGGCAATCAGGGCCGAATAAGTGGTTGGCGAAATATAAGCCAGATACCTGTATGGAAAAGGGATGTATGATATCGGGTAATAAACGGGTGGGATTGTTGTCAGGATCGGTGAAAGAATACCTGAAAATGCCCAGCTCTGCACTATGTCAGATGAAAAAGTTGACAGGAGGAAGCCAAGTGAAATCGAGAACGTGAAGATAGTCCCCATATCCAGGAAGATCACGATCGCACCGATTGCAGTCGTCTTCACAAAGAGGATGTTGAATATCACCAAGATTGTAAGAGTTGGTATTGAGTATACTATCTCAGATAAGGCCATCCCCAGTATGTATGTGCCCGGGCCTGTCGGGGAGCTTACAATCATGTCCTGCAGGCGCATGTCGTTCTTCAGGTGAGACAGGTCACCCTGCAGGGAAGTGCCACTGGATACCATGTTCATTATCAGGGCTCCCTCAGCTGCTACGGGTAGCAGCGTGCCTTTACTGGCAAACGTCACCACTGCAAGTATTGAAAGTGGTGCAAGAAGGGTGCTTATAAGGGTCACTGGATAATTCACCATCGCATAGAGGGAGTTCACAAGAATGGAAGCGTAAATCTGGCTGCTCCTGTTCCTATTCATCAGATTCGCTCCCGTTAACAACAGACTCAAATATAGTATTGAGAGATATCTCCTGGACCGTGAACTTTATGTGCTTAGAAAGGAGGTCATTTACCAGGGCATATGCACCGTCCTCTGTGGTGTAAACCTGGACTTCGTTTTTTGACAGGAGCTCCACATCGCCTATGCTCTCCGGCACACTATAGGACTGGGAGAAAATCTTTATCCCGAGCGGGAATTTCACTCTCCCTCTCAATTGATCCAGGGTACCAAAGCCGACCATACTCCCCGCATTCATTATTCCTATGAGGTCACCGAGTTCTTCAGCTTCCTCGAGATAATGTGTGGTCAGAACAATGAGTCTGTTGCGTTTCATTGAGACCAGCACCTCCCACAGTTCCTTTCTAGAAATGAAGTCGAGCCCTGTGGTTGGCTCATCCATGAATATGAGCGTGGCCTCACTGGCCAGTGCAGTGGCAACAAGCACTTTTCTTTTCTGACCTCCAGAAAGGTTCCTGTTCTTCGTGTTCTCCTGCTTCTCCATACCAAGCATTCTGAGAACATCTTTCCCCATATTCATTGATCTGGAGTGTGTGTATCCACGCCACATCAGATAAGAAGTAAGAGTTTGTATAGGGGTCATCCATGGAACAGCCCTTGCCTCCTGGGGTACCGCAGCTACAAGTTCACGGATTTCCCTTGCCTGATCTACCACATCCATTCCATTTACGCTGGCTCTTCCAGAAGTCGGTAGCAGCTGAGTCGATAGAATCCTTATTAGTGTTGTCTTGCCAGCCCCGTTCTTTCCAATAAGCGAAAATATACCATTGAGGTTGAAATCAAATGTCACCTGGTCAAGCGCTTTGTTGCCAGCGGCATATGTCTTGGAGATGCCTTCAACCTTAATGTCCATAAACAGGGATGCAAACGCCCTATAAAACCGTGAACGCTCTGCTTTCCGGGGAATTCGCCATGCTACCAAAAGCTGTTCCCAATTTAATCCTGGCGACCATTTCTTCATTACCCAGCGTGATGCACACATTTCCTTTTGTCGAAATATCCACCCCGGTGTATAGGGTATAATCTCCTCCCAAAGTGATCGTACAATAACACCGGGAATAGATTGTTTTTAGGGCAATCAAGACTTCTTCAGTATCCCATCTAAGCCATCACAACGCAAGTTTGATATGGCAAGAGCGCGTAATGACATAAAATGGACAGCGAAAAGAAAGACATCCCCTAAACTCTTTAGAGTCATCTTGCCTGTGAACAATGTAGATGAGGCAGCCTCATTCTATGAAAATCTATTATCAATGAAAGGAAAAAGAGTATCTTCCGGAAGGCATTATTTTGATTGCAATGGCACTATTTTAGCTTGCTTCGATCCAAGAGCTGATGGTGATGATTTTGATCTTAAGCCCAATCCAGATCACCTTTATTTCTCTGTCAACGACCTGGAGTTGGTCTTTGATAGGGCTGTGCTTATTGGAGCAAAGATTTTAAGTCCCATAGGGAAGAGACCATGGGGGGAACGCTCATTCTACATGGAGGACCCTTTTGGCAACAAAATCTGCTTTGTTGATGATAAAACTCTCTTTCTTGGTTAAGAAAATAGAAGAGAAATCGCCGTCGGAAGTTACAGCTATTTGCAATTATGGTCTGAGTGTAACAGTTCAGCCGTTAGAAACTATCAATGAGTAGATGATTTTTCCACTGCATAGAATGAAAGCCAGGATCGTATGATAATCACTTACTAATGGATGCCGGGTGTAGCCCAGACCCAGAAGGGGGTATATTTTATCAGGATTCCACCGACTGTTTCTGTTCCTTCGTAATCGTACGTTATTATTGTCCCATGCTTTAACCCAAGCGATATTGCGGCCTCAACAATTGCACCAGTCTCGCGCGACCTGGTAATTGTGACAGATACGTCATAGGAAACCTGTATGAGCTCTTTCGTCCTGCCTCCAAATATAAAATCTACCTCTTTACCGGATTTGAGCTTGAGAAAGTTAATAGTGTCTGAAGGACCTTTTCTTCTTAATAACTCGAGGTAAACCGCATTTTCCAATGCTCTCCCCTTGTCGATGTCAGAGAATAGCCTAGAAATACCTACATCAATTATGTACGTCTTTGGCTTTCTGGATATACGTTTTCTTACACTTTTCTCATATTGCTCAAGTGAACCCACCAAGAAGACAGATTTCGTGTATTCCAGGAAATTCAATATTGTTATCCTGCTTATTTTCATTCCAAGGCTGCTGAAATAATTGAGAGATTTTACTGAACTGAAATATGAAGAGTAGTTGCTGGAAATGATCTTGAGAAAAACGTTTAACTCTCCCACTTCCCTAATCCTATATCTTCTTAGTATATCCCTGAAGAAAATTGCGTCAAAGTAAGATGAGAGTACCTCAAGTTTTCTGGAGACGCTGGACGCCAAAGCTATTTCCGGAAAGGAACCGTATTCTAAAAATTCGTCTATCGCCTTTAGAATGATTCCCTTATCGATCGAATATTTATCTAGATTGCTAATCCTTAATTTTTTGGCGGAAACATACTCTTCAAATGAGAATGGATATACAACGTATGTAAGGTTTCTTCCAGCTAATGAAGTTGCTATCTCCCTGCTTAGTAATTTGGATGAGGAACCAGATATGATTATGCGGTACTTCATTGTATCATATATCTTTCTAACCCATTTTTCCCAGTTCTCAACATTCTGTATTTCGTCAAGGAAAATATATATCGTACCTTCAGGATTGAATAACTCGCGATGTGCAATAAGCAGCCTGTCAAGATCCGTTGCTTGTAGCCCAATAAGCCTCTCATTCTCAAAATCGACATAAAATATGTTGTCGTTTCTAACGCCACGTTTCAATAGAGCATTTATACACTGAAACATTACATGGGTTTTGCCTGAACGTCTTACTCCCGCGATTGCAATAACTTTGTTGGCGTCCAAATCAATATTTACGTTACGTTCAATAAGACTTGGTATTTCGTAATTGTTCCAAAGTGTTAGGACGTACTTGAAATCTTCAATTGTTACCATGTTGTATAGTATACTATACATAACTTAATGCTTTTTGTACAATATACTATACAATAATTAATTCCCAAATGTAACGAATTATGATCTTTTAGCAATTTGAGGAAGTTGCAAAAAGAGGAAAGTACAAGATCCAAAACAAACTACACAGTTTGACCGTCGAGAAAGATTCATGTGTGGAGATGGCAGAGGAAAGGAACTTTTATGAATGACTTCGTTGGCAGGTAATTACATTATACCCAATTTCCCTCTTTTTACCTACATTACAATCTGTCTGATACCATAATTTAGCACATTTCTCTGATTTAAATATTTAAGTATAATGGCGGTAGTTCACACTATTATGTGAATGGCGCAGGGGATCAGGAAGACGGTCAATGGCGTTACTTATGTCTATGAGAGAACACCCTATTATTAAAACTGAAAATTATCATATCAGATTGAAGCCGCAAACAACAAAATTATGGATCTCTTGAACTCTTTGGGGGTAAGTAATATACCCTCATTCATTTACATTTCATGAATTCTGAGGAACTGTTCAGGAGACTTCTAGGTTTAGAGGAGCCGTGGATCATTAAGGAAATAAAGTTCGATCACCAGGAAAAGAGGGTGGATATCTTCATAGATTTTCCGAAGGGATCTAGATTCCCATGCCCTGTCTGTGGAATACCATATGGAGTACACGACACTGAGGAACGCACATGGAGGCACCTGAACGTATTCCAGTATCCCACATACGTGCATGCAAGGGAACCCAGAATAAAATGTGATCAGCATGGAAAGAAGACCGCTGATCTGCCATGGGCAAGAAAGGGATCGGGATTCTCGCTGCACTTTGAAGCAATGGTTGTGGAGATGGGCAAAGAGATGCCGGTATCTTCAGTTGCAAGGATTGTGGGAATCAATGAGGATTCTGTCTGGAGAATCCTGAAACATTATGTGGATGAGGCCAGGAAAGATCAGGATCTCTCTGGCATATCAGTGCTGGGAATAGACGAATTCTCCGTGGAGAAGCATCATGTCTATGTTACTCTCTTTTACGACATAAAGAACAGCAGGGTCATACACATCGAGGAGGGAAAGGATTCCGATGTTTTCATGAAGTTCATGCAGAAGAATCCATTCCTTGATGTCAGGAACATAGAGCACATCACAATGGACATGTGCCCGCCATACATATCCGGCGCTAAACGGTATTTTCCGGATTCATCAATTGTCTTCGATCACTTCCACGTCATAAAGATGATGAATGATGCACTTGACAGGATCAGGCGTAAGGAGTCAAGGGAGAATGAAATCCTCAAACACACAAGATATGACTGGCTGAAGAATTTCAGTGATCTCTTACAAAAGGAGAGAGATCGCCTCATGTCCGTGAAATCCCTTGATCTGCAGACATCGCATGCATATCATTTCAAGATCGCCCTGCAGAGATTATGGCAGGTCAATGCAGGCATTGCTGAATCATACCTGAGGAAATGGATATCATGGGCATCCCGATCAAGGATGCCGGATATCATCAAGCTTGGAAAGACCATAAATCGGCATCTTGCTGGCATAATGGAAGCCATACGATCCGGAATAAATTCCGCTGTTGTTGAGGGACTGAACAACAAGATCCGGACAGCATTCAAGCGTTCTTATGGGTTCAAGGCCCATGAGTACAGGGACACGATCATCTATCTGGTGGCAGGAGGTCTGAAATTACCCCCACAATGTTGAAGAGATCCAAAATTATTGATTGAAAAAATCAAAGAGAATTTCAAACGATGTTATGAGTTCGGAAAAAAAGCATACTCTTGAAAATTTAATGCTTGAGAATATCAGGAAATTCAGCAAATTTATACTAGACAAAACAAAATCACTTGACTTTAAAATACCAGATATAACCATATAAAGAAATGATACGTTAATGTAAGAGACAAAATAGCATCTATTGACCCTAAGAAAAGGAAATCATTAGGGATAAACAAATCCACATAATGGCATCAGCAAAAGAAGAATAAAGAAGGGAAACTGATTAAGTTTTATGATAGGATGAAGGTGAAATGCTTCGCTATATTCCTTCTAATGAGAATAAGAGCAGACATTTTCTATCCTTAAGGAGATCATGAGAGCACGGAATATATGGTACACAAGGAACAGGTCTTATGATATTGCAATAGGCCTAAAGACCATTGCATATAACCTTATGGTTGTACCAAGCATGGAATTGGGAGAAAAGCCAGGGGAGAGAATGAGAATCGTTGCTTGCTAAAACATGCGACACCCTAAAATCTTACATTAAAAGTTGGCAATTAACTCGTAGAAAAGGCCCACATATACGGCATCAACATCTCTGGATTACTTGTGTTCGCACTTGACAATGCTTTCAAGCAATTTTTTGAAAATCAGCCACAAACAGAGCAAATTAAGAATTGTCTGGTCGGGATTTGCTTAAAGTTTTAAGGGAATACTACTTGGCCTATCTAATTTGTGTAATCGACTGATAAAACTCGCGTATGAAATCGCTTATCTTTTGTAGCTCATCGGATGTTGGTTTTCTACCCTCGTGCAGCACCTTGCTTCTGATTCTGTAAAAGGAATCGGCAAATAAACTGTTAATCTCTATACCCTTGTGCCCTCCCTTTTCAGAAAGCAATTTCACCTTGTCCTGGAAAGATTTGTCATTAAGTTTGCCACGATTTTCTCCCAGCTGAATTAACTTCTCGTTAATCATTATCTCAAGCATTGATAGAAAAATGACCGCCGAGGCCCATTCCTCGCCGAGACCTAGTGCAAATAGTAGCTGCTTATGGGGCTCCAGAAAATCTCGCCCTTGAGAACTTGGCCCCATAAATGAATGAGCGACTTTGAGCAGGTTCTCAAATGCTTGTGAATAATCCATAATAAACGGGACACTAACAGCGAACATCATTTGGAATGCTATCCTGAGTTCCTCAACAGAGACACTATCTGGATCTATCGGAGGGAGCATGGCAGTCATAGTTGGCTGTATCTCATTAAGCATTTCCCTAAGTTCTTGATAGCGTTGTGCTATGGTCTTTGTAGGCATGACAGTTTGGGGTTTCTCAAGAAGGTCTTTCAATGAATTTATCATGAAGAATAAGCTAACCACTTTCCCAGACAAATTTTCGACATTTCGTTGCTTAGAATTAGAGTTTTTGACCATTTGTTGCCCCCTGCCCTATAATGTCCCAGTTGTCCTTAAATTCATCATAATCTCTGGGTTGAAACCAGTAGCTCTTTCTACCATTCTTGATACCCTCGTGTATTCTTGGCTTAGCAGTTGATGTATCAACAATGTATAAGTTGGGCATTTCATATACATTATTCACAATGAAAATGTATTCAGCTATCAGGCTGCCTAGATTGCTTCCAAAAGGAGCGGGATTTCTTTTCGTGAGACTCTTCACTTGAAGGGTATGTGAAACGGTTCCCTTTTGGTTATATATTACTATATCTACCCCTCTTGCATTACGGGCCGTAGGCATGGCATTCCATCCTCTTTTGCTCAGCTCATAACATACATAATAGAGGCCAATATTCCCAACTAACTGGTTTCTACCAGTGCCACTGTCCTCCTCTGTGTCGCTTTCCATAGTAGACATACCCAATTCAATTTAAAAATTTTTCTCCGTAATACTTTATTTAGATGAATATTTATGCAGGGTCGTACTTTATCGTTCTTTGAATAGTCGTAGGCAGACACAAAACGGGAATCTCCCTCATATTATCACGCACTGAGCGTAGCGTGATTGTGCAGTCAAAAATGCCCTTCCTACGTGTTCCACTCAAATTGCACCCCAGCCGGAGTGAATAATATGCTCAGTGTGCATGGAAGCGAGGAGCATATAGCAATTGGCGAAGGCTCAAAGAGGGGTTAGGGATGGATTTGAGACGAAGCATACCAAAAGGTATTAAAATCTAGAAAGATATGAGTATAAGTAATGACCACTGAGAAATCTAGACTTGTAAGCATACCTAAATCTGACTTGGATAGCCTTGAGGCTACCATTGAGACTCTTGAAAATGAGTATGTCATGGATCAACTAGAAAGAAGCGAACAGGACATACGGAAGGGCAAGGTCAGGAATGCCAGGGAGTTCCTGAAGAATCTCTAATAATACTTCATAGCGTCGTCTTTGTGTAGGATAGTTCTGAGTGTAACTTTTCTTTCTTCCTCGTTTATCTCATACCAGACTCTGAACGGTACAGTTCTCAATTTCCACAAACCCGGGGTTTGTCTCTCAATTATTCTTCTTATTGTAGCGTTTTGCCTATGGTCCTTAAATTCAGACCTTTTTCTGAAGTTCTATCGATCTTTATATCACAGCTTTCCCCGTTTAGCCATTGTTCATAAGTTCAGCTTCGAGATTACTAACATAGCCTTCAAATTTTCCTGAACTAATCATCTCGAAAAATGAAGAAAAATCAGTTGGTGACAAAAAAATAAACTGATACTTTACTTCCTTCTGTTTGCTGTTAATCTCATCAAAGTGCATTTTAGCATATTTTAGCTTGGCTTTATTTTCCACTGTGAGATCCTCGTCGGACTTGATTTCCACGACCAGAACATTCTTTCCGATCTTTATGAAGAAATCAGGATTGAATTTTGCCCATTTCTGGTGACCACCATGACGAGCCAAAGAATTTGGACTACCTGCTCTATAGGTATACGTTATATCGTAAAATCCCCTATCTGTAGACTTTACCCAAGCATCTATTTTTTGTACATATTCCGGTTTGACCAAATACCTAGCGAATTCTCTTTCATTTCCATGGGAGAGTATGACAAGGTTTAGGGGGCAATGAAATAGGTGTCTATTCTCAATGACTATCACATTCTTCCGTGCTGCTTCATTACTAGCTTTTTCAATTAGTTCTATATCTTCTTTCTTGGATAGTTCTATTGAGTATTTCTCGTAAATCATTGCTTTATTTTTTGAGAACTCTGAAACCTTAGCGCTTGAGGTTGGAATCTCTTTGGTATTTATGATATACGGATTCTTTGAATCTCTTCTTATTACCGTTCTGCCTGTTGCTTCTCTCTTAAGAACATCGAACGATCTTTCGATCCTATTCTTGTTTTCTTCTGTCAACATACCCGTGTTATCGGGGTCAGCTTTTGATAGTGCTCTCTCGATATCGGCCTTAAGCTTCCTTGAATCCACCTTATAAGAATATTCTGTCTTTGCTTCATCGTCAAACACAGATAATTTGTTAACTATATCGCTAACTATCCGATCAACTGAATACATCTTCACGGGTATTTTTGTAACAACTTCATTTTCCTTCTGCTCTTTAAATTGAAAATAAGTAGTCCTCAATTTCAAAATTCCTGTTTGAGTGCTTAATTCCGGCACCGTCGGTGTCCTGTAGGGGTCTATTCGAGCATGCTTTTCGTGGATCTCTGATTTCTCATATTTCATATTGTGAAGTAGAAAATTATAGTCTTTTTCTTTGGTGACAATGTAACTCTTTACTCTTTTTTCATAATCCATTACTTCTTCTACCAATTCTCTTATCGATTCTCCCCACTGATAATGGTTGTATATGGTAACTGTGGGCTGCTCAGAAAGATAGCTCTTAGGTATCCTCAATCCTCTGCCAAGAACCTGAGCTATCAGCAACTTTGAGTTAAATGCCCTTTCTTCGTGGGGAACGATCTGGAAAACATTATCCACATCCCACCCTTCCGTTAACATACTGACTGAGACTATCCATTCGACAGGATTTTTTGATTCATCAACCTCTTTAAGTATCAACCTATTCGACTTGTGCTTTGAGCTAGATGTGATGGGCAATACCTTTTTCTCAGCATCTTCGGGGGTAATTTTCTCTTTAGAAACCAGAAAATTCTTTAATTCTTTGGAAAGATTTTCCGCTTTACTGATAGTTTGGGTTACAAAAATAGTAATATGCTTGTCGGCTTTGTTCCAGGTTTTCTTATTCCTCTGGTGGTTTGCATAGATTTCTTCTAATTTCTGAGACCAGTTTTTTGCATTGGATTCTTTTAGATAATCGATTTTCTTTATCACGAAATTCCCTGCAAGGTCGCCCTCCATCGCTTGCATTATGCTATACCTATAGACGACATCCCGTGCATATTCATTTCCAATATATGGAGTCCCTGTGAGTCCAACAATAAATCTGAAATTGTATTTCTTATCTTGAAGAAACTTTTTCCATTCTTTCATAGCCTCAATTTCTGTTCTTGCTGATTCGAAGTCTGGATTCATTATGTGGTGAGCCTCATCGTTTAGTATGAGCGTTTTACTGCCCTTTCCAGTGAGACTGTCGGCAATTGACGAGGTAACGTGAGAATAGGTCTTGTGTACATTGTCTATACATATATCCCATTTCTCTATTGTTCTTGAAGCATCAGTGACACTTGGATTGAATTTAACTGGAATAGACTCATCCTGCAAAGCAGCCCTAAGATTCCTATCAATAGCAAACCTTTTGAATTTCTTCAAAAGTTCTGTTTTTACAGTGACTGACGGACAAAGGATCAACACCTGATCGACCGCGCCCTCGCATAGGAGAATTTGAGCAATCCCATACATAACCCAACTCTTGCCGGTTGCGGTTGCCAAATCTACAGTGCATGCCAGTTTGTCCGGAAATTCGAGTTTATTCCTAAAATTATCAAAGTTTGTGTAATATTCTTTAAGAGTGGGGTTCCTTTCAAAGTTCTTCTTGGCAAGGTCCTCTGTATTTTTGTATTCGCCACCAAGCAGAAATCTTACGATATTTCTTATAGCCTCTTTTTGGAACTCTCTGTGCCCACAAAGTGCCTCAAGGAAGTCCTCGTATTTATCTATATCGAGCTTGTTTGGATTAATGTCTTTTGTTACCTGTAGAACCAACTCATTGACTTTCACTTCAGTCATTTCGCTCTCCATTAAAGTCCCACCTTTTTTTAACTTCTACTCTTTCGTTTCCAAAGATATCCATAAAAATAATGCATACGTTTTCCCCAAGAAGATTAGCGATCGGAATCCTAACTTTGTACTCTTCCTTCTTAATTTTATCTGCAAAGAAATAATCGGTCATGTTAAAGTATTTTCCATTATAGTCACGATCTACCATGACCATGCTCAAAGCGTCCTTTGGATCGTCAAATTTCACAGGCTCTTTAGATCTTTGGACAGCTTCAAATTCCTCAATTTGAATGATTAATTCCTCTTCTATCAATTTATCCTTTGGTTTTTGCTTATAATATGTTGCTTTTACATTTGGTGGACGAATAAAATCAAACCCTATCTGCTCTATATTTTGGTTAATGTCCTTTAAGGAAGTGGGTTGTAAAGGTCTTGTAAATGTCCTTTTATGTAGTTCGTCAATCACAGAGTAGGGGATCCTTAAAACATAATACCTCACTCCATTTTTTTCAATGAAGTCCTGTAAAAAATAGACCCTACTAGCAGGAGCAATGATGAACATCCTTGATTTTATATATTCTCCAACGACCTCGTCCAATTGATCAACGTATTCTGCCGTTAGGTATCCTTCCTGAGAAAATACCTTCACTGGACAGTTTAGGAGAGTACCATCCATCACTAGACCATTAATTTCAAAAGCTTTTGATTCAACTTGGAATAGATCAAGTGCGAATCTCTTGAAGTTCTCTTCCCCCATTTTTATTATGAAGTCGTGATCCTCGTACAATCCAGCATTATAGAGGGTAAATGTTTTTGGTCTCAATGCGTTGCCTTTGTTCCCAATCTCCTTTTTTGAGTTGTGCATCCTTTTTATTATTGTATAAATGGAAAGTTTGGAAGAATCAGCCATAATCCATCTTCTTCCCAGTTTTTCCGCCACTACTCCAGTGGTACCACTTCCAGCAAAGCAATCAAGAACTATGTCACCTTTGCTGGAGGAGGCCTCAATTATCCTAGCGAGAAGAGCTTCGGGTTTTTGGGTTGGGTAGCCAGTCTTTTCTCTACTCGTATAAGCGTAGGTTCCAACCGGATAGTCGTTAAATTCTTTAGCCAAATCCTCTTTTCCTATCCAAACACTCCAGGCAGTTTGCGGTCTTTCAGAGTTTGCCAACTTGAGAGCTTCTTCTTTAGACAATTTTGGGTCTTTGCATATATAAGTTTTTAAATAGTTCTCGCCGCCGCTACTTTCTCTGCCTCTAGTATAGTACCACCCATCTTTGTCCTTCATCAAAGCACTAGTTATTCTTTCTGAATAACCCAATCTTCTTGGCGGGTCGAAAGATGAATACTTGGATTTATAGCAAAATATCGTCTCGTGTGCCTTTGGATAGAACTTACCAGAGCCCATTAGACCGCAAACCCAGACAATTTCTGCTACCTCAAATGATGGAAACAATTCATCTAAAACAACTTTTACGTAGTGAGAGGTTCTTGCATCCAAATGAACGTATATTGTACCATCATCCGATAGTAGTTCTCTCATGAAAACCAATCTTTTTCGGAGTCCCTCAACAAATTTTGCACCTGCGATAAGATCTCCATATGCAAGTTCGCCCTTTGTCCCTTTCATTTCTTCATTGGAGGCAAAAGGGGGATCAATATATATCAATTTGATTTTTTCAATTTTGCCTTCATCCTGTTGTTTTTTCAAGTACTTTAAAGCCTGCAGGTTGTCTCCAAAAATGAGCATATTATGCTCATTTCCCTCTTTTGTAACGCCAAATTGCTTAATTGGCTGAAAGGGCATCGCCATTGTATCAGCTAAAATGTCTTCTTCCCTCTCTTTAATACCGTACCTGAGCTCGATTTCTTTAGGTTGTTCTTTTGGAGGAAATAACAAATTTTTAAACGATTCAGGAACGTCTTTGTTCTCCTTTATTGCCGCAATCAGTTCTTGTTTCAATCCATCGTCAAGTTTCATCAGTTCACCAAAATTGCTTCTTAAACCGGGTTATTAAACTGCCTCTAATTTCTACAGCCTCTTCTTTAATTCCACAGATACTATCGACTCGTCTGATAATAATATTTGCGACTCCATTGTATAATACCTGCCTATCTTCTTCTTTATTAATGTAATGAGTCCAAGATTCTATAAATAATTGACGCTTTGGAAGAATGTGGACTTGCTCATTCCCTTAACTAGGAAGCTGTCGATATTCATCACTTCTGAATATGCCTTGTTGGTGTCCTGGTTCTTGATCAAAGATGCCAGTATAAGTAGGTCCCTGACCCAAGAATCAACGAGATGAACTCAGATATGAAGACCGACACTTTTCCCTCCAGACTCCAATCTGTTATTTTTATTCAAAATGGCTTTATAACGGCGAAAACTTCATTTTCTGACCTCGTAAGGATAATTACATTACTCCTTCATGTTGGGCTATGGCTGAAGCCTGGCAGTCTCAGGATCGGGCATGAAAGCTATCCGGTTTTGGAATGTTCTGTTATCAGAGCTGTCAGGATTGAAGGGGCATGGGTTATGCCTATACCGTGAACTCTGGATCCTTACAACCCCGATGGACAAATTCAACATTGACATGGTTTTTCATATTCAACACTACAAATTTTCTGGGAAGTTATGATCTGAGTATAAAAGCAAACAGTGAAAAATGGATATGTAAATACGTTTTAATCACCATTAATGG
The DNA here is from genome assembly GCA_016806715.1 of Thermoplasmatales archaeon. Lineage (NCBI taxonomy): Archaea > Methanobacteriati > Thermoplasmatota > Thermoplasmata > Thermoplasmatales > Thermoplasmatales archaeon. The sequence continues at coordinate 1,341,100 of CP060531.1, read as the reverse complement.
AATGGGCCCGACCGGATTCGAACCGGTGACCTCCTCCGTGTCAGGGAGACATCATACCGCTAGACTACGAGCCCTCTATGGTCTGTATTTTTGGCTCTTATATATTTCTTTTCGCGGAAAGCAATGCAAAAGATAAATACGCAAGAGTTCTACACACTTTCAATAATGCCGATCTCAAGGATTGTAAAAGAGAAGATAGAACCGGATGAATATATCAGGCAGATCTCCGGACCCGAAACAGGTGCTTTGGTGACGTTTTCAGGCATTGTAAGGGAGACCGAAGAGGGAAGGGAACTGAGGTCACTTTTTTATGAAGCGAAGGAGACCATGGCACTGAAGAAAATGTCAGAAATTATCGAGGACGCAATGAGCAGGTTTGGCTTGATCGATGCAATTGCTGTCCACAGGATTGGTGATGTGAAAACAGGCGAGACCTCTGTCTTTGTGGTAGCCGCTTCAATGCACAGGAAGAACGCTTTCAAGGGTTGTGAGTTCATAATTGACAGGATAAAGCAGGACTGCCCAATCTGGAAAAAGGACATCTTCACCGATGGAGAAAGATGGAGATCGGAGACCATTGAATGACAGCGAGATCGATATGATGCCTGGGCAATTATCTTGATTTTGGAAATGTTTTAACCATCTTTAGGAATCAAATCACAGATTGCCAGTTTTCAGGCAACAAGTTTGTAAAAGCTGTATAAATGGAATTCGCCGCATCATTTAAATTGGAAACCACCAATGCCGAGTGACAGAAAGTTTTGATATGAAGATAGCATGAAGATTATGATGCTATTTGACGATTTTGGCAGACCGGTTAAAAGCATGAGAATCCAGGTGAACACCACCTGCAATTTTAAATGCTTTTTCTGTCACATGGAGGGTACTGAGGTGAATTCCTCGGAAATGAAGCCCACAGAGATAGAAAGGGTTGTGCAGATCGCTGCCAAATGGGGAGTTAACAAGATAAAGTTCACTGGTGGCGAGCCACTGCTTCGCAGGGACATAGTTGAAATTGTGGCACGAGTGAGGAAACACATATCCGGGGACATATCCCTGACCACAAACGGTGTGCTACTGGTAAATAAGGCAGTGGATCTAAAGAAAGCTGGCCTTAACAGAGTTAACATATCAATGCACTCCATCGACCGGGAAGGTTTTCAGTTCATAACGGGCACAGATGCCCTTGATAAGGTGAAAGACGGGATAAGAGCAGCCAGGGAAGCTGGATTGGGTCCCATAAAGATCAATTTCGTGGTTCTTAAGGATGTGAACGTCGACCAGATCGACCGGATGATAGACTTCGCAACCGAAAATAATGCAATGCTTCAGCTGATTGAGTATGAAACTACAAAGGAAGCGGAGAACTCAGAAGACTACCAGAAATATCATTACAGCCTGGAGCCAATTGAGAGAAGGATATCAATGCAGTCTCTCGGGATCGAGAGAAACGAACTGCACAACAGGGAGAGATATACTATATTAAACAGGGGAAAGAAAGTATCTATTGAATTTGTCAAGCCCATGCATAACACTGATTTCTGCAACAGCTGCACGAGGATGAGGCTAACATCAATCGGACAGCTGAAGCCGTGCCTGATGCGAAGCGACAATCTTACGGATGTCCTTCATGAAATAAGGGGAGGAAACAGGGAAATCATGCTGGATTCAATTTTCAAGGTTGCAGTGAAGAAACGTGAACCTTACTGGAGGGAATCGGATGTTATTGAAAGTGAAATACTTCGCAAGATTTAGAGAACTTGCAGGAAAAGGAGAAGAGGATGTCGAAGTGGGTGACGGCATCAATGTACTTGATCTCAAGAAAATGATCCTGAATGATCACCCGCTTCTCCTGAGTTACGAATCAAGCATGATCGTCGCCAGGAACGATAATTTTGCCAGAGATGAAGAGTACCTGAGGGCAGGAGACGAGATTGACTTTTTTCCACCGGTAAGCGGCGGATAGACCTTCATGAATACCAATATGAGCCAAATTTCGTATGTTTCATATAATGATGCAATCGGGTTGCTGAAGACTGAAAAATGGAGTCCCATAGACAATGTTGTTGCTGAACCGCAAAAGTGCCTGGGCATGATAGCCGATTCTGACGTGCTTTGTGGTAACTATGTACCGGAGTACAACCGGAGCGCTGTTGATGGTTACGCCACAGAATCTGGCCTGACGGTTGAAGCGTCCGAAAGTAAGCCCGTTAAGATTGGGACAATTCTGCCAGACGGAAATGATGGTCGATGTACACTTATCAGCACTGGAGAAATCCTGCCAGAAGGCACAGACAGTGTAATAATGCTTGAGGATACGGTGATGACGAAGAGCGATATATTTGCACTTAAAACCCTTAGACACTGGGAAAATGTGTCCCTGAGAGGAGAAGACCTCAAGCCTGATTCCATAGTTATCCATCGGGGAAAAGGGGTGAAGCCTGAGAACATTTCCGCTGCTTTAGCATGTAGAATTAACTCAGTCAGCGTGTACAGAAAATTTTCCCTTTCCCTTCTTTCTACAGGCGATGAAATCGTTTCTGGCAGGGTCCCTAATTACACACAACCACTGCTGAGCACATTCTTCTCCATGCCATTCATCCAGACAGTTGAGGAGGGGACGGTAGGCGATTCGTTTGAGATGATAAAGGATCGGGTGATACATGCACTGAAATCATCCGACGCGCTTATTGTGACAGGGGGAAGCGGTCCCGGAATACGAGATCTGGTTCCCGGCGTATTGAAAACACTCGGACATGTGATTTTCCGCGGGGTTAAAATAAAACCCGGCAGAACTGTATCTGCTTTCAATGTGGGAGGGAAACTTGTCCTGTCTGTCTCGGGATTGCCGGTTGCTGCACTCGTTTCAACTGAAGCCATTCTCTGGCCTTTCCTGGAATTGATGATTGGATATAAAAGAGATCCTTTAACCATTAAGGCGAGGATGAACGGGACGATTAACGCAGATCCGGGAATAAGAACATATGTCAGGGTAAAACTGTCAGCTGATGAAGATGGGTATTTGTGCACACCACTAAAAGTATCAGGGTCGGGAGTGCTATCTACCTTGCTTGATTCAACAGGTACGGTGACAATCATGGAAAATACAGAAGGTATAAACAACGGCGAAACTGTGACAGTAGAGCTGAACGGGGTGGTATAACGGGAAAAATATTCAGGGACCTGGTGTCATTTGCAGATGCTAGGAGACTTGCAATTGAACATGCTCATCCGGTAGAAGAGACCGAAACAGTCAACACCGGAGAGAGTACTGGAAGAATATGCGCGCTTGATGTTTATTCTCGAGTTCCGCTACCTCCGTTCACACGGTCTGAGGTCGACGGGTACGCGGTGGTTTCTGCTGATCTTTCAGCTGCTTCACCTGAAAACCCGATTGAGCTTCTCCTAGCCGGAAATGCCGAAATAGGTAATCCTCCATTAACACATCCCGGACCGGGATCGTGTCTGTATATCGCAACCGGAGCAGCCATGCCATCATTCTGCGATTCTGTTGCAATGGTTGAGGACACGGTCAGGACTGGAAACAAGGTAAGATTCACAAGAAACGTGGCCAGCTGGGAAAACGTTGCTCACTCTGGCGAGGACATATCACGAGGGACGCTGATAGCAAGACGGGATTCCGTTGTTGATCCACGTACTGTCGCCGTCCTCTGTGCAGCTGGAGTTGATAAAATCAAGGTTTACAGAAAAATCCGCATAGGAATTGCCTCGTCCGGGAATGAGCTTCTTTACCCCGGGGAGGAGATCTCTGCTGGTAAGATCTACGAATCCAACAGTACGTATGTGAAAGCCGAGCTTTCAAAATTTTGCAACGTATATACAAGTAGCTATGGCTTTATTCGTGATGATATGGAAGAGGTAAGGCGCATGATTAGCCGGATGCTGACCGAAAATGACGCCATTATACTGAGTGGAGGGACATCTGCAGGAGAGGGTGACTTCGTTTACAGAGTCCTTGAACTGGAGAATCCTGGAATTGTTTTCCACGGAGTTTCAGTTAAGCCGGGAACCCCCACAGTGTTTGCAATGTCAGGGAAAAAGCCGGTATATGGCTTGCCCGGTTTTCCCGTTTCAGCGATGATGATCTTCAGGACTATCTTCCTGCCTGCGATAGAGAAGATGTCACGAGAAAGGTCAGCTGTCAGGTCGGTTACTGTGACACTGGCCATGAAAACGCTCTTAAGGGTAGGGTACACCAGCCTCATAATAATGCGGCTCGTAAGGAGGGGAAGCACAATTTATGGATACCCTGTCAATGGCGCCTCGGGGTCAATTGCAAGACTGCTTGATGCGGAAGGATTCGCTATCATGGAGGGAAACCGGAAATACGCAGATGCCGGGGAAAAAGTAGATGCATATCTTTTCAGCGAGAGCATACCTGAAACCGTTTTCCTGGGTACTCCTGACGAAATCGCGGAGACCTTCATCCTTAACTTGGTATCGCACCCTGCGGTAGTAAAAATGGATGAAAATTCGGTTCGGAGTTTCATAACAGAAATAGTGCCGGATATCACACTGGTTTCCGGAACCACCTTAGCGAATCCTGGAGACTACGGGGACTATACCACCAGGCTCAGTTATGTGGTGCCATATGGTTTTTACTCAAGAGATGCGGATCTGGAATTATCTTCTATCATAAAATCAGTATCAGCCGGAAAAGTACGGTTAGTAGCTATTTCAGGCAATGATGCCGTTGCATCAGCATTCAAGGATTACCTTTCTGGACTTGCAGATGACGCACAGGGCATGGTTGACCGGATTCATTACCTGCCTACCCGTGAATCATGCCTCTCATCATTAACTAGTGGTGAAAATGACCTGTTTCTCGGGAAATTCAGGAAATCTGAGGATCTGGAAGTGAATTTTATCCCTGTGGGGAGAGTTAACTATTCCATCCTGGCATCTGACAGTTATGTAAAGAAACACGACATTGAAAAAGCAGTAGAAAAGGCCATGGAGGCGACAAGAGAACTTGCCGTTTCTTGAGTTCGATCGTTACCTCGGAACCATGGCACTTCCACAGATTTCCCTTTCGGGACAGAAGAGGATATCCGCGGCCACCATAACCGTAGTGGGACTCGGAGGAACCGGAGGAATTGCAGCCGAATTGTTTGCCAGGACTGGTGTATCCACTCTGAGACTGATTGACGATGACAGGGTTTCCCTGACAAATATCCAGAGACAGGTGGAGTACGGCGAAGCGGACATTGGGAAGAGCAAGGCGGAAAAGCTTAAAGAGAGAATAGTTTCGATAAATCACAATGTGAATGTAGAGATTAGCAGCACCAGAGTCAACATCGATAATTATTCCGTCATCGGCCAACCATCACTGATATTTGACGGAACCGACAATTTCTCCGCAAGAAGCGCCATTAACAGGTATTCAGTAAGGAACCGTATTCCATGGGTAATGACTGCTGCTAACGAAACCTTCGGAACAATCAAGGCAATAATACCATACAAGACTTCCTGTACAGCTTGCCTCGGTTACCCGGATGCCGGCGACGAGGGTATCGGCTGTGCACAGACAGGAATATTGCCATCAACTCCGGTTGTCATCGGTTCAATGGCTGTGTCACTTGGCCTGAAAATCTTGATTGGCGAGGAAGTGGATGGTGATATTGTATACATTGATACCTGGAATTATGCCATTGAAAGGATAAAAACTTCCATGAATTTAAAATGCAGAATTTGCGGAGAACCATGAGGGCAGTTATATTCGTGAAGAAGAGTGAACGCTTCCCCGGGAAACACAGTGTTCAGGTAAATGGTTATGGAATGACGGAGGGTATCGCCAAGAAACTTGTTGAATCCTATTTATTTGAAGAAGTAATAATATTTTCCAAGGATCCTGGGCTGAAATCAGATTACGGAAGAATTATTACCGACGAGTCTGACGGAACAATACTTGCTTCTCTTATACTAGCAGTCAGGAAGTTCGGGAATATTTTTGCGTTTGGCGGAGACATGCCCTTTATCTGCATACCCTTAGTTTCAAGAATGCTGATCGAGTTTAAGGGAAAAACCCTGTGTCCCATATCCAGGGATGCTGTTCTGCAAACGCTTCATTGCATATATGCAGAAAGGGACTCAAAAAATCTCGAAGCTTATGCTACCGGAGGTGGAAAATCGCTGCGGGACTTTGTAAAGGAATTTGGAATTGCCATGGATTATGGAAGGGAAGACGAGAGATGTTTCGAAAATGTCAATTTCCCTTCAGATGTTGAAAGACTAAAGTTATCGTGATTTGCTTAAACGGAGTGTTCACTTTATTATCCGTTCCTAATGTTGATTTATTATCATCTGTATAACAACAAAATGCGCAAATATAGCCCTTCTCCGCAAAGTAGTAGAGAAACAGATTCTAACTGTGTTAAGAGGGGATGAACTGCAACTTACCTCATGATTTCATGATAAGCATGGTCGACTATGTCATTAATTATGTCAAAAGCAATTCTCTGTGCATCTCCAGATCCGGGAATACTGAATACTATCTTTCCGCGGATTACAAACATTGAAGAATCAGACAATACAGAATGAATTTCTCCAGATGCACTTCTAGAGCGGAAAATCTCCCCAAACCCCGGAACTTCTTTCTCAGATATTTTCCTCAACGTTCTCGAGGTATAATCCTTTTTCCCAAGTCCTGTTCCCCCTATGAATATAAAAACGTCCGCAGTGTTAATTTCCTCCTCTACCACACGAATTATGCGCTCGCTGCTGTTCGGAATGATATAACCACTGACTATCCTGCCTGCGTCTTTTATCAGGTTCCTCATAATTTTGCCTGACTCGTCTGTTTCTTCAGTCCGTTTATCGGAAACGGTTATGACGAGGAATCTGAGATTATATTTATTGTCTGTCGGGTGATGCATTCACTTTCGCCTTCATCTTGCTATCCACTTTTACAGACTGTATCACTGTACCGGGATATTGTCCGTTTTCATCCTTTTCGAGATATTTTACCATATCCCAGATCGTAAGCAGTGCTATCTGGACTCCCGTAATGGCTTCAATCTCCACTCCCGTCTTGTATACTGCCTTGACAGAACACATAACGCTTACAGACTCTTCTTTTAGGCTGAATTCGAGATTAACCGATGATATGGGTATCTGATGGCAATATGGGATCAGGTCCCAGGTCCTCTTGGCAGCCTGCATCCCTGCTACTCTTGCAGTCTCGATCACGTTCCCCTTTTTGGTTTCCCCGCTTTTGATGGCACTTATAGTTGATTTTTTCAGCCTAATCTCGCCTGATGCAGTTGCGGTCCTTGCAACTACATCCTTGGAAGAAATGTCTATCATGATTGGTCATATCTGGAACTGGATAAATACGTTACGGAGATAAATTTGCAAACAGGGTGACCCCTAAAACTTAATCATTCCGTACGATTCCTTTTCCATGAATGACGTAATTCTCCTTCACGGCGGCGTTGGCTCTGATTCCGTACTGAACAGCAAGCTTAATGGCTTTGCCAGCAGTGCGATCTCTGTAGATTCCCTTGATTCAGTGGTAAGGGCAGTAAGCATGATGGAGGATGATGAAACGTTCAATGCTGGTACTGGGTCCGTAATGAGAATAGACGGCACCATACAGATGGACGCATCTGTTATGGTTCCAGGAAAATTCGGGGCAGTAATATCAATAGAAAGGGTAAGGAATCCAATAATTGTTGCAAGAGAAGTAATGGAAAAGTCACCCCATGTGATCATAGCCGGAGACGGGGCGACAAGATTCGCGCGAATGATGGGACATGAAGACTATGACCCATCCACGGAGAAAGCAAGGACAAGACTTGGTAAAGTTATACAGGAACTTAAGGCAAATCCTGATGCAGATATGAGAAGAGAACTTTTCCTGTTGTCCATTTCCGATAAAACTCATGACACCGTTGGAGCGGTTGCAAGGATCAACGGCAGGTTTGCCGCTGCCGTTTCCACCGGAGGGTCATCTCCGATGATGCGTGGAAGAGTTGGAGACTGCCCCATACCCGGATCCGGAATATTTGCAGGAGATAAGGGGGCAGTTGTCGCAACCGGGATCGGTGAGGAAATCATCAGGAGACAGCTGTGCTTCAGCATATATGCGAGGATGGGAAAGGAACCGCTGCAGAGAATAATGGACGATGAGATATTCAGGTTCGGCGATGTGGCGGTCGGCGCAATTGCCCTTACCTCTACTGAAATTGCCCATTCAGCGAACAAAGACATGGCAACTGGACTTTTCCGGAAATGAGAGGGCAAAATTGAAATTGGCTTGATGGCTGGTTAAGGTTTATATCTCTCAATATTATGATACGTGCAATGGAATTCGAAAAAATACGGACAATGCATTTCCCCAGAGACATATTCGTTGGGCATAATGCAATAGAAAACATAACCGGGGTAATAAAAAAGAACCTCCGAACGGGTTCCATCGCAATAGTCACTGGTAACAATACATTTGATATCGCCGGCAGGAAAGCAGAGGATATACTGCGGGATTCCAAGTTTGAAGTCTTTACGCTTAAAACCGGCGAAGCAAACATGGAGAACCTTGAGAAGGTTAATTCATTCATCAGGGAAACAAAGGCCGGCATAGTCGTCGGAATCGGCGGGGGAACGAAGATAGATCTCGCTAAGAAATCCGCGTTCGACTTTGACATTCCACTCGTCAGCGTTCCAACCTCTGCCAGCCACGATGGAATAGCGTCTCCAAGAGCTTCAATAAAGGGCTCAGGGTCTGTGGCATCTGTAGAGGCTGTTATGCCGGTTGCCATAATTGCGGACACTTCAGTGATGGTTAAGGCTCCATTCAGATTTCTTGCTGCAGGTGCTGCGGATGTCATTTCCAACATAACTGCTCTTCTTGACTGGCAGCTTGCAAACAGGCTTAAGGGAGAGGAATTCAGTTCCAGCGCGGCTGCGATATCAGAATACGCATCAAGGGAACTTATAGAAAAAGCACACATGATACTCCCCGGAGTAGAGGAATCTGTCTGGCTCGTTACAAAACAGATACTGGCCTCCGGTACTGCAATGGCCATTGCGTCATCGTCCAGGCCCGCAAGCGGTAGCGAACATATGTTTGCTCACGCGCTTGAACTCTACGGTTCTGGAAACTCAATTCATGGTGAACAGGTGGCAATGGGTTCAGTTGTTGCCATGTATCTGCATGGCGGAGAATGGAAAAAACTCGTTAAAACCTACGAAAAAATAGGCATAAGCCTCAGTGCTAAGACCTATGGCATTTCAAGATCAATAGCAATAAAGTCTCTGATGACTGCCCATAGCGTGCGGAAGGAGAGGTATACAATACTTGGAGAGAGCGACCTCAGTTACGATGCCGCTGAAAGGACACTGGAGATCGCAGGAATCATTTAAAAAGGTGAAAAAAACGGCGAAGATATCACTCATAGGAGTCGACCTTGCAAAGGAAGGTCTGGAATTCACTTTCGTTACGCCACTTGTTGGCTGTGCGGAGTGCAGAATAAAGAATGTTTGCTTCAATCTGGAACCTGGAAAGAAATACAGGATAACCAAGGTCAGGGACAAGGTTAACCCGTGTTTTGTTTTCGATACTGACAAAGTTTCAACCATTGAGGTTGAAGATGTACAGAACTATGCTCACATACAGCATGGAAAACGGCTTCAGGAAGGGTCTACAGTTACATTATCCTCTATAGGTTGCGACAACTATGCATGCCCTAACATTGAAACATGCAACCTGATTCACATGAGAGAAGGGACAAAAGCCATCGTTGAGAAGATCGAGGGCAAGGTAGAATGCCCGAAAGGATATGACCTCAGGAAAGTGGCCATAACTCTCCATTGATGCAGGAACATGAAGAGAATAAAGATAGGACTTGTGGGCAAACCGAACGTAGGCAAATCCACAATTTTTTCCGCAATAACCAAAACACAGGCAGAGATAGGAAATTACCCCTTTACTACCGTAAAACCTAATCTAGGGGTAACGTTCATAGAGCATGGGTGCCCCGAAGTTGAACTGGGGCACAAATGCAACCCGAAAGAAGGCACATGCATAAACGGAATACGCATGATACCTGTTGAGATCATAGACGTACCAGGGTTGATCCCGGGCGCGAGCGAGGGAAAAGGCATGGGAAATGAATTCCTCGACAACATCAGGGACGTTGACGCCATAATCCATGTCTATGATGCGTCTGGAAAAACCACCGCAGACGGAAACGCTTCCACAGAGCGTATGGATCCCTCGGATGAGATTTCATTCATAAATGAGGAGCTCGTCAATTGGATTGCATCGCGGTTATCAAGGGATTGGGAGAAATTTGCAAGGAAGGCTGACAGTACAGGAGAACGCATTGAATCCAGGTTGATGCCAAAGGTCGGAGCGTTTGGCCTGAAAGAAAAGGACATAGAGACAATACTCCTCAAGGAAGTCTTTCCCGCAAAGCTATCCATCTGGAAGGAGGAGGATTTTGTATCGTTTGCAGCTGCAATTTTCCGCTACATCAAGCCAATTGTCCATCTGGGCAATAAAGCAGACGAAGTTCTCCCCAGCGAAATGCAGGGATTGTCCGGCATAGCTGAAAACAATTTCCTTGTATCAGGCTTGTATGAAATGGCCATATCCAGGGCGCTTTCGTCTGGAATGATAGGGTCAGCGGATACACCAATAGCCATTAACCCGGACCTGAATGAAGCCCGGAAAGATGCGCTCCGGAGAATTAATGCATTTTTTGCCATCCCGGGCGTATCAAGAATAGGGAGTATTGTATCGTCAATTGTTTACAACCTGCTTCGATACATAGTGGTTTTCCCGGTTTACGATGAGGGAAAATGGTGTGACAGGGAAGGAAATATTCTTCCAGATGCTTTCCTGATGCACGAAGGATCAAATGCGCTGGATCTTGCGTTCAGCGTACACACCGAAATAGGCGAGGGTTTCATCCGTGCCATAAACGGCAGAACAAAAATGGTTGTATCAAAGGATTATCCGCTGAAGGACAACGATGTTATCAAGATAGTTACCAGAAGAGTGTAGCAAGTATGCAAGAATGAAAGCTGCCGGATATTGCCAGAGAATAGATTAAATATAATCTCCTTATTCCGAAGTTACTTTAAATTTAACCTAAAAATTAAGGTGATACATTGGCAAATGGAGAGAATGCAGGATCAAAGCTAGTTTCGCAAAGAAACAAATACAGGTGGTCTGACCGTGACTACAAGAGGAGAGTTCTACAGCTTAAGAAAAAGAGCGACCCGCTGGAGGGTGCACCCTCTGCCAAGGGAATTGTAATAGAGAAAGTTGGTATTGAGGCAAAACAGCCAAACTCAGCCATAAGGAAGTGTGTGAAGCTTCAGCTCATAAAAAACGGCAGGCAAATAACGGCTTTTGCGCCTGGTGACGGCGCCATAAATTACATTGATGAACACGATGAGGTCGTCGTGGAAGGCATCAGGGGAAGAATGGGAAGAAGCAAGGGAGATATCCCTGGAGTCAGATACAAGGTCGTAAAGGTAAACGGCATATCGCTTCATGAACTTGTGAAGGGAAGAAAGGAGAAGACGGTGAGATAATGGAAATAAAATTACTCGGGCAGTATGATATCAATGAAATCCAGATTCACGACCAGGGCCTTTCCAAATATATCAACCTAACCTCAAACCTGAACCTGCACACGGGCGGGAGATTTTCAAATTACTTTGCCGGCAAGAGGAATGTAAACACGGTAGAGCGGCTTCTTAACAAGCTCATGCGCACAGAAAAGTGGACTGGAAAGAAATACAGCGCATACCGCATCCTGTCGGAGGCATTCGCAAAAATTGCAGATAAGACCAAGCAGAACCCTGTACAGATACTCATCAATGCCATAGAGAACTCAGCCCCGCGAGAGGAAGTAACAAGACTGAAATATGGCGGAATTGCAGTTCCCAAAGCTGTAGATGTCTCACCTTCCAGAAGAGTGGATGTTTCGCTCAGAAACATTGCAATAGGCGCCACAAATGCATCATTCAAGCATAAGAAGGCAATTGAGGACTGCCTCGCGGACGAGATAATGCTGGCCGCCAAGAACGATGCCAGTTCCTTCTCGGTGAGCAAGAAGGAAGAGATAGAGAGAGTAGCGGCTTCTGCCAGGTAATCTAACTAAAGAATTGGAGCCCAACGGCTTCAATTGTTATTAATATCATGAGTGCAAGCGTAAGCGTTGAAATTTTGTGGGTTAATTTTCTGATTTTCTTTACTTCGTCCAACTTCCCTTCAGATGCGAGCCTGACAATCTTTCGGCCATGATATATGTTGTTTCCGTACATTATCACAATCATTGCAAGCACGGTAATGGCCTTGATTGTCAGCAACTGTCCTGCCGGAGTGGTAAATAGATCGGAAATGTTGGGTAAATACCACGTTACGTTGTACAAACCCGTAATAACAAGTACTATGAGAGTTATGTGCGTGAACCACGCAAAACGCTTTGCGACTTTCCCTATGACCCTGGTTCTTTCTTTCTCGTCTAGATTGAAATCGAAAGAGGAGGGCCACAGGACGAGCCATATAAAAAAAGAGCCACCGATGAAGATGATAGCTGAGAAAAGATGGATCCAGAGGATCGCTGCGTCCAGTACATTCATCGCCCGATATGTTTCTCCGCCATAAATAAGATTATCATTGGCGATGTAATCATGAGTCATGGAAAAGAATGACCTTCTTAAGGACGTTGTAAGGGACATGCACCTATCCATGAATTCAACCTTAAGGGATGTGATTGACCAGTTCTCCGAGTCAGGAGGCTTCACTTCTGCAAAGATATTCACAGCTTATTCCATTCTGAAAAAAATGTTCACCGAGGATAACACGACATTCCTTTCATTCCCGGCAGACATAATTTCTACTGGCACCAGGGGGATAATAAATGATCTTGTGAAGAGAAAAATGGTCGATGTCATCATAACTACAACCGGAACCCTGGATCACGATGTCGCGAGGACATTTGGCAAATACTATTCCGGCACGTTTGACTTCAGCGATCGAAAGCTTGCAGAACTCGGAATCAACAGGCTAGGAAATGTTTTTGTTCCAGACGAGAGTTATGGCGAACTCATAGAGGAGAAAATTCAGTTTATTCTTAATGACTTATATGAAGAGAAGAAAGAGTGGAGCGGATCTGAGTTACTTAAGCGCATCGGCCTGAAGATTGAAGACGAATCCTCAATTCTCTATAACGCTGCCAGGAACAATATACCCGTTTTTGTTCCGGGAATGACTGATGGATCGGTAGGATCACAGTTCTGGTCCTTTTACGAAACCCACAGGGATTTCAAGATAAACCTGCTTGAGGACGAGCACCTGCTTTCAGATGTTGTATTTGATGCAAAAAAGACAGGCGCCCTAATGCTCGGCGGCGGCATATCAAAGCACCACACTATCTGGTGGAACCAGTTTCGCGGTGGCCTGGATTCTGCAGTATACGTAACGACAGCCCAGGAATACGACGGATCACTCTCAGGGGCAAAACTAGAGGAAGCAATCTCCTGGAGAAAAATCAGGGAAGACGCTGAATTTGTAAACCTGTATGGAGACATAACTGTTATCCTTCCAATCCTTATCGGTTCGCTGCTTGACTGAAGTTCTTTACTCTAAATATATTTCAGCCATTCCATGACAGGGTCGTCCTCCCCGTCGAGTTCAGTTGTGGTCTCACCAAAACTGCTCTTTGTCTTGAATGCCGTGAAATAAATCCTCCCTTCCTTTTCGTACCCGTACATTATGTGTTCTACCGGCTCTCCATCCGGAAGATGCGCAACGGCTTCCGGGAATTCCGGTGAAAAATGGAGCTCAATTTTCCCATCTTCCCTGTACAGGTAGTATGAATTGTTTCCCTTGACATAATCCTCAAGTTTGGAAGTTTCTATTGAAGGTTTCATGCGCTTGTCATTCCCATTTATTATTTTACTATTATCATCTATTTTGGAGGATAGATGACTGTACAATCAAGAGGCGTAATCTGCACTTTATATGGACAGGCCAGGTTTTAGTTACCTGAGCCTTTGGGCAATCTATTTTTACCCATTCACATTCTTCATCCATGATATACTTAACAGAAAAAGAGGTTCAAGAGAACCTTGAGATGAAGGACCTCATCCCTGCCCTAAAGAGTTTTATAGCAGATTATGGGAGAGGAGATGCTTTTTCCAGCCCCAGGAACAGGATCATAACCGGCACCCACATATTGAATACAATGCCTGCGAGTGCACCAAAATACAATGTCGCAGGGTTGAAATCTTATATATCGTCCAGAAACGGGTTCAGGGCAGTTGTCAATGTTTTCAAGATAGACCCTCCGGAACTAATCGCAATAATTGACGCAAATATATTGGGGCAGATGCGTACTGGAGCACTCCCAGCTATGGTCTCGTCAGTGATCCTGAAACAGAGGAGCATTAATTTCGGGCTCTTTGGATCTGGATTTCAGGCACAAACTCAACTCAAAGGGATGGCATTTGCATTTGAAATTGGAAAAGTGTTTGTATACTCACAGCACCTTGAAAGGTCCAGGGCTTTCGCACAGAGGTTCTCTGCGGAGCTTGGGCTGGATGTTGTCAGCGTCGACAACCCTGCAGAAGCCTTGCGCAATTCTGATGTAATTTCCACCATAACCACTTCAAGAACCCCACTTTTCAGCTCTGCAATGCTTCCCGATCATTACCATATAAACCTTGCAGGAGGGAACCTGCCGAACCGTTCTGAGGTTGGACCAGACGTAATCAATGCTAGCAGCTCTGTCATAGTTGAACACATTGACCAGGCTTTTCTTGAATCCGGGGAAATAATTGGCTCCGGCTTAAATAGAAGTGATCTCAGGCTTGTGGACATGGGGAAGTTTGTTTCTAATCCGGGAGAGTACAGTCTGGGCAACAGGACAATATTCAAGACCATGGGGTTAGGGATAGAGGACCTGTGCGCTGCCTATGTTGTCCTGAAAAAAGTCGGAGAGATCTGATCAGGAGAAGAACAGGAATATGCCGATTCCTATGAGTATTGCACCCATGACGTAATCCATGTACCTTGGCTCCAGTTTCTGCAGGGATTTTCCGATGCCGAAATCTGCCACGGTGACTGCTATCATGAGTGAAACTATGGAAACAAACGCAAAGACGAGTATCATAAGTTCACTGTAGCTGGACGGGTATGCCTGTGCCTCTATGAGAAGCGGAAGCAGGGAAAGATCAGGTGAAGCACTGACACCAAGGATGAATGAAAACTTAACAAATGATGCCTCGTCTGACTTTTCAGTTACACCGTTAAAGAAAAAATATACGCCTACCGCAAACATAAGCACAATTCCTGCGTCCTTGAGATAGGTTGAGAACTGGTGAAGGAACAAAAGGCTCAGGAACACGATGCCAACAGCAAGGACTATGGAAGTAACCGCGTGGACAGAGGAAAGCATCAGGGAAAGGTTGAGTCTTTTCCGGCGTGTGTAATTTTCTCTCCTTGATATAAGAACCACGGGAAGCCAGTGGTCAGGTGCCATCATGTGAATCGCAGAAAGAACTGCTACTGTTATCAGGAGGATGAGAAATGCGTCCAAGTCAAGAGGAATAGGGTGCTGGATATAAAATTATGTCGTTTCCCATTGTGAGAATATAGATTTCTTTTCACAGAAATATAACAGAGTGCGCTCAATTAAAGTAAGATCGATCTCAGGGATTCAAAAAAAAGTTCTTTGGTTCGCCTAAGGATGTATATGTCTCCTGTCAGAAAATTTCGTGATATCCAAGCAGTCTGGAGCATGCCTGCTTCAGTTCATCCTTGCTTGAATCAGGCCAGCCATTTGATATTTCCTCTATCATCCGAACTGTCTCTTCCAGGTCGTCTTCAAATCTTCGAATTATGTCTTTCAGTGAAATGTCCCTTGGCTTGAGAACAAATCTTTGGCCTCTCTTTGCCGAGTAGAATATGTATTTCGCTTCATCCAGCGAAGTAGAATAAATCCGCTCAGAGTCTATTGATATCACCGTATATTCGTCCTTCCTGAACATGACGATGTCTATACCAACGGGAATTTCCAGTTTCTCCCCAGTAAGTTCAGAAGTGTATCCTTCCGGAAATGATTTGACTGGAGATGCTTTGGCAATACTCGCCGCTAACTGCTCGATCTCATCACTATCAATAGTCATCCTCACGCCCTCCATACTTGTTAGCCATGTGGAAATGCACTGGTTCATTCATGAATAGCCCTCCTCAACTCTTCGATAAGCGGCTTTATCCGGTCCCGGGAATAAACTGATTCGTCCATTTTCGCATCATGCCTTATCACATCATTTGTGTATATGTCTCCGTCCTTGTGTGGTGCCAGATGAACATGCAGGTGCGGAATGTGATCACCGAATATGTATATATAGACAAGTTTTGCATGCATCACGGTTTTTAGGGCAGAACTCGTACGCGCAAGAATAGCACCAAACTCATTTGCTTCTTCCCCATCAAGGTCCGTTATGCTGGGAATGTGTCTCACTGGTTCCAGATAACAGAACCCCTCGACCATCCTGTAAGTGCTGATCGTTATCCTCCACAACATGTTCTTCCATACTTCGACTCTCTTGAACTCGTCGTCTGCATTACCATTGCAGATACTGCATTGAGGGTCCATGCAGTCGTATGTTAAGTTCTGTTAAAAAGCATATCGTTGCTTTTGCAAAACGAACAAATAGACTCCGCCATTTTTGGAAACTCTCATCGTAGATTGGGAAAACCTATGTTCTGGACTTTGCTGTTGAAATTATAGAACTTTAATATTAATTAGACAGCTTTAACGTGCTCGCTCTTGCTTTTATAATGGATGCATCCTGGACGATCAGATTACATTCTTTGCTGCACATATTCAAATGAACGATTGATGATCATTCCCTTACCGGTTACCCCAACATATGATCTGTTTGAGCTGAAGATATGCTGACTTTAGAATAGTGTTGATTCCTGGCATTCCCGCAATTCCTTCCTTGATGGCGAAAAGTCAGCATTGCCCCGGATCCATTCGTCGTGAACAGTGGCTGCCAACTTTAATGATCAGGCATGCGACCCAGACTAAGGTTAACGAAACATTATATCAATTACTACTTTATAGCATATAAGGAGAATTTATTTGTCAAATTTTGTACTCGTTCCCGGTGCATGGTTAGGTGCATGGGTCTGGAAGAAAGTAATTCGACCGCTGGAAAGCAAGGGAAATGAAGTTTATCCCATAACGCTCACGGGCATGGGAGAAAGATCACATCTCATTTCCAAGGATGTGGGAATTGAAACTGCAATACAGGACGTCCTAAATGTCATAAAATACAATGATCTCGATGATGTTATACTCGTAGGACACAGTTTTGCGGGAAAGGTGGTAGCACCTGTTGGTGATCGCATTCCTGAAAAGGTTAGGTCCATACTGTACCTGGATGCCACAAGACCTGAGAGGATTAGAACACCCCAGGGGAGTTTTGATCCTGCAGCTGAATTTGGGAAACCTCCCAGTGGGAGCCTTGGAATTCAATTCAATGAAAATATTCTAAATAATATCGGGCCTGACGTTCAGGGTCCTGAAAGAGACTGGATGCTAACAAAAGCCACTCCGTGGCCATTGAGACATTCCACAGACCCTATAGTCCTATCAAAGAACTTTGACTCGATCAAGAGCAATTACATATTTTGCAGCAGAACCGGTGACCCTGTAGACGAAATCATTGAAGGTAAGTGGGGAGAGCTTTATGGACCCTATTGGGTAATGGACACTGGGCACTGGCCGATGGTGACCAGACCAGAAGAACTGGCTAAAAACATGATTGCCCTGGCCGGCAAATAGTGTTTTGTCTGTGTTTCAGGCTAAACTCCTTTTATGATTCTACCTTTCTTGCACTTTAATGGGTAAGGTAAAATGATCCACATATTGCTTTTTCCTCGGTCTGAAATTTCATCCTCCAGCCGTTGAATAATGGTTAATCCTGTGATCTCCTGAAACCCACTCAATTACATCTTCAGAAGCTTTTTTGTAACGAGAATCAAAACTCCTCCTACATATGTTTACATGCTATGTAAGGCACCCCATAGTAGATGAATTATGATATATCCGCAAATCGATCATATCTTGAAACCTGTTTGCAAGTGAATAATTTCATGAGGGACCTGATTCAATTAAACTCGTATTCATAGACAACCATAACCTGGCTTGACGGATCAGTTTCTTTCAGCTTTTCAATAGTATTCCTGGCTTTTTTCAGATCATCCGAGTAACCAATGATAATTCCATTCCCTTTATCTGATATGTAGAATATTATGTTATCCCTGAAATATGGAAAAAGGTTCTCAATGCTGCTGGATATTATTGAAAGTATAGTTGAGTCAGTTTTGGTCAGATCAATTTCTGCAACTGCGGTAATTACTTTGTTTTTTTCCATCATGTTCAACCGTTTTCTTACTATGGCTGGTTTTGTGTCCATTCTTTCTGCAATAGCCTGTACTGGCATCCTGGGATTCTCTTTCAAGATTCTTATGACGTCGAGATCGAATTTTCCAATGGACATTCTAAGATCTCGTGTCTCAGGAATGTACCTCATGAACGGTTCTCCGAGCTTCTGTGTGGCGTCGCTTATGAACTCTAAAATCTGGTCCCGGTCCTTTCCATTAAATTCGTATATTGTGATTTCCTCTAGGCACTTGAACTTTGAAACCACGTGTTTCGATTCATAGTTTGAATTCCTGAAAGCAGCGAATCCGCTGATTAACCCCATTATCTGCGGATTGACATGAATTGAGAACTTCCTTATGACGCCTGATTCTTGGAGCCGAGCGACCCGATAGTTCAGGACCTGGGCCGAAATGCCAATTCTTTCTGAGATTTCCTTCATGGGTGTACGTGCGTTCTTAATCAAATAAAATATGATTTTTTTATCGACATTATCCATTCTAAAAGAATATTGAAGAGAATCATATTAACTTTTAAATTTTAATCGGTTCTTATCAATACTCTTCTTCCCAAACATCAGGCTCACCATTGCCGGGAAATAGAAAACCCTGATCACGAACGTATCCAGTACCAGCGAAATTATGAACGCAATGCCCAATTGCTCTAGAAATCCGGATGGAATAAGTGCCAGAACCCCTAGTGATGCTGCCAGAATAAGACCTAGCGACGTAACAACTTTCCCGGACCCTACCATCCCTCTTGATATTCCTTCATTCAAATCTCCCCCGGAGCTAAGTTCCTCTCTGACCCTTGATATTATGAAGACGGTGTAATCGTTCCCGAGCGACATCAATATTACGAAAAGAATGATGGGAATAAGGTAGATCAGAGACTGATGCAGGAAATACCCGGATATGAAGTAAACGATTGTTGCAGTCCAGCTTATACTTATCAATGAACCACTAACCGAAATAATCGAGTATTTTATTGACCTGAACGATATAAACAGAACCAGCGATATCACTGCAACTATGAGAATTCCAAGCTCGGTATAGGTAACAGAGTTCTGGTTCTTCTGGTCTATAACCTGAGATGTAAGTCCTCCAACAATCAAAGAAGGGTTGGATCTTAAGGCGTTAACGCTATTTATGGCATGTTGACTGTAAGGTGTGTAAGAAGAGTAAGCGATGAAATAAGCGTACTTCCCGTTATCAACTATGAAAGATGTAAATTGCGCGGCTGAAGTCAGGTTATTGAAATAAGGTCCTGCGGCACCCTGAATACCCTCAGTTGAATTGATAATCGAGGCTGCTTTTTGTAAACTGGATAAATCTCCGGCTGTAAGTTTTCCTGACGAATTAGTGCCGAGAGTAACAATAATATCAATTGGATACAGCTTGTTGGACCCAAAGCTGCTGTCTATCTGATTAAGAGCTTTCACACTTGATAATCCCTGGGGGAGACCCGTGTCAAAATTATAGGTGGTCTGAGCCGTCAGGACCGTGTATACTGCTGGAGCTGCAAGAATTAGTATGATGCCAACAACGGCAAGTTTGTGCTTTGTGGCTGCCTTGGTTGTCCTGTAGAATAATGAGTTCTGGTGATACCCGGTAGAAAGTGGTTTCATTCCTGATTTCATGAATATTTTTGGACCGAGGAACTTCATAATGGCCGGAAGAAGGGTGACTTCCATAATCACTGTCAGTATTATTGCCAGTGAAAGTACAATCCCCCATGTTCTGAACCCTGGAAATACTGCAAACATCAAGAGGCTGGCAGATACCGTAATTCCGCTGATCAGGACTGCCTTTCCAGCACGTGAAACAGCGATTTCAAGCGCAGATTCCTGATCCTTTCCCTCCCTCAACTCCTGTCTGAATCTTGAAAGAATGAAAACAAGATAGTCAGTTGAAACACCAAGGATCACGGCAGTGAGCGTATAATTCACCACATAGTTTACCGGGTGGAAAAGGGTTCCGGTGATATATATAGAAATATATCCCAGTGCAGTGGCTATTGATACCATTACTAAACTGAGAATTGATGCCTTATAAGACACCAAGGTGATAAAAACAGCAATAGCAAGAACCACAAATATCAATGCAAATGCAAAACCTGATGAGCTTGTAACCTGTTGAGTCTGGTATGATATCGCTCCAAGTCCTGTTACTGATGCATTACTCCCAAAGAACTGTTTAGCTACTGCAGACACAAACGGTGTAGCTGATTGTGAGGGGGAGCTTCCATTTTTATCAAGGTACGACGAGGGTGAATTGAAATTCACATCAATGATGAAGTACTTACTATCCGGACTTATGTAATTGCTTGCCAGGAATTTCGGTATACCAGAAAGTCCGTAATTTTTCAAATAGTACTCCCCCGGATTTAATGATACCAATATGGAATTGACCATTTCCGTCGAAACACTTGTTCCAGAGTATTGACTAATTATGCTTGCAGTAATAAATGCAGGATTTTCAGTGAAGTTAAGAACCGTTAGATACTTTGCAACAGCTAAAATATAGACATTCTGTCCATAAAGGCTGGAAACTGAAGAATTTACTGCATTACTAACAGCAGAGAGTGCAGAGGAATACGTCAGGGAACTGGTATTTGCCATGGTTTCATTTAGGCTATTAAGGAACGACCGCTCATACTGAGAATTATTGTATCCTGCGATCTGGGCTGAATGCGTTATGTTTGATCGGGTAAATCCATATTCGCTCCAGTTGAGAAAGAAGGCCTGAGGAAATCCGAAAATCCTTGTAGATGCGATGGTGAGATTAGTATTGGTGTCAACTATATCTGCCTTATCCGCCAAAGCAATCGAATTGATGTAATTTGAGTAAGAACTGAACGGAGAATCACTTCCGGTAAAATTATTGATACTGCTTGCCGAAAGCGTCGATTGTAGACCAAGTGAAATATTGGCTACTCCAGAACTGTAAGGGTCTCCTTGAACGAGTATAATGAGGCTCTGGTTTGATGAGGACACATTTTTCAAGATACTGCTCGCCATTGCAGATTCTGTTGAGCTGTTAGATGGGCCCGTGTTTGAATAGGATATCAATGAGGAGTACCCCATTAACGCTGGGATTGCTGCGACCATTATAATTATCCAGACTATTATTATCATCCTTCTTCTTTTAATCAATGTACGAGATAGCTTCACATCTCCAAATCAAGAGGTCCTACTTATGGTTCATTAAAAAAAAATTTTATAAAAATCCCCAGTTATGTCAAGATTATATTCTAACGACGTGGATTGCAAACATGTTTCGAGAGCCACTGAAGGGGAATTGAACCCCCTACTTTATACAACTAAATTGATCCAGAGACTGGTCCGTGGAAACACGTCTGACTTCTTATACCATTGCTGATACATTTGGGAAGCTTACAGAAACGAAACTGCAAACCAAAAGAATGATCAGAACCGATTTAGAACGTTAACCAAAAAGATATTAATGGAAAAGTTGTCTTAATCACATAACCTGATTTCAATGGCTTTGAGACAACTCTTCTGTTTTTTCTGGTCTTTCAACCAGAGATGCTTTAAGTTTTTCGAGTAAGCCAAGCAAATCTGAAATTTCAGACTCATTCAACCCCTTAATTGACTCTTCCAGGAACTTCACGTGAGCTTGTTGCGCACGTGACATCAGCCTCTTACCGGCATTTGTTATTTGAATCATTATGATACGCCTATCATCAGTGCTCCTGGATCTTTCAAGCAATTTCCGTTCCTCAAGTTTGTCAACCATACTGGTTATCCATCCCTGGGTTACCATCGACAGGTTAGCCAGTTGTACCATGGAGAGGGCATTATTCTCGGAAAGTATCCTGAGTACGTTGTATTCCATATTATTGAGCCCAACTAGAGAAAGATTTCTCTCGGCCTGCCTGTACCACAGTTTCCATACGTCTTTCATTGTCCTCCAGACCAAGATGGATGAGTTTTCTCCAGATTTTGACATTTTTGTTCTCCTGTTGCTGTTACTAAATGCAATCATGTTAGTATGACTTTTCTGTTATGTTTGTCTATCACCAACAATGAATAAAAACTTTTTCAGTCGAATTCGCTTGTTTATATTGGCGATAAATTGGAAAGTGATAATTCTGCTTGTTAGCATAAAACGTCACGAATAAATAATTTAGTGATATAAGGAAATTTATGTTTACAGAGTCGCCAGAGAAAATCAACCGATCATTCAAGTTCCTACTTCTTTCAAGAGCCGCCAGGAGCATGGCCTTGATCTTCGTAACACTCTCCCTTTCCCTATACCTGAACATACTAGGGTACAGCCTCGTCTTCATAGGAATCCTCTATCTTGTGATAGTATTATTTAACATGATTTTCGCCCTGGTTCTCGGGATGCTCGGAGACCGTATAGGATATGCAAAGTCGCTTATAATCGGTGAACTCTTGCCGCTTATTGCCATTCTCGGTCTCGCCCTGTCCTCGAATATATACGTGATATCCGTTTCAGCAATTATAGGTGGAATCACCGGAACAGCGGGCGGAATGCGAGGAGCTTTTTCTCCGGGAATGACTGCCTATGTTGCTAGCAGCTGGCCGGAGGAACATGACAGGGTTGGACGGCTGGCCAGGATAAATGTTGTGGCATCTGTCTTCTCAATATTTGGCGGGTTCTTCCTGATTTTTCATGGATATCTCAGTCCCATCTATGGAAACGTTCTAGCCTTCAGACTCCTCTTTGCAGTTTCTTTTTTCATATTGCTTGTCTCCTTTATCTCTCTAATGCTCCTTAAGGAGAGAAAGAGACCAACGAAGACAACCCATGTAATGAAAAAGGAAAGTTTTCGTTACATGATGAGGCTTGTGCTGCCTAACATAATAAACGGTGCTGGTATAGGAATGGCACTTCCTCTCCTCCCGTTGTGGTTCGAACTGCGATACGGCGTAAGTGTATCGTATGTTGGCGAGATATTCACCCTAGCGTATGCGGCAACTGCGCTTGGTTCGTATCTTTCCGGAAAATTCCTGAATTCTACCCACGTGCGCGCAATAACTGTTTCATCCATAGCTAGGACATTCCAGGGGCTGTTGCTTGTTATAGTGGCATTTTCTCCCTTTGTTGTCCTGGCTTTTTCACTCTATGCCGTAAGGAGTGCAGTTGCGGGACTTGGGGCACCTATGAGGAGCGCAATTAGCGTCAGGGGGATTGGAAATGAGGATTATGGTGCTGCATCCAGCATACAGGGGTTAAGCACCAGAGGATCGCAGATGACATCAGGTGCCAGTGGCTACCTGATGGATGCTTATTTCCCTCTTCCTCTTGTCCTGGGTGGGACTCTGCAGGTCGCTGGAGCTTTCGTATATTACCGGTTGATAAGGAGCTGGGAAAAGAGGCGTGAAATAAAAGTAACCTGATCTCCAGTATTGACTGCGTGACTATGCCGGGTTTCTATAATAAAGACAATAAATAGGTATGTACCAATAACAGTCACTATGTTTCACCTGAGCATCAAGAAAATAGTGACTTTACTCGTCGTCATTATACTGTTGGGATACGCCATCATTTTCCTTGCCGCGATATTATGATAGCTGCGGATCGGTAATTCTAGTGCACAAAGCCACCGTGGCGGTAATACGACAAGAGGGTGCAAAGGAAGAATTCTCTTTATATTGTGCAGAATCTCAAATTAATTTTAGGCGCACTGCAAATGTGGTACCCCGAGGAATGGAAACTGATTCAAGAGCTGATTCAGTATCCGCGCATAAAATATGCATAACACTCTTCTGCGACACAACGTAATCAGATATGCTTAAATACTATCCTTTATTGATTACTTATGGGACAGGAAGAAACTTTGATCGAGAATTTTATCAAGGCAGTGGAAGGAACAAAGAGCAGTGCAGATTTGGTTATGGAGGATGTTAAAATTAAACTTCCCTGGGTAAACGCTTCTTTCACAATCAGCGGAAAGATAAGCTTCACAGCCAGACCTATACATGAAAGACAGTAACCTCCGAAGCATGCTGGAATTTATCGTTCCTGTCGTGCAGTCAGGCAGGATTTCTATTTCTCTCGAAAGGGAACATGCTATGTCGGCTCAGTTCGCCGATAAGCACATAGTCGTATCTCTCGATGAACCGAGAGTAGTGAGAAAAATTGTCAGAAAAGTACCAAGGGAATTGAAAAAAATTTCCTTTCTGCAGGAAATGTCTTATATTCTGGCGGATCAGGAAACAAGGCTTGAAGTGTCCGATAAGAAGGGTTTGCTGTTGGGCATTGGCTCCGGAAAACATAACATGTTCGGAAATCTTGATGTTAAGCCGTTACGGCTGATCAAGTATCTTTAATCATCCGCTATTCTCTAACGATTTATAGTTCCTAAAATTGGATGCTAATATTATAGAGTATTGCTTTATTATGATGTGTGGGATATATAATAAACAACATCGCTGTTGTTTTGGAAGGAGTGAAATGTATGGATTCAAAAGATAAAATAAGTTCAATACTGCTTGCCACGGATTTTTCTCCTGAGGCAGAGAGGGCTTACAGATTTGCCAAAAACATACTGGTACCGCATGACGACGCCAGGTTCTACATAATCACTGTCGTCAAGCCCGTATATGCTCCGATGGGTGACCTGACCGGAGCCACGGAAGTTCTTCTCGATGAGAACTCCGACATCATAAAGGAAACCAAGGAGAGAATTAAAAAATTGGTCGATGAAGTAAAGAAGGCAGGAATAACAAACTGTGAGGGGATAATAAAATACGGAGACCCTGTGAGTAGCATACTGGAAGTGGCAGAGAAACTTATGCCTGACATGATCGTCATGGGCAACAGAAAACCTGGATTCAAGAAAGGCATACTCTTCGGGTCTGTGTCCCAGAGAGTGTCTGCAAACTCACCAGTTTCAGTACTGATAGTTCGCTGATAACTGCGGTTTGCCCACTGGAAAATTCTTTTATCCCCAAAAACAGGGATGAAAGCTAATCACCCCGGATCCACCCCATGCCCTGTCTTGCTTGGAATTGAAACACATTACATTGAACATGATTGCAATGAGCAGTGTGAGCGATTATGAATCTGTTTGAGCCACACTACATTATACAATCTTAACTGTCCTGAGCAGGATCGACTTTATGCCGTCATTGACAATTAGCGACACAAGCGCGGTGAATGAAAGTGTGAGCAGCGTGATCCATATAGGCATTGCAGCAACGCCGGGAATTCCAAAGGTTTCTATTGCTAAGACCACAAAAATATCAACAATGAGCGCAATGAAAAGAGGCTTTCCGGGCATGGATGACCAGAAATGCTTTCTTTCTCTGGTCACAAACGTTGTGAATATTCCGAAATAGAGCAGTATACCAAAGGAAAAGGAATACATGGGCACCTGATTTCCAACGGACAAGTATTTCATCCCAATGAACAGCCATAAAAATGACTCAGCGATCATCATGGCTCCAATAACAGCTGCCACCTTGACCAATGAAGTAATATCCCAAGATTCCGGTTTTTTCGACCACCTCACGTTGTCTGTTGACAGTGATATTGTGACAAAATCTATCAGGAAAAGTGTCAGTACGATGTCAAATGCGCTGACTATATAGCTCCCAAGAATGAGGAAGGCAAGGGACACAAAGACTACTATTTCTATGGTTCTCGTGATCTTATTAAGAACCCATGTGACAACCCGCTGGTATATGGCTCTGCCATCCTTTATGAGATCCACGATGTTTTCCAGCCCTTCTTTTGTCAGTACAGCACTTGCAGCTGCCTTGGCAACATCAGTAGATGTGCTGACAGCAATGCCCACCTCCGCCTCCTTGAGAGCAGGTGCGTCGTTTACTCCGTCTCCCGTCATCCCGGTGACGTGGTGCTTCTCCTGCAGCGCCTTGACTATCTGGTACTTGTCCTCGGGATAAATCTCAGAAAAACCGTCGCTCTTTTCAATGGTATCCGGAGAAATGTCATTATGCACCGGAGTGATTGAAAGCCCCAGCCCTACCTGCCGTGCGGTTTCCATCGCTATCTCCTCGGAATCCCCGGTAAGCATTTTCACATTGATTCCAAGATCCTTCAGCTCGCTTATGAGGGCCCTGGAATCCTTCCTAGGGGGATCATACAGTGCCACAAAACCCGCAATTTCCGCTTTTTTTTCTGCCGACGCGATGGACACGGCTATTGTCCTGTATCCTTTGACAGCAAGGTCCGCCATCCTTTTCTCTGCATCGTTGCTGTTGTCCTGGACCAGCGAAGCAATGGTCTTGACTGCACCTTTCATTATGTGGAGTCTTCTGCCGTCAATGACAGAGTCTGATTCCGTTCTCCTAGTGGACGGATCGAAGGGAACGAACTTCTCCACAGAGAATTCGGGTAATTTTCTCTTCCTGTATTCCTGAAGGAACGCGGAATCTATAGCATCATTATTTGCGTCAGACGAAGCCATGGCGCCATACATGATTATCTGGTCTTCGCTGTATCCATCCAGAGGTATGACTGAAGCGACTGTTAACCTGTTCTGTGTTATTGTGCCCGTCTTGTCGGTGCAGAGGATATCCATGCTTGCTGCATCCTCAATCGAGCTGAGCCGGGTGACCACTATCCCCTTCTTGACCAGATCCATGGAGCCAAGCGCCATACTGACTGTGAACATTGCAGGAAGGGCCACAGGGATGGCAGCTATAAGGAGCACCAGGAGGAGCGGGAGTATGGCAATGACATTGAGTCCTCTTATAATCCATATTATGAGAGAAACTATAACCAGCGTAATGGCAATAGCGAGAAGCCATTTTAGCACTCCGGAAACAACTTCATTTATGTGCAGTTTTGGGGATGCCGTCTGGACGAGTTCGGCAGTTTTTCCAAAATATGTAGCAGCTCCAGTAGCAATAACCATCGCCGTGCTTTCGCCCTTTTTGATTATTGATCCGGAAAACACCTTCTCTCCATTCTTCCTTTCTACAGAAATGGACTCACCTGTCAAAACAGACTGGTCTACGTCCAGATAGCCGTCAACGAGGATAGAGTCGGCAGGAACAAGATCCCCGGATCGTATGCGTATCACGTCTCCAGGAACAAGTGCCCTTGCGTCCTCAATGATCCATTTGCCGCCCCTGAGAACCCGGCATTTCACCTGAAGGCTCTGCTTCAATATGCTTACTGCCTTTGATGCACGCTCCTCCTGGAAGAAGCTTATTACAGCATTAACAATAAGCAGAGCAGCAATTATGTAGAAATCGATGTATTTCTGCAATACAAATGTCAGTGCAGCGGTTACCTCAAGCATCCATGCGGTTGTGCCCCAGAATTTCTTGCCGAGGGAGAGAAAGGGGCTTTCCTTCTTTTCCGGGATTTCGTTATACCCGTATTTTTTCCTAAGCTTCTCAACCTCATCTGATGTAAGCCCATTATTGATGTCCGGCTTGAAATCGATCACATCTGCTGCCTCTGAAGACTGATCTTTTGACAATGATTCACAATTGCATCAAGCGTAATAAAATTAGGCACAGATTTAACACCCCGAGAATATTAGAAAAAATCTTGAGGGCTGGTAAGTGGATACAAAGGTGCACTTTTGTCCTTCAATCTTCCTCCGGTTATTGCTAATTCACTGCCTACTGGCCAGTCTTTTGTGCACGAGCTTCTGGAATACCATTCTATTGAAACGTTGGCCGGACTCTCTGCATGGAGAATTTGAGATGAAACTTTTACAGATCGGATCATGTTTTTCATAAAGTTGCATTTTCATTTGCATTTCCCTTTGGTCAACTAGCAAGATCATTACTGGCCTGGGCATTATACTGACGTATTTGCTTTGCTGTGACAATTTATATAACCAGTCGGGATAATTGATTACTGGTATCTGCTGATTATGAATCCTGATTATAACGGAAAAGAATTGTATGCTGAGGGAGAAGAAAAATTTGGAAGCCTGGGCGCTAAATTTTATGGAATCACCAGGGCTATTCCCACCCTCAGGAAGTTTTACAACTTTGTTCTAAATGACCTCACCTCCTGTGACTTTGGAAGTGTTCTAGACATAGGCTCTGGAACAGGTTTCCTGCTTCTTTCCCTTGCGGGAACAACTGAGAACTTCCGGGGACTTGGTATAGATCCGTCTACCCAGATGGTTACAAAGGCAACAAATAAGAGTAAAAAGCTTAACCTGGAGGACAGGATTTCTTTCAAGAACGGGAGCAGCAGGTCAATACCGGGAGACTCTAAATTTGACCTTGCATATTCGAGCCTCTCTTTTCATCACTGGAAAGACAGGGAGGATTCCATAAAAAACATAATGGAAAGAGTAAACATAGGAGGGAGCCTCATATTCTACGAGATCACCGATGACGGCAGTTTCAACAGGAAATTTGTGAGATCACACCTTATGAGCCGGCAGAAATTTGAGGAAATATCTACAAGACTTGGTCTGGCAGTTGACATTAAGGAGCAGAACGGCTACATAAGGGCTAAATTCAAGAAATAGATATTTTACTTTAAGAATGCTGTAGGAAAACACATCCTGTTTTTGGATGCTGTCGGTTCTCCGTTGACAGCCTCTCATAAATTAATTATTTCTGTCTATTAGAGTCTAGGAAAGTACTTGCCGAGTTTTTGCTGCTTTTGACTAAGAACTAGTTGGCGTCCCTTTAGGAAACGCTAGAATACCCTATTCTGCGGTTTCAGAACAAGGCAAGAAAATAATTAGGATAACCCTTGAAAGTTTGCACATTGTTTGAAGCCTCCAGACATACTTTGAGTGAGTGGGCGGCAGCCATTGCCGGGAGAGCTGTTATTTGAATTTCGATTGATTCTGCTCACCTGTAACATTAAAGTTCCTGTCGGACCATAAGTACTATTGGTTATCTCCTCCAGATTGCCCCTGCAAACTTAAAATACTATGCATCCTATATATTCGACTATGGAAGAAGACACGGGCAAGGTAAATGTTACTCTACCTGTAGATGAGTACGTATCTCATCAGAGGGGATTATATGAAGCAATGCACAGGAGATCACTTGAAAGTCCCGATGAATTCTGGAACGAACACGCAGGTATAGTTGATTGGTATGGCAAGTGGGACAGAGTTCTTGACGATTCAGATGCCCCATTTTACAGGTGGTTTCTCAACGGAAAGATAAACGTTTCATACAATGCGCTTGACCGACATGTTAAGAGCCACCGCAGGAACAAGGCTGCATTCATCTGGGTTGGCGAATCCGGAGCCGAGAAGATTGTGACATATCACGGGCTCCTGAAAAGGGTGAACGCGTTCGCAAAGGCATTGATTGACGCGGGTATAAAGAAAGGAGATCGCATTGCAATTTACCTCCCAATGATAATTGAAGCACCAGTAGCCATGCTGGCAGCTGCAAGAATAGGAGCACCATTCACCCTTGTTTTTTCAGGTTTTGGGGCAAATTCCCTTGCGGAACGCATTCGCGACTGCGGAGCAAAGGTGGTCGTAACAGCCGATGGTGGAAACAGAGCCGGGAAGGTCATAGATCTTAAGAGAATTGTTGACGAGGCAGTGGAACAGACTTCAACGGTCTCCGAGATAATCGTGGTTAGAAATACCGGAAATCCTGTTGAAATGGTTGAAGGCAGGGATTTCTGGTATGATGAGGTTACAAAAGAGCAGAACGTTTACGTAGAACCAGAGAAAATGGATTCAAATGATCCTCTTTACATCCTCTATACTTCAGGAACGACAGGCAAGCCGAAAGGCGTTGTACACGGAAATGGAGGATACAGCGTATGGATTGCGAACACGCTAAAGTGGGCATTCAATCCGCAGGAAGACGACAGATGGTGGTGTGCGGCCGATATAGGGTGGGTAACAGGGCACAGTTACATAGTATTCGCACCGCTGATACTCGGACTGACATCCATAATGTATGAAGGAGCCATAACATATCCAGAACCTGACAGGATGTGGGATATTGTTGAAAAGTACGGCGTGAATCTCCTATATACGTCCCCAACCGCGATTCGACTCCTCATGAGGTACGGAGATGCGTATCCAGCCAAGCATGATCTAAGCAGCCTGCGCGTGCTCGGCACTGTCGGAGAGCCAATTAACCCTGCAGCCTGGCACTGGTATTTCAGGATAATTGGCAGGTCCAGATGCCCCATTGTTGATACCTACTGGCAGACAGAGACAGGCGGATTCATAATTTCTCCTGCCATCGAACTTGGACTTGGAACACTGAAGCCAGGTTCTGCTACTTTTCCGCTCCCCGGGATTGACCCTGTTATTCTTGATGAGGACGGAAATGAAGTGCATGCCAATCAGAGAGGTTTCCTCGCAATCCGGAAACCGTGGCCCGGAATGATGATGTCATTGAATAATGACCGTGAGCGATACAAGAGTGCCTATTTCTCAAGATATCCTGGAAAATATTTCAACGGTGACTACGCGATGAAAGACTCAGATGGGTACTACTGGCTCCTTGGCCGATCCGACGAAGTAATGAAGGTTTCCGGGCATAGAATAGGAACCATTGAAATAGAGGATGCGCTTGTCTCATTCCCGGAGATAGCTGAAGCGGCAGTTTTCGGCAAACCGGATGATGTAAAGGGTGAGGGAATTGTCGCATTTATCATTCCAAAGCATGGAGTTACACCAGGGAGAGAACTCACCGAGAAGCTGAAGAAAGGTATCAGGGAGACAATGGGACCAATCCTGATTCCGGATGAAATCCACTACGTTCACATGGTTCCAAAGACAAGAAGCGGCAAGATAATGAGGAGAGTCCTGAAAGCCGTGTATTCTAATCAATTGCCGGGAGATATCAGCACACTTGAGAACGAAGCCTCTGTTAACGAGATCAAAGATGCAATAGAAGCCCTCCGGAAGGAAGTTGTAAGATGAAATGCAGCAATATAGGCTTTTCTTTCCCATTCCAGCTTACACGGGGAGAATTGTTGTGACTTTGTCGCTGATTTATACCTATCGGAAGGAGATCAAGATCAAAAAATTGAGAAAGGTGTAACCGGATGGAACACAGGGTAAGGTGTGACTGGGTGCCGGAGAACGATTCTCTATACATCAGGTATCATGACGAGGAGTGGGGTGTACCGGTGCACGATGACAGAAGCCTGTTTGAGTTTCTGATACTCGAGGGCACACAGGCAGGGTTATCGTGGAAGACCATATTGCATAAGAGGGAAAATTTCAGGAAAGCGTATGACAACTTCGACCCGGTAAAGATAGCGGAATACGATGAAATCAAGGTAGCTTCGCTCGTTTCTGATAAGGGCATAATACGTAACCACCTCAAGATAAACTCAGCGATCCAGAACGCCAGAGCTTTCCTGACAGTGAAAGAAGAGTATGGATCTTTCGACTCATATATCTGGAAATTCACCGAAAATGCCCAGATTACCAACAATTGGCTAAACATAAAACAGATTCCAACCAGAACCGCTGAGTCTGACGAAATGAGCAGGGACCTTTCAAGACGTGGGTTTAAGTTTGTTGGACCAACGATTTGCTATTCATTCATGGAGGCGACTGGGATGGTGAATGACCACCTGAGAAGCTGTTTCAGGCATGAAGAGATTTCAGGACTTTCTGGACGCCGGGCTGATCTTTCACTTTAATGTTTTCCGTGAAATTGGTAGAGAATATATTATACAGTATACATAGAGATATTTACTGTAATATTTTTAACCTGAAAAGCATTAATCTATTGTTATTATGTTAAAAAGTGTAGAAGCGATAAAAGCATCCATCCCACTGAATAAGACCAACCCGGAACAGATGTGGATTCAGGAATGGGGTAATCAGCTATTTGTGAAGATAAGGAATGGTAATGGGACGGTAGGGTGGGGAGAGATACTGACAGCAGCCGGAAACTCCAGGGAACCATATATTGCACTGTTGAACATACTTACAGATTATCTAACCTCCGCGGATGAGAATAATATCAGGGAAGTGTGGAATAACATGAGGAAAATGACCTTTTCAGGCGGTTACGGCATTACTACAGGTTCTATTTCAGGTGTTGATATTGCCCTGTGGGATATGCTGACAAAAGAGTCCGGTTCCTCACTTGCAAGAATACTGGGAAAAAGAAGGTCATCTGTTGAACGATATGCATCTCTCTCACGGTATTCGGAACCCTCCGTTGCAACAAAAGCAGTGGGAAATTTGATCTCAGACGGTTATAAGTCGATAAAACTGCACCAGACGTGGTTTGACACACTTGAAACAGTGAAAAGCATAAGGGATGAACTGGGATATGATTTCGACCTCATGGTTGACATGAACTGCTCAATGGACTTTGAGACAGCAAGAGAATTCATGATCAAGTCCGCGAGGTACGAACTTAAGTGGGTTGAGGAGCCAATGTGGCCTCCTGATGATTTTGATTCGCTCAGGAAACTAAATACGATTGGTCCGGTTGCTGCTGGAGAGAACTTCTTCAGCATATTTGATTTCAAGAGATTACTGGAAAATGATTGCTTGAGCTATTATCAGCCCGATGTTACAAAGATCGGCGGGGTAACCCCATTCATAGAGTTGATGGGCCTAATGAGGGCAAATAACGCGACGCTAGCCTTTCACAACAGACCGCACAATGGATGGATAGGAATCCTGGCCAGTGCAAACCTTGGCTGCTCATATGATGGAAAGACTTTGGTAGAAACTCCACCAAATGAGATACCGAAGTTTTTCTCTTTCACCGGAACTATTGACAAGAACACGCTTTCGCCTGGAGGTAAGGGCCTAGGTATAGAGCCAACCGAGAACATACCAATATCCGACAGTACACGGATGCTAAGGTTTCACTAAAAATCACTCGTAGAACTGCATGAGTAATTCCCTCTTCACGTACTCTATAACCCTGCTCTGGTGATCGATCATAAGTTCCTTTGCCAGTGATGGATTCTTGCTCTTTATCGCGTTGAAGACTGCTTTATGCTCCAGCAGGTCTTCTTTCCTCCTATTGAAACTTGTGAATGACGTTACTCTCACTATCTTAAGCTTCAATCTAATATCGCCCACAATTTTTGACAGGAATTCATTTCCAGAACCTGTACAGATGATGGAGTGAAACTTGCCGCTAAGGTCTGCGAACAGGATCGGGTCTGGTTCTCCTACCATGGATAGCTCCTCTATTCGGCTTATGGTCTGATCCAGTGCAGTGATCAGTGCGGGAGATGGATTCCCGGCAGCCAGGGCTGCAGCTTCGCCTTCCAGAATCCTCCTTACATCATACAGATCCATGATCTCTTTCCTTGAGGGGCTGAAAATGTGATAATACCGTCCATTTCTAATGATCAGTCCTTCTCCTTCGAGCTCCAGAAGTGCTTCCCTGATCGGGGTTTTGCTGATTTTCAGGTTTTCGGAGATATCATCTATGTTAAGGAATGTTCCAGGCCTGAATTTTCCCTGCAATAAACCATCAAAAATATGCTTATATGCGAGTTCATTAAGTTTCTCTTTTGGCTCCATCTAAAAGAGTTATTAAATAGGTATTTAGAAATATTTGTATCGATAAAATTATTAAGCTGAGATGTAGAGCTTGGTAAGGGCGAATTCGTGATGCTTCAATATCTCGTTTGCAGTTAGCGTTCCCGAAGCTGTTCGCAGCATTCTATCGTAGAGCCTGTTTCCAGCTTCCTTCAGGTCAAATTCAAATCTTAACAGCCCTGAGATATCAAGGTCTATGTGTTCGCTCATTGTCTTCGCAGTGTTTGGGTTTGCAGTAGTCTTTACAACCGGTTCAATTGGATTGCCCACTATGTTTCCCTGCCCAGTTGTAAAGAGATGAACAACTGCTCCAGCTGCTGAAAATAGCGTAACTGCTTCTGCAGCTGCTGAAGATGTATTCATGTAATTCAGCCCCTTTTTCTTGGGCTCTTCTGCATAGTCTAGGACATCGATTATTGTTTTTGTTCCGGCCTTTTGTATATTTCCGTATGCCTTTTCCTCGATGGTTGACAGACCACCCTTTATGTTCCCTTTTGTCGGCTGCGAGCCCAGAAGATCTGCACCCTCCTTAACTATATCGTTCTGGTACTCGTCAAACATCCTCTGAAATTTTTTTCTAAGTTCAGGAGTAGCACACTTTTTTGCGACATAGCTCTCGGCCCCTGTTAATTCTGATGTTTCGCCAAATATAACTGTAGCACCTTCGTCAACAAGTCTGTCAAACACTACTCCCACAGTTGGGTTTGATGCAAGGCCGGATGTCGTGTCAGATTCCCCACACTTTGTGCTCACTACCAGGTTCGATACGTCAAAATCTTTTCGTCTCTTGTCGCTGGCTTCCTCCACCATTCCCT